>NZ_JBFTME010000003.1:0-498548 GCF_056396805.1 Rhizobium sp. 05N49
AATCAACGCCCCAATCAACGCCCCTAACTTCCGCCAAGAGCAACAAACCAGCATCAGCCAATCCGCTTGATTTCTTTAGAACGAGAGACTTCGTCGCCAGCAGCGCCGCCGCCCTCGTCAGTGAGTGGGCTTATAATCCTCACACACCGAAACAGTCAACAGGCCTTTTTCAAAAAAATCATCTTTCTCGTATCATGTTGTTTTCTCACGAGATTTTATAGAGGCCATTGGAATTCGTCGATTTCCCGGATTCTGATCACGCTGGAAAGCCTGAAAAACATGACTGTTTGTCGGTTTTGTTGTGGAAGATGCGATTTTGCTCCTCTTCGCCCCGACATCATCACATTCTGCTGGTGAGAGGAAACACGTAGGATTCACGCAGGCATGCGCACGTAAGGTGCCATTCCCGGTGTGATTTGACTTCAGTGCCCAAAATATGCACATCTTTCGCCCCAGCCAGGATGGCCCGCGGATGCTCAGAACGACATCGAATGTAAGGATGCGAACTCCACTGCCATGATGACGGAGAAAATGATGATCCGCTCGCTCGGCAGCGAGCCTCCGCTTCTGGCAGACGGGCGACGCGCGCCCGACCGACGCGAAGTTTCGCTTCGCTGGCTTTCGGGCACGTTCCTCACCGGCATTACCTCTTCCATCCTCATGGGTGTCGCACTCTTTGCTGCGCTCGACGGCAGGCAGCAGCTGGCAATCCCGGCCGAAGCCTATGCAAGCGCATCGGCAGACGCACATCAGGATACATCTGTTACCCGCGGCGGTCGTCTGATCGCCCCCGTCATCGCCGCCAAACCATCCGACCGCGCCATCATGGAGGTCTCGACCGTTGTCCATGACGGCGAGAAGGAAGTCGTGCGCCGCCAGCCCTTCTCTCATGTGAAGATGATGCTGGCTGCCAATCACGTGGCAACTGAGGATTATCCGGACTTCGATCCGCTGGCGATCTTCTCGGCCGACGAGCCCCAGCCGGCACCGCAAAGCCGTACCGGCGCAATCTACGGCTCCGATGTCGAATCCGAAGTGGCATTGAAGACCGTCCCCTTCCCCACCGGCAAATCCAATTTCAACATGGCCCCTGGCCTGTCGCTTGACGAGGTTGAGGAAAACGTCCGCTCCAACGGATCCGTTCTGACGGATGGAAATGCCCAGCTCGCGGCCCTTTACTATGTGGATCCGCGCCGCTTCTCCGCCGAGGACAATGACGTCGATTTGACGGCCGGCCTTGCCGCACGCGTGCTCGAACAGAATATGACCGTCTCGGCACCGGAATCCATCACACCGCAGACCGAGGAATTCGCCGACGATATTCTGCCGGTGCGCCAGGACACGACAATTGCCAAGGCGCTCGCCGATTCCGGCTATCCGCAGCCACAGGCAGATGGCATGTCCGGTTATATCACCCCGGTGCTCGGCACCGATACGCTTTCCAAGGGCGACGTCCTGCGCATCGGTATCATTCAGAAGGGCGAGCAGGCGAAGATCATTCGGGCCAGCATCTATCGCAATACGCGCCATCTCATCACTGTCGCCCTCGATGACAAGGGCCGCTTCGTGGCCGGCAGCGAACCACCGATGCTGGATGCGATCGCCACCGCTTTCGAAGACAATTCCTTCGCTCCGCCCGCCGGCCAGAATCTGCCGCGCGTCTACGACGGCATTTACCGCGCAGCCCTTTCCTACGGCATGACCAAGGATATGACCGCGCTGATCATCAAGCTGCTTGCCGCCAATGTCGATTTCCAGGCGCAGTTGAAGCCGACGGACTACCTCGAAGCCTTCTTCTCGGTGGCTGACAGCAACGGCCAGGCGACCGAGGATTCCGACCTTCTCTATGTCAACGCCCGCTTCGGCGACACGTTGACGCGCTTCTATCGCTTTCAGGACCCGGAAGACGGCACGATCGACTACTTCGATCAGGAGGGTAAGAGCATCCGGCAGTTCCTGCTGCGCAATCCTGTCCCGAACGGTATTTTCAAGTCCGGCTTCGGCATGCGCCGCCATCCGATCCTCGGCTTCGCGCGCATGCATACGGGTGTAGACTGGGCAGCGCCGCGCGGAACGGCGATCATCGCAGCCGGTAATGGTACGGTCGAAAAGGCCGGCTGGGACTCCGGCGGCTACGGCAACCAAACGATCGTCCGCCATGCCAATGGCTATGAATCCTCCTATAACCACCAGAGCGCCATCGCCAAAGGCATCGTGCCCGGAGCAAAGGTGCGACAGGGCCAGGTCATCGGCTGGGTGGGCACGACAGGCGAATCCACCGGCCCGCATCTGCATTACGAACTGATCGTCAACGGCACCAAGGTCGACCCGCTTCGCATCCGCCTGCCGGGCGGCAAGTCGCTCCAGGGCGATGCACTCGCCAAGTTCGAGGACGAGCGCAAACGCATCGACACGCTGCTGAACAACCAGCCCGCCTCGGACCAGGTCGCCAGCAAGTAATCCTCCCGTCTGCAGAAACAAAAACGGCGGCCCGAAAGCCGCCATTTTCAATTCTCGTGAACGCAGCCTTACGCCGCTTCGCTGACCGACTGTTTCGACCGGAACAGCAAGCGATCCGATCCACTGGTGATCTTCACCGTCGATCCGTCCGGCACCTGGCCCGAGAGGATCTGCTCGGCAAGCGGATCCTGGACGAATTTCTGGATCACCCGCTTCAGCGGACGCGCGCCGTAGACCGGATCGTATCCCTTGTTCGCCAGCCAGTTGCGGGCGTCCTCATCGAGGTCGAGCACGATCTTGCGCTCGGACAACAGCGAAATCAGCCGCTTCAGCTGAATATCGACGATCGCGCCCATTTCCTCACGCTTCAGGCGATGGAAGAGGATGATCTCGTCGATACGGTTCAGGAATTCCGGCCGGAAGTGACCGCGAACCACGTCCATCACCTGCTCGCGAACAGTCTCGCTGTCCTCCCCCTCACGCAACTGCGTCAGGTATTCGGCACCGAGGTTCGAGGTCATGATGATCATCGTGTTGCGGAAGTCGACCGTCCGGCCCTGRCCATCGGTCAAGCGACCCTCGTCCAGGACCTGCAGCAGGATGTTGAAGACATCGGGATGCGCCTTCTCGATCTCGTCGAACAGCACGACCTGATAGGGCCGGCGGCGGACGGCTTCCGTCAGCGCACCACCTTCGTCATAGCCGACATAGCCGGGAGGCGCACCGATCAGCCGGGCAACGGAGTGCTTCTCCATATACTCGGACATATCCATGCGCACCATTGCCGTCTCGTCGTCGAAAAGGAAGCGGGCAAGCGCCTTGGTAAGCTCCGTCTTGCCGACACCGGTCGGGCCGAGGAAGATGAACGAGCCGATCGGCCGGTTCGGATCCTGAAGGCCTGCGCGGGCACGACGCACGGCACGGGATACAGCCTGAACCGCATCGCCCTGGCCGATCACCGATTTCGCCAGATCGTCTTCCATCCTGAGCAGCTTGTCGCGTTCGCCTTCCAGCATCTTGTCGACAGGAATGCCGGTCCACCGGGAGACGACGTGGGCGATATTGTCGGGGGTCACGACCTCCTGGACCATCGCGTTGCGGCTGTTGTCTTCCTTGCTTTCGGCATCGGCAAGCTGCTTTTCGAGACCCGGGATCACGCCATAGGCAAGCTCGCCAGCGCGCTGGAATTCACCCTTGCGCTGGGCGATCGCCAATTCGTTGCGGGCATCGTCGAGCTGCTTCTTCAGGTCAGCGGCAAGACCGAGCTTCTGCTTTTCCGCCTGCCAGCGGGCTGTCAGCGCATCCGCTTCTTCCTCGAGCGAGGAAAGCTCGCCTTCCAGCCGCTTGAGCCGATCCGCGGACGCCACATCGGTTTCCTTCTTCAGCGCCTCGCGTTCGATCTTCAGCTGGATGATGCGACGGTCGAGTTCATCGAGCTCTTCCGGCTTGGAGTCCACCTGCATACGCAGGCGGGCAGCCGCCTCGTCCATCAGGTCGATCGCTTTGTCCGGCAGGAAACGGTCGGTGATATAACGGTTGGAAAGGGTCGCAGCGGCAACCAGCGCGGCATCTGCAATGCGCACCTTGTGATGCTGCTCATATTTTTCCTTCAGGCCGCGCAGGATCGAAATCGTATCCTCGACCGTCGGCTCTTCGACCATGACCGGCTGGAAGCGGCGGGCAAGAGCCGGATCCTTCTCGACATGTTTGCGATATTCGTCGAGCGTCGTCGCACCGACGCAATGCAGTTCGCCGCGGGCAAGAGCCGGCTTCAGCAGGTTCGAGGCATCCATCGCGCCGTCAGCCTTGCCGGCGCCAACAAGCGTGTGCATTTCATCGATGAAGAGGATGATCTCGCCATTTTCAGACTGGACCTCGTTCAGCACCGCCTTAAGGCGTTCCTCGAACTCGCCGCGGAACTTCGCGCCGGCAATCAGGGCGCCCATGTCGAGCGCCATCAGCTTCTTGTCCTTCAGGCTCTCAGGCACGTCGCCATTGACGATACGCAGCGCAAGCCCTTCGACGATCGCGGTCTTGCCGACGCCCGGCTCGCCGATCAGAACGGGATTGTTCTTGGTACGGCGCGAGAGAACCTGGATCGTGCGGCGAATTTCATCGTCGCGGCCGATAACCGGGTCGAGCTTGCCTTCGCGGGCATCGCTTGTCAGGTCGCGTGCATATTTCTTCAGGCTGTCGAAACCCTGCTCGGCGCTGGCTGTATCGGCGGTGCGGCCCTTGCGGATTTCATTGATGACCTGATTGAGCGCCTGCGCGGTCACACCGGCATTCTTCAGCGACTGATAGGTCGAGGCAGAGGTTTCGATCGCCAGTGCCTGCAGCAGACGTTCGACCGTCACGAAGCTATCGCCGGCCTTTTTTGCAGCTTCTTCGGCAGTGGAGAAGACCTTGGCAAGCGGCTGGGCAAGATAGATGTTACCATTGCCGCCGGAAATCTTCGGCAGCTTGGCAAGCGCGGCATCATTGGCGAGCCGCGCGGCTTTTACATCACCGCCGGCGCGCTCGATCAGCGAAGCGGCCATGCCCTGATCGTCATCGAGCAGGACTTTGAGCACATGTTCTGCAGTGAATTGCTGGTGCCCCTGCGCAAGCGCATAGGTCTGGGCGGACTGAACGAAACCGCGCACCCGCTCGGAGTATTTCTCGATATTCATATGTTACCTCCATGAATCGCCCTGCCCTTCATAAGGCACAGACCGATGATTGAGATTGAGCTCCCTCAAAAGGCAAGCCCCTGTTTGTCGCCATTGAGATTCGCGGCAAACAACCTGGGCAGGATATGGTGGAGAATCCGGAGAGTTTAAAGGGGTGAGGCACCGGAAAACTGCCGCCCGAAAGCGCTTGCTTCGCAGACGCTATTTGGCCGCGGCTCCACGTCCGGCCGCACCTATTTCTTGCTGAAGTCGCCTTCGGCCGCACCGTAGGCAAGGAACCTCATGACGCCTTCCAGGCCCCACGCCGCGAAAGGCAACGCGACTGCGCAAGAAAGAAAAGGCCGCCCGAGAGGGCAGCCTTTCAAGTTCCACATATGAACCGAACTTATTCGGAAGCAGCTTCAGCCAGAACCGGCGCTTCGGCGGAAGCACCTTCCTCGCCGGTGGCCTCACCTTCAGCACCGCGACGCGGACGGCGCGGGCGGCTGCCAGCATTGCGGCGGCGGGGCTGTCGCTCGCGCTGCGGCGCAGCAGAGCCTTCCTCTTCCATCGCGACTTCGGCAGGGATGCCCTCGATGTCCGGCTGCGGGCCGGTGCCGTCGATCACTTCCGCCTCAGACTGGGCGGGTGCCGGTGCTGCAGCAGCTGGCCGCTTCTGTTCGCGCTGTTGCTGATGGGGCGGCTGAACGATGACGACGTCGTCGCTGTCCGCCATATCCAGTTCGTCGCCGTCACGGTCCGCATTATCGCGATCGTTAAAGTCCTGGCGATCATCGCGCTGGAAGCGTTCCTGCATCTGCGCCTGTGCGGCAGCAATAATGCGGTTGTAGTGCTCGGCATGCTGCAGATAGTTCTCAGCTATGACGCGGTCGCCGGAACTTTGAGCGTCACGGGCGAGCTGCGCATATTTCTCAGCGATGTGCTGGGCAGTGCCGCGGATCTTCACATCGGGACCGGAACTGTCATAAGTCCTGGTCAGCGGATTGCCGCCCTTGCGGTTGAAATTGTTGTTATTGTTATTTCCGCCGCCGCCATTGTTATTATTGTTATTGCCACGCCCTCGACCGCGCTTGTTCTGCTGTCCTGGCCTCATCGATCGTTCACCTGAATTCTCTGTTTGTGATTGGATACATGGCACCAACCGCCAAGACCGGTCTATCCGGATCAGGGCCTTCGTGCCGCAAGCATAGTGCGCCTTCGCGCCGACCTGCCGCTTGTCTTCAAGTCAGTTTGACTGATTCACGCATTGGGTCGTGTTCAACTTTTGAAACTCTCGTTTAAAAGAGCAGACCCCCGAAGCTGAGCAAGTACCGAACGAATCTCGTTCATTCCTATGCGCCCAACGCGTGAGGGCAACCTATATTGCTTCCTCGGGAAATCCAAGCCTTTTTCTTCGCAATAGCAACAATGTCCAGTTCGATGCTGCAATTTGTCGCCGGTCATGCCGGCGAGAACACGAGCACTCTGTCATTCTGACCATAGTCTTTCACGGATTTGAGGCACTTGAAGCCTTCCGCTTCAAAGATCGCCGTCACATCGTTTCGCTGATCATAGCCTATTTCAAGTCCGACGATCCCATTTGGCCGTACGAACCTTCCGGCATCTTTTGCTATGGCTTTGTAGGCGTCAAGCCCATCCGAGCCGCCGTCCAGAGCTGCAGCTGGATCAAATTTCGTCACTTCGGGAGCGAGATCGTGAATAACATTGGAAGCAATATAGGGCGGATTTGAGACAAGCGCATGAAACGTCCCGTGGATGTTCTCGAACCAGTTCGACCGAATGGTCGTGAATCGATCCTGCAATCCGTTTCTTTCTGCGTTTGATCTTGCCGTCTCAAGTGCATCGGTCGAAATGTCGCTGCCGATGCCTGATGCTTCCGGGCATTCACTCAGGAGCGCAAGACAAATCGCTCCGGTCCCGGTTCCTAGATCAAGGATGTGGAGATTGTCCTCCGTCTTTGCAAGGTCGCGCAGATAAGGAATGATCGTATCGACGAGGATTTCCGTATCCGGTCGCGGTTCCAGCGTGCCGGCGGACAGCGAAAGCGGCAGGCCGTAGAACTCCCGCTCTCCGAGAATGCGATGCACCGGCTCGTGTTTCAACCGCCTTTCGATCGCCCGACCGATGGTTCCCGCCTGCTCTTCCGAAACCACGTCACGGCCTGCGGTCAGCATCTCGGTCGGCGAGAGCTTCAACAATCCCGAAATCAGCAGCCGCGCATCGGTCTGCGGATCAGCTATGCCGGCTTCCGTGAAACGGCGCCGGGCCTCGGCAAGCATTTCGGAAACCGTCGGCCCGGATGCGGTCATTGCTGTTCGCCAAGCTGCGCGAGCTGGCTCGCCTGATAATCGGCAAGCAGCGCATCCACCACTTCGTCGATCTCGCCGATCATTATCCGGTCGAGTTTATAAAGTGTCAGGTTGATACGATGGTCGGTCACACGACCCTGCGGGAAATTGTAGGTGCGGATGCGCTCAGAACGGTCGCCGGATCCGACCTGGCTTTTGCGGTCGGCAGACCGTTCGCTATCGGCCCTCTGCCGCTCGGCATCGTAAAGACGCGACCGAAGCACCTGCATGGCCTTGGCGCGGTTCTGGTGCTGCGATTTTTCCGAGCTGGTCACAACGATACCTGTCGGCAAGTGCGTGATACGCACCGCCGAGTCCGTCGTGTTGACGTGCTGGCCGCCCGCACCCGACGAGCGCATCGTATCGATGCGGATATCCTCTGGCCGGATTTCGATATCGATCTCCTCGGCCTCGGGCAGAACCGCAACCGTCGCCGCCGATGTGTGGATGCGCCCGCCGGCTTCCGTCTCCGGCACACGCTGCACACGGTGCACGCCGGATTCGAACTTCAGCTTGGCAAAGACACCTTTGCCGGTGATTGTAGCGATGATTTCCTTAAAGCCGCCGGCTTCGCCCTCGCTTGACGACAGCACTTCCACCTTCCAGCCATGTGTCGACGCGTAGCGCTCGTACATGCGGAAAAGGTCACCGGCAAAAAGCGCAGCCTCGTTGCCGCCGGTGCCGGCGCGGATTTCCAGGATCGCGCTCTTTTCATCGGCCGCATCCTTCGGCAGCAGCAGGATCTGGATTTCGTTCTCCAGCGCCTCGATCCGCTCTTTCACGTCAGGCAGCTCGAGTTCGGCGAGCTCGCGCATGTCGCGATCCACGGACTTGTCCTCGAGCAGCACCTCCAGATCGGCAAGTTCGCCGAGTGCTTTCTGATAGGCACGGATCTTTGTGACGACCGGCTGCAGCTCTGAATATTCGGACGCGAGCTTTACATAAACATCGGCCGAAGGGCCGGCCGACATGCGCGCTTCGATCTCGCCGAACCGGCGCTCAAGCTCGCGCATCTTTTCAATGGGAAGCTTCGCCACCCCTTGCTCCAATTCTTCTTATATATGTCTAAAGGGGAATATTGTGGCTCTCGGCGAAGCGGGCAAGCACTTCGCGCATCGGCACGGTCGCATTCCGGTCGTCCAGCGCCTCGTTAACGGCCTTAGTGAGAGCCTCGGCATCGAGGCCCAGCAGCATCGCCTTGACCGGTCCGATCGAAGCCGGCGACATGGAGATGGAGCGGAAACCGACGCCCAGCAACGCCATGGCCGAAAGCGGCTTTCCTGCCAGCTCGCCGCAGAGCGTCACCGGTGTCTTATTGCGATCGGCACCGCGCACGATATCGCGCAGAATCCGCAGGAACGGCCGCTCCAGTGGATCGAAGCGCTCCGACACCCGCGCGTTGCCGCGATCGACCGCCATGGCGAACTGGAAGAGATCGTTGGAACCGACCGAGACGAAATCGACCGCATCCATCAGCTCGTCGAGCTGCCAGAGCAGCGCCGGCACTTCCAGCATCGCGCCGAACTGCAGCTTGCGCGGCAGACCGTGGCCGAAACGCGACAGATGCTGCACTTCCTTCTGCAGAAGTTCGCGCACCTGCCTGAGCTCAGAAACCTCGGTCACCATCGGCACCATCAGCTTCAGCTCGGCGCCTGCCGCAGCCTTCAGCATGGCGCGCAGCTGGGTACGCAACAGCCCCGGACGGTCAAGCGACAGGCGGATTGCCCGCCAGCCGAGCGCCGGATTCTCTTCCTCGTGGCCGCGGAAATAAGGAACGACCTTATCGCCACCGATATCGAGCGTACGGAAAGTCACGACACGGCCCGCCGCCTGCTTCAGCACATTGCGGTAGAACATCTCCTGCTCTTCCGCCTTCGGCATGGTTGATGCGATCATGAATTGAAGTTCTGTGCGGAAGAGACCGATGCCCTCCGCACCCGATTCCGCCAACTGCGGAAGGTCGACCAGCAGGCCGGCATTCATCAGAAGCTGAATGCGCTGACCATCCCGGGTGACCGGCTCAACGGAACGCAATGCCCGGAACTGCTCCTGCCGGCGGGCGCGGAAGCGAACCTTTTCTTCATAGGAGCGCTGATGCTCCGGCATCGGTCGGATATGCACATGCCCTTCGTCACCATCGATAATGACGGCATCGCCATTTTCGGCAAGAGCGACGACACCCGCCGCCTGGCCGATGACCGGAATGCCCATGGCGCGTGCAACGATCACCACATGGCTCGTCACCGCGCCTTCTTCCAGCACCAGACCGCGCACATTGGCGCGCGGGTAGTCGAGAAGCTCCGCCGCCCCCATGGCACGCGCCAGGATGATCGCGTCGGTCGGAAAGCCTTCAGCCGTCGTGCGACCCGTATAACCGGTCAATACGCGCAGCAGCCGGTTCGCCAGATCTTCGAAGTCGTGCATCCGCTCGCGAAGATACGGATCGGTCAGGCGCATCATGCGCGCCTTGGTGTCGCTCTGGACCTTCTCCACCGCCGCTTCCGCCGTCAGGCCGTTACGGATCGCTTCTTCCAGCTTGCGCACCCAGCCCTGGTCATGGGCGAACATGCGATAGGTTTCGAGCACCTCGCGGTGCTCACCTTCCATGGAGACATCGCGGCGCGACAGCATGTCGTCGATCGAGATCCTGAGCGAGCCCATGGCTTCCGCCAGCCGCCGGATTTCCTTCTCCGCATCTTCATTGAGGAGATTGGTAACAACGATGCGCGGCTCGTGCAGCACGACGTAACCAAGGCCGATGCCGTCATTATAGGTATCGCCGTCGACTGTGACCGAACGGGTGAGATCGAGTTCGAGACCCGGCTTGGTGATCTTCTTGAGTTCGCCGGTCGCGATCATCTCGGCGAGAACCATCGCCGTCGTTTCGAGCGCCTCCAGCTCCTCGTCGCGATAATTGCGGCTCGCCTTGTTCTGCACGACGAGAACGCCGAGCGAGCGGCCGGTCCGCAGGATCGGTACACCGAGGAAGGAATGATAGATCTCTTCACCCGTTTCCGGCAGGTAGCGGAAGGCCGGATGCGACTGTGCGTCGGAAAGATTGAGCGGCTGGGCCGATGCGGCGATCGTGCCGACGAGACCCTGCCCCATCTTCAGTTGCGAAAGGTGGACGGCTTCTTTTTTGAGACCTTCGGTCGCATAGAGCTCGAGAACGCCGTCGGCCCGCAGCACGTAGACGGAGCACACCTCTGCCACCATGTTGCTGGCGATCTGGCGCACGATCCGGTCGAGTCGCTCCTGCGGCTCCAGCGGCTCCGCCATCAATTCGCGCAGCCGCTTGAGCAATACGCGCGGACCGCCGGAAAGGTCTCTCATTGCGTCTCAAGCTCCCCGAAACAAACGCTTGGTGCGGACAGAAGAACCGGCCGCATCTTCAACCTGAAGGGGCAGGCCGCCCGCTGGGAATCAATTCTTATCCAGACCGTAGCAGGAATGCAAAGTTCTGACAGCGAGTTCTGCGTAAGGACCGTCGATCAGGATCGAAATCTTGATCTCCGAAGTTGTAATTGCCTTGATGTTGATGCCTTTTTCGGCAAGTGCCCGGAAGGCGGTCGCCGCAACACCCGCATGGCTGCGCATGCCGATGCCGATGACCGAGACCTTCACCAGCCCCGATTCGCTCTGTGCAACGTCGTAGCCGATCTTCGCCTTGTTGTCGGAGAGGACCTTGATGGCCTTCTCGACATCTCCCGAGGGAACGGTGRAGGTCATGTCCGTCTTCGAACCATCTTCAGAGATGTTCTGGACGATCATGTCAACGTTGATGTGGCTTTCGGCAAGCGGCCCGAAGATCGCGGCGGAAACGCCCGGCCGGTCGGCAAGACGGCGAAGCGAGATCTGAGCCTCATCCTTGGCATAGGCGATGCCGGTGACTACTTCCTGTTCCACGATTTCATCCTCGTCACAAATCAGCGTTCCGGGCGGGTTCAAGAGGTCACCCATGCCCGGAGCATCGGGATCCTCGAAAGACGAACGCACAAAGGTGCGTACCTTGTGCACCATGGCAAGCTCCACCGAGCGCACCTGGAGAACCTTGGCGCCGAGAGACGCCATTTCCAGCATTTCTTCGAAGGCGATCTTCTTCAGGCGCCGGGCCTTGGGCTCGATGCGCGGATCGGTCGTGTAGACGCCGTCGACGTCGGTATAGATGTCGCAGCGGTCGGCCTTCACTGCGGCCGCGATCGCCACTGCCGACGTGTCCGATCCGCCGCGCCCGAGCGTCGAAATGCGGTTATCGGGGCCAAGCCCCTGGAAGCCGGCAACGACCGCGACCTGACCCTCGCCCATGCGTTTGATGATATCGGTGCCGTCGATCTCCATGATGCGCGCGGCGCCATGCGCGTTGTCTGTGCGGATCGGAATCTGCCAGCCCTGCCAGGAACGGGCGTTGATGCCCATGCTCTGCAGAGCGATCGCCAGAAGGCCTGACGTGACCTGTTCACCTGAGGCGACCACGGCGTCATATTCGCGTGCGTCGTAGAAAGGCGAGTTGGCGCCGATCACTTTCGGCGTGCCTTGCACCCAGCCAACCAGCTCATTGGTCTTGCCGGACATGGCGGAAACGACGACTGCCACTTCATGGCCGGCGTCGACTTCACGTTTCACATGGCGGGCAACGTTCTTGATGCGGTCCAGATCAGCGACGGAGGTTCCGCCGAATTTCATAACGATGCGTGCCATAAGCCTCTACCACGACCCGCGCGCCACTGCCGGAAACGGGATTTGCTTCTCCGGTACGCCACGCGTTCACAAACCGCCGGGAGACGCATTGCCCTCCCGGGCATCAGAAAACCCCGGCTGCCGAATGGCCGAAGAGCCCGGAAATACTGGTTTCTGGAACGCTTCTGGCCCCGCCAACCAAGGACGAAAGTTGGCGCGTCTCTTAGCGAGTTTGGCAAGGGGTGGCAAGGGCGGGGAAAGGGTGAAATGGAGACGGCAGGAGTTCGCCGGAAACGGTCCGCGCCGCCCACGCAAAACATCTCTTTCGCTATATCCGTCAAACCGGAGCATGAAGGCGATTGAACTTAGTGGTCGGAAATGCGTTTAAACAGCAATAGATACGTCAAGAAAGCTGGTGAGCAGAATGAGAAGATTAGCGATATTTGCACTGTCGATAGCAACCGCATTCTCCGGAATGCCCGCTTGGGCGGGCCCGGCCTATACGGCAAACCCTGTCCAGTCGGCAGTGCAACCCCAAGCCGCCGGCGACCAGGCCGAGCTTCTCCAGGTGGGCTGCAACAACTTCACGAAATGCCCTCGTTATAATCAAGGTTGGGGCCGCAATTACCGCTATTCGGACCGTTATCGCTATGATCGCGGATGGGACAGGGACCGCCGCTATTATGGCGACCGCTATTACCGCGACCGGTATTATCGGCACCATGACAACACCGGCGCCATTATCGGGGGCTTGGCCGCCGGCGCAATCATCGGCGGCATTATAGCCTCGCAGCCGCGCGTGCAGACGGGCAGTTCGCATGCCGATTACTGCTACAGCCGCTATCGCTCATACCGCGCGTATGACAACACCTACCAGCCCACATACGGCCCGCGCCGTCAGTGCCGCTGAATCTGCATGACCTTTGATACGAACCCCGCGAAGACGCGGGGTTTTTTAATGTCTTGAGGCTCGCTCGTTTTGTTAAGATGTATACCAAGCGTCCGGTGCGGCTTGAGCGCCCTTGACTTATCGCACCGATCATCCGACTTCACTGACAGGACATGAAGGAGCGGCAGATGAACGAAGCGGCCAAAACAACAATCGACCAGAGCGAAGTCGATCGCTTTTCCGCCATGGCAGCCGAGTGGTGGAGCCCGACCGGCAAGTTCAAGCCGCTGCACAAGTTCAATCCTGTTCGCCTGGCCTATATCCGCGACAGGGCAGCGGAGAATTTCTCTCGCAATCCAAAGAGTGCCAAACCGCTTGAAGGCCTGCGCGTGCTCGATATCGGCTGTGGTGGCGGCCTTCTGTCGGAGCCGGTTGCCCGTATGGGGGCCGAAGTAGTCGGCGCGGACCCCTCCGAAAAAAACATCGGCATCGCTTCAACCCATGCCAAGGCATCGGGTGTTACGGTCGACTATCGGGCCGTCACCGCAGAGCAGCTCGCCGAGGCCGGTGAGGCCTTCGATATCGTGCTCAACATGGAAGTGGTGGAGCATGTGGCCGATGTCGAGCTTTTCATGAATACCTGCGCCGGCATGGTCCGGCCGGGCGGCCTGATGTTCGTCGCCACCATCAACCGCACCATGAAGGCGGCCGCGCTTGCCATTTTTGCCGCCGAAAATGTCCTGCGCTGGCTGCCGCGCGGCACGCATCAATATGAAAAGCTGGTGCGCCCCGAAGAGCTGGAAAAACCGCTCGTCGCAAACGGCCTCGAAATCATCGACCGCACAGGCGTCTTCTTCAATCCGCTGGCAAACCAGTGGAACCTGTCGAAAGACATGGATGTGAACTACATGTTGCTGGCAAAGCGGCCGGCTTGATCGCGACGGTCTAGACCTTCAAAGTTTGGACGAAAGCGAGCAGATCCTTCTGCGTCTCGGCATTGCGCGCGGCAAGCTCTTTGACGTGGTCGCGATCGATCACAATTTCCGCCCCGTCAGGCCCAAAGGGCTGTTTGAAGTTGAAGGCCTTAGGGCTTGCGCCGTGGTCGGCAAGATATTCGAGACGCTCCACACCTTCCTGCCAGTCCGGCCGATGATAGACTGAAACCCACCATAGGACGAGCGGCGGCCAAGTCTGCTTCACATTCCAGTTGCGGGCATGTTTCAGGGCGTCGGCATGAACACCATTATAGGTGAAAGCCATCAGAGACTCGATATCGGCCCATAATGACAGGGAAGATGGCGCAGAGGTGAAACCGCTGCCCTCGATGTAACGCGGAAAAACCTGCGGCCCCCAGCTTCTGGGGCCGGGATATCCGGGATAGCCTGAGCGGCCAATGAAGCCGCACGCCCGGGCGGCAGCTTCGAAATTCGGAGGTTCACGAAGAACGAAGCCTTCGACGGCCCTGCTGTCAGAAGGTGCGACATGCAGGCCGAAATTATAGAAGGCCAGCCGCGCAGTCTCCATATCAGTTCACGTCTTCAGGCAGGATCGGCAGGGCAGCAATCTCGATGCCCTCTTCGACCAGCGACTGCGCTTCATCGGGTGTCGCCTGGCCGATAATGCCGCGAGCATCCGCCTCGCCATAATGGATCTTGCGGGCCTCTTCGGGAAAACGCGTCCCGACATCCTCCGAATTCGCCTTGACCGCTGCAACCGCTTCCTTGAGCTTCAGGAAGGCTTCGCGGCGAGCCACGTCCATGGCAACAGACTGTATCTCGTCCTTCTTGCGTGCAGTCGAGACCGACGGCGCCATCAGCGATTTCGAGATGGAGGCGGAATTGCAGACGGGACAGGTCAGAAACCCGCTTGCGACCTGCCGGTCGAAATCCGCGCTTTCTGAAAACCAGCCTTCGAACTCATGGGCATTCTCACAAATGAGGGAATAGCGGATCAAGCTGCGACGCCTCCCGAGATTCCCCCCGCAATCCTCTCGATGGAAAACTCCCGTCCGTTCTTAAGGTTTGGAATCTTGTCATGTGCGGCCTTCACAGCCGCCGGATCGATCTCTGCCAAAATGACGGCCTCGCCAGTCGGGCCGGCCGCCGCGAGCACCTTGCCCCAGGGGTCGATGATCATGGAATGACCGAATGTCTCCCGACCGTCCTCGTGCAGGCCAGCCTGCGCTGCCGCGATGACGAAGACGCCGTTTTCGATGGCACGCGCCCGCAGCAGGATCTCCCAATGCGCCTCTCCGGTCTGCTTCGTAAAAGCGGCCGGAACGGTCATCACCTCGGCACCGGCAACCGCCTGCGCACGGAAAAGCTGCGGGAAACGCACGTCATAACAGATAGTGAAACCCATCTCGGCAAAAGGCAAAGACAGAACGCGCGCTTCGGACCCCGGCCGGTAGGCGGCGCTTTCGCGCCAGCTCTCGCCGTTGTCGAGGTCGACGTCGAACATATGGATCTTGTCGTATCGGTTCAGGATCTTTCCGTCAGGTCCGAAGAGGAAACCGCGATTGGCCATCTTGCCGTCATCGAGCGCAATCGCCGTCGAGCCGACATGCATATAGATGCCGAGCTCAGCCGCAAGCGCCGAGCCGGTCTTGACGATGATGTCATTGCTCTCGTCGCGCAGCACTTCTTTTGCAGCAGCCCGGTTACGCTGCAGCATGCCGGTCATTTCCGGCGTTTGCACATAGGTGGCGCCCTGCGCGGCAGCTGCTCGGACGAGACGCGCCATCGAAGCGGCATTCCGCTCCGGATCGACACCGGAACACATCTGAATGGCGGCAGCCGTGAAACTCATCGCTCTTCCTCAGGCTGCCAGCAGCGGATCGAGCTTGCCTGCCCGATCGAGCGCGTAGAGATCATCGCAACCGCCGACATGCGTGCTGCCGACGAAAATCTGCGGAAATGTTGTGCGGCCGTTCGACTTGCCAAGCATTTCCTGGCGAAGCTCGGGCGAGAAGGTGGCGTCATGTTCGACATAATCGACCCCCTTCTCTTCAAGAAGAGATTTGGCGCGTGCACAATAGCCGCAGAATTGGCGCGTATAAATGGTAACGGGTACCATGAAGCTCTCCAGACAGTGCTGTTTTCTTTCTGTCATATAGTTTCTGCGATAGCCCTTGCAAAGGTCAAAACCGTTATATCGGAGGCCCCCGCCTTGCGCAGCGCGCGCGTTGCCGCACCAACTGTCGCTCCTGTCGTAAAGACGTCGTCGACAAGCACGATGCGTTTTCCGAAGACATCGCTTTCCCTGCCCGCGGCAACTGCAAAAGCGCCACGGACATTGTCTTCGCGCGCCCGCAAGCCAAGACCGACCTGCTGACTGGTCCGCTTCACACGCAGGAGCGTTGCCGGCAATAGCGGCTTTCCGGCAAGCCCGGCCAAATGTCGGGCAAGCTCTGCGGCCTGGTTGAATTTGCGCGAAACCATGCGGGTGCGATGGAGGGGAACCGGAATGATGGCGTCGCAGCGTTCGACCATGCCGTCCGAGGCGCGCAGCATCCAGGCGGCCATCATCGGTGCGAGATCCGTACGATCGCGGTATTTCAGACCATGGACCAAGGTTCGAACGGCGTGATCGAGGGTGGCTGCTGAACGCAGTCGATCGAAGGGAGGTGGATTGGCGATCGCTTCAGCACTCAGGATGCCGGCGCCGAGATCATGAGAAAAGGGAAGGCCGAGCACCTCGCAATAAGGGCGCTCGATGAAGCGGACCTCGGACCAGCATTTGGCACAGAGCCCGCGGTGACCGCCTGTCGAAACACCACAAGCCGCGCAGGCCGGCGGATAGACAAGATCGGCAAGCATCGAAAACGGCTGCAGAAACTGCGCCCATATCCGCACCGCCTCACTTTTCATCTCGATCGTCCCCATATGAGGCAGACTAGAGCATGTCGCACAAAAGTGTGTAGCGGTTTTGCGAGAGTGACATGCATAAAACGAAGACCCAAAGCGTGGCAGGCCGAGCTCAAGAGCCGCGAGACGCACTGGCGCGTCGCGCCAAAGGAAAATCGCCTTGCCGCCTGCCGGACGGGGGAATATGGACATCGCCATGGATATCATCTTCGACAAGGCGCAGATCGCCGCAAACCGTCGGCGCGCGCTCGCAAACAACGACCCGAAAGCAGGCTTCCTGCTCGATATCGCCGCCGAGGAACTGGCAGACCGCCTCGCCGTCGTGGAGCGCAGTTTCGAACATGCGGTAGAACTGCACGGCACGACGGGTGCGGCCGCCCATGCGGCGATCGCGACCGGCAAGGTCGGCAGCCTCACCCGCGTGGAAAGCGACATCCGCTATGTCGCGGCCGGTGAATCTTTTCTCGAAGCACCGCTCGAAGACGTGCCGCTCGCGCCCCAATCAGCCAATCTGGTGATTGCACCACTCAACCTGCACCTGACCAACGACACACCCGGTGTTTTCATCCAGATTCGCCGCGCGTTGAAACCGGACGGCTTGTTCCTGGCCGCCATTCCTGGCGCCGGCACGCTGCAGGAACTGCGCGAGGTGCTGCTCGCAACTGAAATCGAGATGACCGGTGGGGCAAGCCCACGCGTCATCCCCTTCGCCGATGTGCGCGATGTCGGCGGTTTGCTGCAGCGAGCAGGCTTTGCGCTGCCCGTCATCGATGCGGAGAATTACACTGTCCGCTATGATTCACTGTTTCCGCTGATGCGTGACCTGAAAGCGATGGGCATGACGAATCCGCTGTCTGCTCGCAGCCACAAGCCGCTGACGCGTGCCTTCTTCCTGCGCGCAGCGGAAATCTATGCCGAGCGCTTTTCGGACCCGGACGGCCGTATCCGCGCAACATTTTCAATAATCTATGTGTCTGGATGGGCACCGCATGAAAGCCAGCAGAAGCCCCTGAAACCGGGATCGGCCAAGGCAAGGCTGGCTGACGCATTGAAGGTGGAAGAGCAGAAACTGAGGCAGTGAGGCCTGACGGATAGCTCAGTTGATTGTCAGGTTATTCTCGACGGTATTGAACACGCCGCGCAGGCCATCGGTGAACACACCCAGGCCTCCAATAAGGGCAACCGCCATCAGCGCTGCGATCAATCCATATTCGATAGCCGTCGCACCGCTTCTGTCCGTCAGAAATTTCTTCAGCAAATCCATCAACCCAACCCTTTTGCACGCAAGACAGCAACGACATTCGCAAGCCCCGGCGACGGAAGCCTGATTTCCTCAGCAGCCGGCGCCGACACCGTAGCCCTGGACGACACAGACAGAGCCAGGCGTATCCTGGAGCACGCTGCGACGGATTGTATAGCGCTTGCCGTTCTCGCTCTTCGCGCCATTCTCCACCTTCGGAATGGAACCGGTGGTGATCGTGTCGAAATCGGCCGGCGCGCTGGCAAGCACGCTCTTCTTGGAAGAATCCGCCAGCATAGGCGTCAGGATAAGGGTCAGCGCCACTACAGCGGTACCGAAGAGAAGGGCAATATTGAGCGCCCCCGTCCTGCGTGAAGCAGACGAAGAAGCGCGTTCCTTTTCGCGCACAGCTTTCCAGAAATCGTCGTCCATGACGTCAAGCCCTTAAATACACACACGCCAGTTGCTTGAGTGAGGCCGATCATTGCCAGAAGGTGCTAAATGATCGATTAATATCCACAGGCGAAATCGACGTTTCGTCCCAATAATCAACAAAAGCTAAAGTAAATCCTGCAACACCGGAATGAGCGGTTCATCGGCCGGCGGCATCGGATAATCGCGCAGTGCCTGCGGGCGCACCCATTTGATTGCCTGGCCCTCACGACCATGCGGAATGCCCTCGTAGCGGCGGCAGACATAGAGCGGCATAAGCAGGTGGAACGTATCGTAGCTGTGGCTTGCGAAGGTCAGCGGCGCAAGACATGGCACCTTCGTCGAGATACCGAGCTCTTCGTTCAGTTCGCGCACCAGCGTTTCCTCGGGCGTCTCGCCGGGTTCGACCTTGCCGCCTGGAAATTCCCACAGGCCGGCAAGCGACTTGCCCTCCGGCCGCTGCGCCAGAAGGATCCGCCCATCCGCATCGATCAGCGCACAGGCTGCGACCAGGAGCAATTTCCTTCCGGCTTCGCTCATTCGCAACGCTCCCGCCAATAGCAATAGTGATAGGCATCACGGAAGCCGAGACGCTCATAGAGCGCGATTGCCGGCGCATTGGAGAGTTTCACCTGCAGCCAGGCTGTACGAGCGCTGCGCATCCGCGCCCAGCGCAAAGCCGACGTCAGGATCTCGATACCAAGCCCCTTGCGGCGATGGCTATCGGCGACCGACAGCGACATAATGCCGGCAAGATCATTGTCCTGCACGCAGAGGACCGTTGCCAGCGAGCCTTGGATTGTATCCTCGATCATGAAGAGACCGGACGGCGGCTTGATTGCAGAAATGATCTCGGCAAGCGCTGGCTTCATCGAAGGTGACGCCTGGTCGACGGCGAGATTGGCATCGACGAACCGGCCAACGTCATGTGTTGGAAGGTGATCGAGCGTATCGGGCAGATCGGCCTGCGAGAGATCGCAGACCATGACGGCCGTCTCATCGAAACGTTTCCAACCCTGTTCCTTGATCATGTCGATCAGAACAGGCGATGCAAGCGGTGTCTCGCGCAGCACGGCGGAGCGGCCATAGGCCTCGAATTTACGGCTTGCCTTCTCCAGCCTGATCTCGACGTCACGATGGTCGGACGGATCGAGCGGCACGATGGAGTTCAGGCGGTTGGAGGGATGGCCGGCGGTTAGGCGAACCTGCCAGCTTCCGTCATATTGCACGGAAGCGGCCGGCCAGGCGCGAAAGCCCACGGCCTCCAGCCGCCGGACCAGCGGCAGGTTCTGCTTCTGAAGGGATGCCTGCATCAACGAACGATCAGCTCCGGTAGTCGCCATTGATCGCAACATATTCCTTGGTGAGGTCGCAGGTCCAGACCGTGGCCTTGCCGGAGCCGAGGCCAATGTCGACCTTCACAGGAATATCCTGCTTCTTCATGACAGCCGAGGCAGCATCCTCGGAATAGCTGGGGTCACGTTCACCATTGACGGCAACACGCACATCACCGAACCAGATGGCGAGCCGGTCACGATCGGCCATTTCGCCGGCCTTGCCGACAGCCATGACGATCCGGCCCCAATTGGCATCTTCGCCGGCAGCAGCAGTCTTGACCAGCGGCGAATTGGCGATGGAAAGGGCGATCGTCTTGGCGGCGGCATCGCTCTCGGCGCCGGTGACGGTGATCTCGAGCATCTTCGTCGCCCCCTCGCCGTCGCGGGCAACCTGGATTGCCAGGTCCTTGAGAAGGTCGTTGAGCGCCGAACGGAATGCGCCGAGCTGCGGATCGTCCGCGCTTGTGATCCGAGCCTGTCCGTCGGTCGCTGCTGCACCTGTCGCAAACAGCATCAGCGTGTCCGAGGTCGAGGTGTCGCTATCAACCGTCATGGAATTGAAGCTCGGTTCGACGCCGGCAGACAAGAGCGACTGCAGTACGGGGGAATCGATCGCAGCGTCGGTAACGACGAAGGAGAGCATGGTCGCCATGTCGGGCGCGATCATGCCGGCTCCCTTGGCGATACCGTTGATCGTCACCTTCACACCGCCAATTTCAGCCGTCCGGGTCGCGACCTTCGGATAGGTGTCGGTGGTCATGATCGCCTTGGCGGCCTCGAACCAGAAATCGCCCGTCGCATCGGCGTGCATCTT
Organism: Rhizobium sp. 05N49; assembly: GCF_056396805.1. Lineage (NCBI taxonomy): Bacteria > Pseudomonadati > Pseudomonadota > Alphaproteobacteria > Hyphomicrobiales > Rhizobiaceae > Rhizobium > Rhizobium sp. 05N49. The sequence goes on from NZ_JBFTME010000003.1 coordinate 20,736, forward strand.
GTCGAGCACACCGGCAAATTTGCTGGCGTCGAGCGGTTCGCCAATGACGCCGGTCGACGCGAGAAAGATTTCATTTTCGCGGCAGCCGACGGCGGCAGCGGCGGACTTTGCCGTGAGCTCGGTCGCGGCGCGGCCCTTCAGGCCGGTAAAGGCGTTGGCATTGCCGGAATTGACGACAACGGCGCGTGCCGTCCCGTGCGGCAGGTTGGTCCGGCAGAAATCAACCGGAGCGGAAGGGCACTTCGACTTGGTGAAAACGCCGGCAACGGCAGCCGGCGCATCAAAGACCATCATCAGCACATCCGTCCGGTTCTTGTATTTGATGCCGGCGGAAGCGGTCGCCATGCGCACGCCGCGAAGCGCGGGCAGCGAGGCAAAGGTTTTCGGGGCAAGCGGAGAAACGGTAGCGGACATAGAATGAGACCTGCCAATATGCATTTCCAGGCGAAGTGGAAGCCGGTCCGCCATCCGGAAATGCGACGATGATAGTGAAGGGCCCGGAAGAACCGGGCCCAAATGCTGATGATTACTGCTGCGGCGCCGGTGCCGGCACGGGCTCGGCGCCCGGCTCTGGCTGCTTGTTCGCGTTTTCGTAACCCTTGCGAAGCGTTTCGTCCATGATCTCGACCTTGGCCTTGGCTTTCGCATCGTTCAGAAGCGCAAGATACTTGTCACGCATGACGAGTTGACGAACCTGGTCCTGTACCTGTTCGAACGGCGGCGGCGGAGCGTCGCGCTTATCCTCGACCTTGATCACATGATAACCGAAGTCGGTCTTCACAGGTGTCTTGGAATAGGTGCCCTTTTCGAGAGAGAAAGCAGCATCCTCGAATTCCTTGACCATGCGGCCGCGGGTGAAGTAGCCGAGGTCGCCGCCGTCATCCTTGTTCGGATCGGTGGACTTTTCCTTGGCGAGCTCGGCAAAATCCTTGCCGGCGTCGAGCTGCTTGATGACGTCCTTGGCCTCGTCCTCGGTCTTGACGAGGATGTGGCGGGCGTGAACCTCTTCCTGCTTCGGCAGGGCGGCAACTTCCTTGTCGTAGCGCGCCTTGACGTCGGCATCGGTCACGGTATCGACGACATGCTTCTTGAAGTAGGCGTTGTGAAGCTCGCGGTCGGTCAGGTACTGCATGCGCTTCTTGAAGTCGTCGGTCTGGTCGAGCTTCTCGGCGGTCGCGTCGGAAGCCAGAAGCTTCACGTCGATGGCGGCCGAAAGTGCGGCGACCTTCTTCTGGTCATCGGGAAGCTGCGCGAGCTGTGGGTCGAGATTGGCGACAGCCAGATCGAGTTCCGACTGATGGATTTCCAGATTGCCGACCTTGGCGACGACAGCGTCATCGGCAAAGGCGGGAGCCTGAAACGCCACGAGGGCGGTAAACGCCAGCGCGGCAAGTTTTTTACTGCTCAACATCAAATAACCCTTCACAATTATAGCCGCCGGCTTCAGCTTTCGTGAATCCAGCCCGAAAACAGCCTTCAACACCGGAATGTGGCCTTTCTATATCAGCCAAATCCGTTGACATCATTTGCCCCCCCTCTTATCTGTCACGCAACCTCGCGTCCAGAACAGTTTCCGGGCGTTTTCAAGCGTGCGCCTGTTTTTCGGCTGGGTGGCGAATAAGAAACGTCGGGGAAGAATATTCAGAAAGGACCAGTCATATGGTCAGCTTTGGCGGTATTGCCCGCAAGTTATTTGGCTCAGCCAACGATCGCCGCGTGCGGTCCTTCCAGCCGAACGTCGCCGCAATCAACTCTATTGAAGAGAAGACCAAGGCGCTGACGGACGAGCAGCTTGCCGCAAAGACGGTGGAGTTCCGCGCGCTCCTCGCAGAAGGCAAGTCACTGGACGACATCCTGATTCCGGCCTTCGCGGTCGTTCGCGAAGCCTCGCGCCGCGTTCTCGGCATGCGACCTTTTGACGTACAGCTCGTCGGCGGCATGATCCTGCATTCCAATGCCATCGCCGAAATGAAGACCGGCGAAGGTAAAACGCTGGTCGCGACCCTGCCGGTCTATCTGAACGCACTCGCCGGCAAAGGCGTGCATGTCGTCACCGTCAACGACTACCTCGCTCAGCGCGACGCAGCGACCATGGGCCGTCTCTACGGCTTCCTCGGCCTGACAACGGGGGTCATCGTCCATGGCCTTTCCGACGAGGAGCGCCGTGACGCCTACAATTGCGACATCACCTACGCGACCAACAATGAACTCGGCTTCGATTATCTGCGCGATAACATGAAGTACGAGACGAACCAGATGGTCCAGCGCGGCCATAACTTCGCGATCGTCGACGAAGTGGACTCGATCCTGGTCGACGAAGCGCGCACACCGCTCATCATCTCCGGCCCGCTCGACGATCGCTCCGACCTTTACAACACCATCGACACTTACATTCCGCTACTGACGCCGGAAGACTATGAGATCGATGAAAAGCAGCGTTCGGCGAACTTCTCCGAAGTCGGCACCGAGAAGCTGGAAAACCTGCTGAAGCAGGCCGGCCTCCTGAAGGGCGCCTCGCTCTACGACATCGAAAACGTCGCGATCGTTCACCACATCAACAATGCGCTGAAGGCTCACAAGCTCTTCCAGCGCGACAAGGACTACATCGTCCGCAACGGCGAGATCGTCATCATCGACGAATTCACCGGCCGCATGATGCCGGGCCGCCGCTATTCGGAAGGCCAGCATCAGGCGCTGGAAGCCAAGGAAAAGGTGCAAATCCAGCCGGAAAACCAGACGCTGGCTTCGATCACCTTCCAGAACTACTTCCGCATGTATGCCAAGCTTGCCGGCATGACCGGCACGGCCCAGACGGAAGCGGAAGAATTCGGCAACATCTACAATCTCGACGTTCTCGAGGTGCCGACCAACCTGCCGATCAAGCGTATCGACGAAGACGACGAGGTCTACCGGACCGTCGAGGAGAAGTACAAGGCGATCATCACCGAGATCCTGGACGCGCACAAGCGCGGCCAGCCGGTGCTTGTCGGTACGACCTCGATCGAAAAGTCGGAATTCCTGGCCGAGCTGATGCGCAAGCAGGGCTTCACGAACTTCCAAGTTCTGAACGCCCGCTATCATGAACAGGAAGCCTATATCGTCGCCCAGGCCGGCGTGCCGGGTGCGGTGACGATCGCCACCAACATGGCCGGCCGCGGTACCGACATCCAGCTCGGCGGCAACCTCGACATGCGTCTCGAGCATGAGCTCGCCGAAATCGAGCCGGGCGCCGAGCGCGACGCGAAAGTCGAGGCGATCCGCGAAGAAATCAAGGCGCTCAAGGAAAAGGCGCTTGCCGCCGGCGGTCTCTACGTTATCGCCACCGAGCGCCATGAAAGCCGCCGCATCGACAATCAGTTGCGCGGCCGTTCCGGCCGTCAGGGCGACCCCGGCCGTTCCAAGTTCTATCTTTCGCTTCAGGACGACCTGATGCGCATCTTCGGCTCCGACCGCATGGACAGCATGCTGCAGAAGCTGGGCCTCAAGGATGGCGAGGCGATCGTCCATCCCTGGATCAACAAGGCTCTGGAACGCGCGCAGAAGAAGGTCGAAGCCCGCAACTTCGATATTCGTAAGAATCTCTTGAAATATGACGACGTTCTGAACGACCAGCGCAAGGTCATCTTCGAACAGCGTGTCGAGATGATGGAAGCGCCGAACATTTCCGAGACTGTGTCCGATATGCGCCGCGAAGTCGTCGACGATCTCGTGACCACCCATATCCCCGAGCGCGCCTATGCCGAACAGTGGGATGCCGCAGGCCTGAAGACACAGGTCACCAACATCCTCAATCTCGATCTGCCGGTCGAGGACTGGGTGAAGGAGGAAGGGATCGGCGAGGACGATATTCGCGAGCGCCTGACGGAAGCCACCAACGCCGCCTTCAACGAGAAGGTCGAGCGTTTTGGCCCCGACATCATGCATTATGTCGAGCGTCAGGTCGTCATGCAGACGCTTGATCATCTGTGGCGCGAGCACATCGTCAATCTCGATCACCTGCGTTCGGTCATCGGCTTCCGTGGTTACGCCCAGCGCGACCCGCTGCAGGAATACAAGTCTGAAGCCTTCGAGCTCTTCCAATCGCTGCTCAACAATCTGCGCCAGGCTGTGACCGCGCAGTTGATGCGCGTCGAGCTGGTGCAGCAGGCTCCGCCGCAGCCGGAACCGCCGCTGATGCAGGCGCATCACCTCGACCCGACGACGGGCGAGGACGAGTTCGCCAACACGACTTACCAGGCAGAGGAAGTGATCGTGGCGCCGGAAAATCGCAATCCTGACGATCCCCAGACCTGGGGTAAGGTGGGCCGCAACGAAGCCTGCCCCTGCGGCTCGGGCAAGAAATACAAGCACTGCCACGGTGCTTTCGAACAGGTTTGAGAATGGCGCCCTCGGGCGCCATTTTTCTTCGGTAGTTCCGCCCAATTATGGATCACCGCCACAGGCAAGACCTCCTCGCAGGGCATACCGTTTCTTAACCCTGGTCTGGCAAGACTTGGCCATGCGAATGCCCTGCCCTTAGAGTTTTGCGTGTTCAGAATGGCGGTCATAGAAACAGCGGAAAAGATGCTGCCCGCGGGGCTGCGGCCGATCGCCGGCCGGGCGCGGCGCATGCTTGCCGCGGTCCTGACCGAACGGGGCGACAAGGCCGCCGCCCAGCGTATGGCGCTGATCGCCTTTTCGATCCGCATTCTGAGTGCGGCCCTCGCCTTCCTGTCGCAGATCATACTTGCCCGGCTGATGGGCGAATATGAATACGGCATCTTCGTTTTCGTCTGGGTGCTGGTCGTTCTATGCGGGGATCTTTCCTGCCTCGGTTTCCACACCGCGATTGTCCGCTTCCTGCCGCAATATCGCGCTGCCGGCGCCTTCGCCGAAATCCGCGGCCTGACGGGTATTGCGCGCATCTTTGCAATGGTCTCGGGCACGACCGTTCTCATCGCCGGCATGCTTGGCCTGCATTTCTTCGGCGACAGGATCGAGAGCTACTATCTGGTTCCGATCTTCCTCGGCCTCATGGCGATGCCGATGATCGCGCTCGGCGACATCCTCGAGGGCACGTCGCGGGCCAATCATTGGCCCGTCATGGCGCTGAGCCCGGTCTATATTGTCAGGCCGATCCTCATCATCCTCTTCATGCTGGCTGCGATTTTCTTCGACGCGCCGCATACGGCAGTCACCGCCATGCAGGCAGCGCTCGCGGCGACCTTCGTCACGGCACTCGGCCAATATGCCGCAACCCTCTATCGGATGCGCAAGCATTACGATGCCGGCCCGCGCAAGGTCGATTTCGTGGAATGGCTCGGTGTCGCATTTCCGATCTTCCTCATCGAAGGCGTGAGCTTCCTGCTGACCAATTCCGATGTCGTCGTCGTCGGCATCTTTCTGGAGCCGCACGACGTTGCGATCTATTTCGCAGCGGCCAAGACCATGGCGCTGGTACATTTCATCAATTTCTCGGTAAAGGCCGCCGCCGGCCCGCGCTTCTCCTCGATCATTGCCGAGGGCAACCGAGCCGATCTCGCAGTTGCGGCTATCGATGCCGCGCGCTGGACTTTCTGGCCGGCGCTTGGCGCCGGTCTCGCGGTGCTGGCCGCCGGTCATATGCTCTTGTCGCTCTTCGGAGGCGCCTTTACAGCCGGTTATGTGCTGATGGCGATCCTGCTGGCTGGTATTCTTGCCAAGGCGCTGATCGGTCCCGCCGAGACGCTGTTGATGATGGCGGGTAAGCAGAACCTCTGTGTCGCCCTTTACGCCGGAGCACTCGCCGCCAATGTCGGCCTCAATCTCCTGCTGATCCCTCACTACGGCATTGTCGGCACGGCAATCGCCACGGCCTCCGCCATGGCCGTGGAAGCGATCCTGCTGCATGTCTTTGTCCGTCGTGCGCTCGGCTTCGCACTTTTTGCCTTCGCAACCCCTTCCATCGCAACGCCAGAAATGAGAGCCCGATAGATGGTACGTGTACCACCCATCACCGAGAGCACCGACAGCAACGCGAACCGCATGGTTCACGATCTCGCCGCGCTCAAGTTCGAGGCGCCGCAGGCCGAAGCACGGATCGAAATCGGCCGGCTGGGGCGCGAGCTCTGCCTTTACCCCGGCAGGCTGGGTTACGATCTGCAGGAAGAATTGGACTTCCTCTCCAACCGCGCGATGGAACCGAACGTCTTTTTCAGCGGCCGTTTCCTGGCGCCTGCCATGCCGCGTCTGGAAGACCGGCAGGTGAATTTCGCCATCATCCGCGACGAGAACGAACATCGCAGCCGCATGCGCCTGCTCATGCCCTTCTCGGTCGACAAGCCCGGCTTTGCCGTCGGCCCGTCGATCATCCGCGGCTGGGCAAACAGTTTCGGTCCGCTCGGCACGCCCTTGGTTGATGCAGAGGAAGCGGCGGAGACGCTCGACAACCTCTTCGAAGGTCTTGTCACGCCGGACCTCGGCCTGCCGGGCACACTGGTGCTGCCGGATGTACGGCTGAACGGCATCTTCGTGCGCATGGCAAAGGCGGTGGCCCTCAGCCGCAACCTGCCGCTGACAGTTGCCAATCCCTATGAGCGGCCGATGCTGCAAAGCGATGACGACGCCATGGTCTATCTCGGCCGCACCATATCCTCCTCTCACCAGCGCGAGATGCGTCGTCAGTGGCGGCTTCTCGAAGAACTCGGTAATGTCGTCCACACCGTTGCCCGCCAGCCACGCGAAATCCACCTTCGCTTCGAGGAATTCCTCGCGTTGGAGGCCGGCGGCTGGAAGGGCAAGCGCCGCAGTGCGCTGGTGACCGACCGCTATCACACCGCGTTCGCCCGCGAGGCCGTCTCCAATCTGGCGGAAGTCGATGCCGTCCGCATCCACACGATCGACATTAACGGCAAGGCGATTGCTGCCGTGGTCGTACTGATGATGGGTGGCGAGGCCTATACCTGGAAGACTGCCTACGACGAGAGCTACTCCCGCTATTCGCCAGGCAAGCTGCTAATGAGCGAACTGACCGAATGGCATCTCGACGACGCCAATGTCGTACGCTCGGATTCCTGYGCGGTCTCGGATCATCCGATCATGAGCCGCTTCTGGCAGGAACGCGAGGAGATGGGCACACTGGTGATCGGCCTCACCCAGAACGGTGACCGCGACATGCGACAGGTCGCGGCTCAGCTTCACATGTACCGCAGCACCCGCAACATGGCGAAGATGCTACGCGAGAAGATCATGTCGCTCGCCGGCCGCGGTTAGCTTTTAGCTTCCGCCGCAGCCTTTTCCCGCAGCAGGCGCCGGATGACCTTGCCCGTCGTCGTCAGCGGCAGAGCATCGACGAATTCGACCTCGCGCGGATATTCGTGCATCGAAAGCCGGGTTTTCACCCAGTCCCGGATCTCCACCGCCAGTTCCGCGCTCGAGCTGTAGCCCGGCGAAAGCACGATATAGGCCTTGACGATCTCCGTGCGCAGCGCATCGGGCTTTCCGACGGCGGCAGCAAGCTGTACGGCCGGATGGCCGATGAGACAGTCCTCGATCTCTGCAGGCCCGATACGGTAGCCAGATGAGGTGATGACGTCGTCGTCGCGGCCCGCAAAGGTGACATAGCCCTCTGCGTCCTGCCGGCCGATATCGCCGGTCAGCAGCCAACCCTTGGCATATTTCCTGTCTGTCGCATCGGGATCGTTCCAGTAACCGAGAAACATTACTGGATCAGGGCTGGCGATTGCGATCTGCCCCTGCTCTCCGACCGGCAGTTCGTCACCTTCGTCACTGACAATAGCAACCCTGTGGCCGGGCGAGGCTCGCCCGATCGCGCCAGCTTTGGTCACCCCGAAGGCAGAGCTCGAAGACAGCACGAAATTGCACTCCGTCTGCCCGTAAAATTCATTGACGGTAATGCCAAGCGTGCGGCGCGCCCACTCGTAGGTTTCGCGCCCCAGCGATTCACCCGCCGAACCGATGGTGCGCAGCACGAGATCGTATTTCGAGCGCGGCTCCTCGACGGATTTCAGGAGCCGGAGCGCCGTCGGCGGAATGAAAGCATTACGCACACTCATCTCGGCCATGATGCGATAGGCCATGTCGGCATCGAATTTCTGGGCCGGCGAGGAGACGACAGGCACGCCGAGCAGCAAGCTCGGCAGCAGCGCATTGAGCAGCCCGCCCGCCCAGGCCCAGTCTGACGGCGTCCAGACCTTGTCTCCGGCCTGCGGAAAACCTTCATGGGCAAACTGCATGCCGGGAATATGGCCGGCGACAACCCGGTGACCATGCAATGCGCCCTTCGGCGGCCCCGTCGTGCCCGACGTGAAGATCATCAGCGCTGGCTCGTCCGGGCCTGACGACACAATTTCGAAAGCGGAAGAATAGGCAGAGACCAGCTCGGCAAAACCGAGCGTACCAGCCGATTCTCCCTCGATCGAGACGACGTGCTTGACGTCAGGCAGCCGGTCGCGGATCTGGTTGATGCGTGCAAGCCCGAAGCCGTTGGTGACGACGGCTGTCGCGCCCGCAGCCTTCAGCCGGTATTCCAGGGCCTCGACCCCGAAGAGCAGCGCCAGCGGCAGCGCGATCGCGCCCATCTTGTAGATCGCGACATGCGAAACGACCGTCTCGAAACATTGCGGCAGGAGTAGCGCGACCCGATCCCCCCTGTCGATGCCAAGTGCTGACAGCGCATTGGCGAAGGATGAGGAGCGGGCGGCAAGCTCGCCATATGTCAAAGACAGATGGTGGCCGTCGGGACTGAAATGTTCGAGACAGACGCGATCCGGATCACGCGCGGCCCAATCGTCGCTGACGGCACGGCCGATATTGAAATCCTTTGATATCTGCCAGGAAAAATCGCGGTAGAGCGTGTCATATCGATCGCCGGGCGGCAGTTTCATAGGCATGATCCAGTAAAATGCTGCACCAGCTAACACCTCACCGGTCGAATGTGCAAGCATTGTAATCCGCAAGCATAGGACGACATCCCGCCTGCCCATCACGTATTATTGCGCTAACTGCAGAAGACATTCTCCGCGTACTCACTGAGACTTCGGCAATTTCTGCACTACATCATGCGCATGCGCCTGGGGAGCCGCTGAAATTCATCACGGAGCACTTTTATGGAATATGTAAAACTCGGGAAAACCGGTCTCGAAGTCTCGAAGATCTGCCTCGGCTGCATGACCTATGGCGATCCGGACCGTGGAAACCACGCCTGGAGCCTGCCTGAAGAAGGAAGCCGCGCATTGCTCCGGCAAGCGATTGAACTCGGGATCAATTTCCTCGACACGGCCAATACCTATTCCAACGGGTCCTCCGAGGAGATTGTCGGCCGCGCCATCAAGGATTTCGCCAAGCGTGAGGATATTGTTCTCGCCACCAAGGTCTTCAATCGCATGCGCCCCGGCCCGAACGGCGCCGGCCTCTCGCGCAAGGCGATCTTCGACGAGATCGACAACAGCCTGCGTCGTCTCGGAACCGATTACGTCGACCTCTACCAGATTCACCGGTGGGACTACACGACACCGATCGAGGAAACGCTCGAAGCTCTCCATGATGTCGTGAAAGCCGGCAAGGCGCGTTATATCGGCGCCTCCTCCATGTATTCCTGGCAGTTCGCCAAGGCGCTTTATACCTCCCGCCTCAACGGATGGACGGAATTCGTCAGCATGCAGGACCATCTGAACCTGCTCTACCGCGAGGAAGAACGGGAGATGCTGCCCTTCTGTGAAGACCAGAAGATCGGCGTCATTCCCTGGAGTCCCCTTGCCCGCGGCCGGTTGACCCGTGACTGGGACGATAAGACCAACCGCAGCGAGACCGATGAATTCGGCAAGACGCTCTACAAGCAGGCTGAAGATGCCGATCGCAAGATCGTCGAGAAGGTTGCCGAAATTGCCAAGGGCCATGGCATCTCCCGCGCGCAGGTCGCCACCGCCTGGATCCTGCAGAAAAGTGCCGTCACCGCGCCGATCATCGGCGCATCCAAGGCGCAACACCTCACGGATGCCGTCGGCGCGCTGACCGTGAAACTCAGCGCCGAAGACATTGCCGCACTCGAAGCCCCCTATATCCCGCACAATGTTGCGGGCTTTAAATAACACGCGCCGGCAATCTCCCTCTGCTGGTGCGGAGGGAGACCCTTTCAATTTCCAAAGTCGGGACTTTCAGGCGAGCGCCGCGCATGGAATATCAGTGCTCAGCTGGGTCACGACCATTGAGGCAGATCATCACGAGCCGGTCACACTTAGGCCTTAGCCGTTTCGGGCAAACAGAGGGCCCGCCGCATGACCATCTTTCCCTACGAAGCTCGCCGCTTCCGCACCACCGCTACCTACTATAGCCGCTTCCGCGTCCCCTATCCGGACAGGTTGATCGAACGTGTTACCGAACGAACCGGCCTGAAACCCGGTGATCGTCTGCTTGATCTCGGCTGCGGCCCGGCACCGCTCGGCATCGCCTTCGCACGCCTCGCCGGCGCCGATGTAATCGGGATTGATCCCGAGCCGGAAATGCTGGATGCAGCACGCGAGAATGCGTCCGAAGCCGCGGTCACTATAAGGCTTATCCAGGGTTCCTCTTACGATCTCGGCCAGGATCTGGCGCCGTTGAAGCTTGCAGTCATGGGCCGCGCCTTCCATTGGATGGACCGCCCGACAACGCTTGCCGCACTCGATAAGCTGATCGCTCGCGATGGCGCTGTCGTTCTCTTCTCCGACAGGCATATCGCGGCCGCACCGGATTGGCGTGATGTCCTGCATCAGCTGTCAGAAACCTATTCGCCGGAAAAAAACGCCGAACGCAAATTGCGCCGCGCGCCGGAATTCGGACCCCACGAGACGGTCCTGCTGCGCTCCCCCTTCCGCAACCTCGAACGCATCGGCATCGTCAACGAACGGATAATCGGGACGGAGGACATAATCGGCCGCGCCTTCTCCATGTCCGTCACCTCTCCACAGGCGCTGGGCGACAAGACAGAAGAATTCGAGACGGCCTTCCGCAGCGAACTCGCAGCGCTCTCGCCGAACGGCACCTTTACTGAAATCGTCGAAGGCCTTGCGATGATCGCCTTCCGAGACTGAAGCAACTCCAGCAAAAGCGCGGAGCCGTTTTGCAACGGGAATGCGCGAATGACCTAGGATGGTTGCGCCGGATCGAGCCTGCGGCGCATCGTGACCAGAAATTGCTCGGCGAGCGCCCGGTCCTCGACCGCGCGGGCAAGAATGACGGCCCCCATCATCGATGAAAGCGTTGTCGTCGCATTGGCACGGCGCTCTTCCTCAGTCGCGCCGGGCACCACTTCCTTCAGCACATCGACCAGCGTGGACAAGCCCTCGCTGAAGGTCGCACGAACCGCCCCTTCGCTGCGGCTGACCTCCTGGATCAGCGACGCAAAGACGCAGCTTCCACCGGGATCGTCGACCGTGCGCCAATGGATGTAATGATCGAGCAGCGCCTGAAGCGGACGGTCTGGATGGCCGACAATCAACTCACGCCAGCGTTCCTCCACCCGCTCGATCAGCTTGCGGCTCACCTCCAAGGCAAGATCGTCCTTCGATTCGAAATGACCGTAGAACCCGCCATGCGTCAGACCCGCGGCTTTCATGATGTCCGCAACGCCGACGCCGTCGAACCCGTTTTCGCGGAAGAGCACGCTGGCTGCCGTCAAGATCTTCTCGCGGTTTTCTGCAAATTTCTCGCGGGTAACCCGCATTTTTCGTCTCCGGAAATGGTCGCTTGACAATTTATATGATGTCCATCATCAATATGCAACAAATATGATGGTCGTCATGTAAATCGGCCTTGTATGGTCCCGACGTCACAAACGGAATTTGCCCATGGTCTCTGCTGTACTTGCTTCAACCCTTGCCCGGCGAAACATCCACTATGGATGGGTTGTCGTCGCAGCCACCTTCCTGACCATGCTGGTAACTGCCGGCGCAATGGGCGCGCCGGGCGTGCTTATCAAGCCGCTGCAGAACGAGTTCGGCTGGGAAACTTCGCAGATTTCCTCCGCACTTGCCATCCGCCTGATCCTTTTCGGCCTGATGGGACCGTTTGCGGCCGCCTTCATGAATTATTTCGGCGTCCGCAAAGTCATTGTCTTCGCCCTTGCCTTGATCGGCGCGGGCTTCGTCGGCTCGCTGTTCATGACCAAGCTCTGGCATCTGCTGGCGCTCTGGGGCATCGTCGTCGGCTTCGGAACCGGGCTGACTGCCATGGTGCTGGCGGCCACGGTTTCCACCCGCTGGTTCGTCAAGCATCGCGGCCTTGTCGTCGGCATGCTCTCGGCAAGCTCGGCGACCGGCCAGCTCGTCTTCCTGCCACTGATGGCGGAATTGACCGAACGCTACGGCTGGCGCGCCACGGTCTTCTTCGTCTGCGCGATGATCATGGTTGCTGCTCTTCTCGTGCTGCTTTTCATGCGTGACCGCCCCTCGGACGTAAACCTGCCCTCGGTCGGCGAAACTCAGGTGACGCCGCCCCCCGCCCGCGGCACACTCGCCGCCGCCCTTGCAACGCCGATCACGGTTCTCAGGGAAATCTCGACGACTTCGACCTTCTGGATCCTGTTTGCCACCTTCTTCATCTGCGGTCTCAGCACCAACGGCCTGATCCAGACGCATTTCGTGACCCTTTGCGGTGACTACGGCATTATGCCGGTCGCAGCCGCCAGCGTGCTTGCCGTCATGGGCATCTTCGATTTCTTCGGCACGATCGGCTCCGGCTGGCTTTCCGACCGCTTCGACAATCGCTGGCTGCTTTTCTGGTATTACGGCTTGCGCGGCCTCTCGCTGCTCTTCCTGCCCTTCAGCGATTTCTCGTTCTACGGCCTGTCGATCTTCGCCGTCTTCTATGGCCTGGACTGGATCGCCACGGTGCCGCCGACCGTCAAGATTGCCGCTGACCGCTTCGGCCGTGAAAAAGCCGGTCTCGTCTTCGGCTGGGTCTTCGCCGGCCACCAGCTTGGCGCTGCAACCGCTGCTTACGGCGCCGGCCTGTCGCGTACGGCGCTGGAAAGCTACCTGCCGGCATTCTTCATTGCCGGTGCCTTCTGTCTGCTCGCCTCGGTTCTGGCGATCACGCTGAAGAAATCGGGCCTAACCGGCGCAAGCGCAACTGTGGCCCACTAAACACAAAATTCGAAGCGGCTAAACTTCGCCCGCCGTCTTGCACGCGCGGGCGAACGCATGTTAGACAGCCGCCTCGTATTTCGCTGCCCCATTGGCGGAATTGGTAGACGCGCTCGACTCAAAATCGAGTTTCGAAAGAAGTGCTGGTTCGACCCCGGCATGGGGCACCAAATATCTCTAAATATCAGATCTAGTATATTTGCCCCGCCCTGAAGGGCGAGGCACCATCCATGGCCGACGATGCTGAAGTTCCACGAAGTGCAGGACCTCAGCCGGCTGTTTAGTCACACCGTCTGACCGTTTTTGTCACCGTTCCTTCCTCAGTCTCGCGGCTCACGCTACGCGTGTAGCAGCGGTCACGGTCCCGATCGCGATAACGATCACGTTCGCGCACCGCGCCGAACGTAATGCCGCGATCACTGATGGTAACGCCGGGTCGGACCCGGTCTCGGTCACGGTCGTAACGATCATAACCGTCATAGGCGCGCTCGCGTGTGACTGTAACGCTGCCTGCCATCGCAGGCGCCGCAGCCGAGCCCAGGGCAAGGGCAGCGATTGCACAGTTGATGATGATCTTTCGCATATCTCTTCTCCTCGTCTTCATGCATAGGCAACGACCCAGGAGCTTCGTGGTTCCGCCCAAAAAGGCAGCGCTTTAAGCCAATTCTATTCAAATCAACTCTTTAACTTTGCCGACGCTTCGTCCTAAAGTGCCGGCCTTGCGGCATTTTGAGAGGGCTGATGCACCAGGAAACGGGACTCATTGCGACGGTAGCCATAAGCTTCGTCTTTGCAGTAATTCTTGGCTACGGCGCGGACAGGTTGAGGCTGCCGCCACTTGTCGGCTATCTTGCCGCCGGGGTCGTCATGGGGCCGTTTACGCCGGGCTTCGTTGCCGATACCGAGCTTGCGAGCCAGCTTGCCGAAATGGGCGTGATCCTGCTGATGTTCGGCGTCGGCCTTCATTTCTCGGCATCCGATCTTCTTGCCGTGCGCGGCATCGCAATACCCGGCGCCATTGGCCAGATTCTCCTTGCCACCCTGCTCGGCATCGGCCTCGGAGAACTCTGGGGCTGGAGCCTCGGCGCCGGCATCGTCTTCGGCCTCAGCCTTTCGGTTGCCAGTACCGTCGTACTTCTGAAGGCGCTGGAAGAACGCAACCTTGTCAACACCGCCGGTGGGCGTGTTGCCGTCGGCTGGCTGATCGTCGAGGATCTTGCAATGGTGCTGGCGCTCGTGCTTCTGCCGGCACTGGCCGAGCTTTTGGGTGGCCATGCGGGTGAAGCCTGGCACGGCCTCGACCTGCCTCTCTGGGCCACGATCGCGCTGACCTTGCTGAAGGTCGCAGCTTTTGCCGCCATGGCGATCTTCCTCGGCCCGCGTATCGTGCCCTGGCTTCTGACGCTGATTGCCCGCACCGGCTCGCGTGAGCTTTTTACTCTTGCGGTGCTTGCCATCGCACTTGGCATCGCCTTTGGCTCGGCGGCGATCTTTGGCGTTTCCTTCGCGCTCGGCGCCTTCTTTGCCGGCGTGGTCATGAGCGAATCCCATCTCAGCCATCGAGCAGCAGCCGATTCCCTGCCGTTGCAGAACGCTTTCTCGGTGTTGTTCTTCGTCTCGGTCGGCATGCTCTTCGATCCATCGATCATCGTGAAGCAGCCGCTTGCCGTCGTCAGTGCCTTGGCGCTGATTATCATCGGCAAGGCGATTATCGCCTTCGGCATCGTAACTTTCTTGCGCTATCCGATCGGCATGGGCCTGACGGCCGCCGGTGGCCTTGCTCAGATCGGCGAATTCTCATTCATCCTCGCTGGACTCGGTGTCTCCCTCGGTCTGTTGCCGCATGAGGGGCAGGATCTGATCCTCGCTGCAGCGATCCTCTCCATCACCCTTAATCCGCTGGTCATCTTCGTAGCGGAAAACCTGAACCGCCATATCAGGACGAAATGGCCGCGTGTCTACGACACGTACGGCCGCAAGAATCAGGACACTCTCAGCCGCGAACTCGAGAAGATCCGTGCAATCGGCGAGGAGCGTGAACGCCAACACCATCTGCGCATCCAGCAACTGATCGATACTTTCCCGCTCTTTTCAGAGGTCGACGAGGATGCACTGGAGGAACTGCTGCTGCTCTTCCAGGCTAGACTTGCTCCACCCGGTGAACGTGTGATCCGACGCGGCGACCGCGGCGACAGCATGTATTTCATTTCTTCCGGCGCGGTCGAAGTGAGGCTGGCAAGCGGTTCGGTTCGCCTGGAGCCCGGCGCCTTCTTCGGTGAAATGGCGCTACTCAGCGGCGGCCGCCGTACGGCTGACGTCATCGCCGTCGATTTCTGCCAGTTCGAAGTGCTGGAGCGCCGCGATTTCAACATGTTCATGTCGCGTCATCCGAACCTACGTGCCATCGTCAGCGAAATGGCCCAGAAGCGCACCGAAATGAACGTCATGCGCCAGCAGTGGGAAAAATCCATGGACCTGTCGTAAGCGCTCCGGGGGCTAGTCGTTGCCAAACCCCTGTCACGCTGTCGTAGTGCTATCCAGCGCCGGCCAGTACAGGTCTGAATCGAAATCAGCTGGAATACGATCGAGACGGCACATTGCCTCGGCAGCATATTCGATCTGCATGGCGAGGTATCTGAGTGATGACGGCATCGGCACACCAATGGCAAATTCCATGACCCGTGACCGGTGATATCCGCTGGCACCGAGACGCCGCTCGGCCTCGCGCCGAACATCCTCATGTTCCGGCCGGCGGTGTTCCGCTTCCTTGTTCCATTCTTTGGCGGCGCTGAGCCCGCCGTCTATGACCTTCAATCTCATGGGGTGCCGTCAGTATTTCGATCTGCCGGTAGCTTGCCGCAGATTCGCCCCCTTGCCATCCTGCTAAATCTTGGGAGGGGACCAGGTCGATCACGAAAATTTTCAACGCGAACGTCGTCAAGCCGAAGACCAAGCATTTACAGCGTCACGATCGCCCCCTAATGCTTTGTGCGTCGCAACAAGGAAAGGAAACGGATGCTCCGCAGACTTTACGACTGGACCATGTCTCTGGCCTCGAAGAAATCGGCCGAAGTCTGGCTCGCCGTCATCGCCTTCGTCGAAAGCTCCGTCTTTCTGGTTCCCGCGGACGTGCTCTTCCTGCCGATGGCACTTGCCAAGCCCGAACGCTCCTATCGCTACGCGATCGTCGCTACCATCGCATCGGTGCTGGGCGGAATCGCCGGCTGGGCGCTCGGCTATTATGCCTACGAGGCTGTCGCGCGCCCGGTGCTGGAATTCTATGGAAAGCTCGATCAATTCGAGCAGATGAAGTCCTACGTCACCTACGAGACGATCCTCCTGCTTCTCGTCACATCGGGTCTGGCGCACCTTCCGCCAATCAAGATCGTCACGATTCTATCCGGCGTCATCCACGTCAGCCTGCCGCTCTTCATCGTTTCGGCAATCATCGCCCGCGGCGCCCGCTTCCTCTTCCTTGCCTGGCTGCTGCGCCGTTATGGCGAGCCGATCCGCCACTTCATCGAGAAGCGCCTCGGCCAGATCGTCGGCGTCGGCGCGGCGGTCGTGATCGTGCTATATCTAGCCTACAGATATTTTGCCCACTGAGCCAACTTCGCGGAGTTCCGCCATGAATGCCCCCACCTCGCCGCTTGCCCGCCCGGGCTTCACCCTCTCGCTGCTGCTCGCCATTGCCATGGCAGTGGTCGTCGGCACGGCGCTCGGCTTCCAGTATATCGGCGGTTATATTCCCTGTGCGCTCTGCCTGCTGCAGCGCCAGCCCTATTATTATGGCATTCCAATCGCTGTAGTCGGCGCTGTTGCGGCTCTCGTCGGCCTGCCGAACTGGATGACGCGCGCCATCATCCTCGCCGTCGGCATCCTCATGCTGGTGGGCGCCGGCATGGGCGTCTATCACGCCGGCGTCGAGTGGCATTTCTGGCCCGGTCCAGCCACCTGCTCGACCACGGCCAGCAGCATGACCACCAATGCCGGCGATCTCCTGGGCGAACTGAATACGATCAAGGGCCCGTCCTGCACGGATGCAGCGCTGCGGGTCCTGGGCTTGTCCTTCGCCGGCTGGAATGTGATCGCAAGCCTGGTCCTCGCAGCCTTCGCCTTGTGGAGCGTGAAGAAGACTGCATAGTCGGTTCGATCAGGGCTGCAGCTCGGTGTCCCAGTAGAGGTAGTCGAGCCAGCTGTCATGCAGGTAGTTCGGCGGGAAGAGCCGACCGTTATTGTGCAGGTCCTGCACGGTCGGCTGATAAGGCTTTTGCGCCGGGAGCATGCCAGCCTGCTTCGGAAGCTTGCTGCCCTTGCGCAAATTGCAGGGAGAACAGGCTGCCACGACATTCTCCCAGGTTGTCTCGCCGCCGTGAGCGCGCGGGATGACATGGTCGAAAGTCAAATCGTCGTGAGCGCCGCAATACTGGCACTCGAACCTGTCGCGCAGGAAGACGTTGAAGCGGGTGAAGGCGGGATTGCGGGACGGCTGAACGTAAGTCTTCAGGCACACGACACTCGGCAACCGCATCGAGAAGCTCGGTGAGGAAACCTCATGCTCATATTCTGCGATAATGTTCACACGGTCGAGAAATACCGCCTTGATCGCGTCCTGCCAGGACCAGAGCGACAAGGGGTAATAACTCAGCGGCCGGTAGTCAGCGTTCAGGACGAGCGCTGGCAGGGCCTGTGGTGAGACTGCAATCGTCAAGGAGCCCTCCTGGATCGATTCGGCATCTGCACTTGTATATTAGGCCGGTTGTTACAGGATTGTGAAGTCCAATAAATTCAGGGGATAAAGGCAAATTGAGGGAGGGGGTCAGTCAGGCGACCGGCAGCACGTCCCGACGCATTTTTGCAGCGTAATAAGCCCAGAAAAGCCGGGCTGCGACCGAACGCCATGGCGACCAGATTTCCGCAAGCCCTGCAAGGACTTTGGCTTGCGGGCGTTCAGCGAGACCGAATGCCGCAGCGACCGCCGCCTGAAGCGCCACGTCGCCAGTTGGAAACACATCCACATGACCGCCGCAGAACATCAGATAGACCTCCGCCGTCCATGGCCCGATTCCCTTCTGAGCCGTCAGTTCCGCGAGGGCTTCGCCGGGCGGTTTTTGGATCATGGCCTCCAGATTGATTCGTCCTGAAGCAACCGCTTGCGCAATCCGCGTCAGTGTATCGGCCTTGGCGCGAGAGAGACCGAACTCGCGCCAGGCATCGGGATGAAGCAATATGTAAGATTGCGCGCTCAGCATTCCGCTCTCTGGCTGCATCCGCCGCCAGATCGCCTCGGCGCTCGCCCGCGATACCATCTGCGAAACGATGATATGGGCAAGGCCGGCAAATCCTGGCTCGCGCAGCCGGAGCGGAACGGGGCCTGCCTGCCTGGCAATTGCCACGAGCCGCGGATCGAGAACAAAGAGAGCGGCAAGCCCCTCCTCAATATCCTTTTCATTGCTGATGACCCGCACCTTGCCTCGCGATCGTTTCAAATCCATGCCAGAAGAAAGCATGATCACGACTCCGCGTCAAAAACCCGTCTTCCGTTTCGCTCCGAGCCCCAATGGGCAGCTGCATCTCGGTCACGCGTTGTCGGCTTTCCTGAACAACGACATGGCCAGGGCCGCAGATGGTCGGCTGCTGCTGCGTATCGAAGACATAGACCTGACCCGCTGCACACCAGAATTCGAGGCCGGCATATTCGCCGACCTCAGGTGGCTGGGCATTGAATGGGTACAGCCGGTCCGTCGCCAGCAGGAACATTTTTCCGAATATCAGGCAGCCCTTCATTCGCTGATCGAACGCGGGCTGGTCTATCCCTCCTTTCTGACGCGCGGTGAGGTCAAGGCACGCGTTACCGCCTATGAGCGGATGGGCGAGCCCTGGCCGCGCGATCCGGATGGCACGCCGCATTATCCAGCCGACGATCGTGACCGCAGCGAGGAAGAACGCGACGCGATGCTGGGCTCAGGTCTCAGACATGCATGGCGGCTGAACATGAGCAGGGCGTTGGACCTGATCGGTGAACCGCTGTTCTGGATGGAGACAGGCGATGAGCGTAAGGGCGAAATCCTGGCCGAGCCCGTCGCCTGGGGCGACGTCGTTCTCTCGCGCTCGGACGCGCCCTCGAGCTATCATCTCTCCGTCGTCATCGACGATGCGCTGCAGGGCGTGACCCACGTCGTGCGCGGCCTCGACCTCTTCCACGCCACCTCGGTGCATCGGCTGCTGCAGGAGCTGCTCGACCTGCCGCAGCCCGTCTATCACCATCACCGTCTCATCGTGGATGCAGAGGGCCGCAAACTTTCCAAGAGTGAAGGCGATACCGGCCTTGCGGAACTGCGTGCCAGGGGGCTGTCAGCCGCCGATATTCGCAGTCTTGTCGGGCTTTGAATCGGCGGCGTGGTCACGTCCGACCACCGAGAAGGTTCGCGAGAAATTGCGCAACACCCGGAACTTCATGAGCGCCGCATTGATCTCTGCGCCGACGATGAAGATGACACCCACCATATAGAGAAAGATCAGCACGATCATGACGGACGCCAGACCGGCATAGGTGGCTGTGTAGTTGGCGAAGGTCGCAAGATAATAGGCAAAGATCAGCGCACCGATGAGCCAGAATATCAAGGTCAGGAACACGCCCGGGACGACGTCGAATACGCGACGCTTGCCGGAGGGCAGCCAGAGATGGACGACGAGCAGGGCAATCGTCAGCATGACGAGCGTGCCGTAGATGCGCCAGCTGAAGACAATTTCGAGTGTGTCGACGATGGCTGGCAGCCATTGGCGGATGGTGACGGGAAGCCATTCGAGCGAGTCGTTGTGCAGCAGCCAGTCGCGGGCATAATCAAGACCGACAGGGACTGCCACGAGCAGAATGCTGATGACCGCAAAGATGATCACGGCGATGAGGACATAACCGAGGCTCGCAAGGCGGGTGAAGTACCAAGGGCGCGTCTCCTGCACGCGATAGGCGCGATTGAGCGAGATCCTGAGTGCCTCGACACCGTTCGAGGCGAAATAGGCAGCCGCAAGCACGGAGATGGTCAGCAGCCCGCCGCGCGGGATCGTCAAGACCTCCACCACCTGGTCGGCCAGCGGCTTGGCGATCGCTTCAGGCCACGTATCGAAGATCAGATGGATGGCCGTGGTGGAAAACTGGTCGGCACCAAGAAAATTGGCAAGCGCCGTGCCGAAGATCAGGAAGGGAAAGACTGCAAGCAGGGTGGAAAGCGCCACATGGCTTGCCATTGCAAAGCCATCGTCCTCGATGAGGTGGCAGATGGCGTCGTACACCACATCGTAGAACGTGCGCAGGAATTTCGGCATTCTGCTTCCCAATTGTATCCTTTCCGCGAATATGGGAAACGAGTCCCATTTTGTACAGGAATCATTGAATGGCTGACCCGCGCATCATCGTCGTGACCGGATGCTCTTCCGGCATCGGCGCTTATTGCTCGCGCGCCCTGAAAGCCGACGGCTGGCGTGTCTTCGCCACAGTACGCAAGGCGGAGGATTTGTCGTCGCTCGAAGCAGACGGCATCGAAGCCGTGCTGATGGACTACACGCAGCCTGAAACGATCTCGGCGCTGGTGGACGCAGTGGCCGAGCGCACTGGCGGCAGGATCGATGCCTTGTTCAACAATGGCGCCTATGGGCAGCCCGGCGCAGTCGAGGATCTCTCCACGCAGGCCCTGCGCGACCAGTTCGAGACCAATGTCTTCGGCTGGCACGAACTGACCAGGCTGATCATTCCCTTCATGCGCCGGCGCGGCCAGGGTCGCATCGTCCAATGCTCCTCGATCCTCGGCCTCGTGCCCTACCGCTATCGCGGCGCTTACACGGCCTCGAAATTCGCGCTCGAAGGCCTGAGCATCACCCTGCGCATGGAGCTGCAGGGAAGCGGCATTCATGTGAGCCTGATTGAGCCGGGACCGATCACCAGCCGCTTCACCACAAACGCGCTGGCGAAGATCAAAGAACATATCGACCTGGAAAACTCGCCCCATGCGGTCGAATACCGCCGGCAACTCGCCCGCCTTGAAGGCTCAGGCCCGGTCAACCGCCACAAGCTTGGCCCCGAGGCGGTCTACGCAGTATTGACACGTGCATTGAACTCGAAAAATCCGAAGCCACATTATCCCGTAACGACTCCGGCTAAACAGGGCATATTGTTGAAGAGGCTGCTTCCGTCCGACCTCTTCTACCGCCTGATGCGCTGGACGGACTGAAAAGAAAAGAGACTGCCATGTCCACAGTCACCTACGTCATTGCGATCATCGTCATGGGTCTCGTCGCCCTCGTGCTGATCCGCGGCCTGTTCAACATGATGAAGGGTGGCGATCCGAACCTTTCCAACAAGCTGATGCAGCTGCGCGTGCTGCTGCAGGCAATCGCCGTCATCCTGATCATGCTGACGCTCTGGTTGACCGGTGGCGGACGCCCGAGCTGATCCGAAAGCCGTCAATGGTAAAGCTCAACAAGATCTACACCAGAACCGGCGATGACGGCACGACCGCGCTCGTCTCCGGCCCGCGACGTGCCAAGCATGACCTGCGTGTCGAAGCCTACGGCACCATCGACGAAACCAATTCGGTAATCGGCGTCGCAAGGCTGCATACGGCGGACCTGCCCGAACTCGATGCCATGCTGATGCTGATCCAGAACGACCTCTTCGACCTCGGTGCCGATCTGGCTACGCCTGAAACCGACGAGCCGCCGGCTTATGAGCCGCTACGCATCGTGGAAAGCCAGGTCACCCGGCTGGAACGCGATATCGACAGGCTGAATGCCGATCTCGACCCGCTGAAATCCTTCGTGCTGCCCGGCGGCAGCCCTGCCGCCGCTCATCTGCACCTTGCCCGGACGATGGCGCGCCGTGCCGAACGGCTGATGGTTGCACTTGCCCGCGGCGAGGGAGAGATCGTGGGCGTCGCGGCCCTCAAATATGTCAACCGTCTCTCCGACTTCCTGTTCGTTGCGGCCCGCCATGCAAATGATGGCGGCAAGACGGATGTGCTTTGGGTTCCCGGAAAAAACAGGTAGGTTCGCAGCCGTCACGATCGCCCGGGGGCAGGCCTTCATGTTCATACCGCTGCACGATGCCAATACGCTGAAGCACATCAGGGTTCAGTGGGTCACGCTCGGCCTGATGGCGGCAAACATTGCCGCCTGGATCTTCACGGCTGTCGAAAGCGAGCAGGTCGCCCAGGCCGCAACCGTCGGCCTCGGCTATATCCCGGCTATCATCTTCGGCCATGCGATGCTGGCGCCGGGACTGGAGATCGTGCCGGAAGCCGCCACCTACATCACCTATTCCTTCATCCATACGGGCTTCTGGCATCTTGCCGGCAACATGATCTTCCTCTGGGTCTTCGGCGATAATGTCGAGGATGCAATGGGGCATCTGCGCTTCCTCATCTTCTACCTCGCCTGCGCCGCCGCCGGTGCCCTCTGCCACGGCCTGCTGTCGACGACATCGGAAGCCCCGCTCGTCGGTGCATCCGGGGCGATCTCAGGTGTGGTGGCGGCCTATCTGATGCTGCATCCGCGCGTGCGGGTCTGGGTGCTGGTTTTTTTCCGCGTGCCATTGCCGCTACCCGCCTTCATCCCGCTCCTGCTCTGGGTCGGCCAGCAGTTCTTCATGCTGTTGATCGATTCCGACGGCAATGTCTCGTGGGGCGCCCATGTCGGAGGCATCATCGCGGGTGCCCTGCTCATTTTCGTCATGCGCCGCCCAGGCGTGCCGCTGTTCGACCGGCAGATCGTGACGCCGCGCGCCGTCAAGGATCGGCCGATCCCCATTCGCGTCACTGCCTCGGGCATGCCCGTGCCACCGCGCCTGCCCTGGGGCCGGGACAAGCTTTAATATTGACGTGAACGTAAACGTTAATATATTACCATCCAAATCGACCGGCTGCGTCACGGAAGCGTTGTATTTGGAGGAAAAACGCGTATCCATGTCGCCATTCGACAATCGGAGCGGCGCCCAAGCGCGCATTTTCCCAGAAGTCTCTGTTGAAGGCCCATCTCTGCTCGAAGGAAGGACCCCATGAAAATTCTCGTCCCAGTCAAGCGCGTTGTCGATTACAACGTGAAGATCCGCGTCAAGCCGGATGGATCGGGCGTCGACCTTGCCAACGTCAAGATGTCGATGAACCCGTTCGACGAGATTTCGGTCGAGGAGGCCCTTCGCCTGAAGGAAGCCGGCAAGGCCGAGGAAGTGATCGTCGTCTCGATCGGCCCGGCCAAGGCCGAGGAAACGCTCCGCACCGCGCTCGCCATGGGCGCCGACCGCGCCATCCTCGTCGAAACCGATGACGCCGTCGAACCGCTCACCGTGGCAAAGATCCTCAAGGGTGTTGCCGACGCCGAAAAGCCGGGCTTGATCATCGTCGGCAAACAGGCGATCGACGACGATTCCAACCAGACCGGCCAGATGCTGGCAGCCCTTCTCGGCTCCGCCCAGGCGACCTTCGCCTCCAAGATCGCGATCGAGGGCGACAATGCCACCGTTACCCGTGAGATCGACGGCGGCCTGCAGACGATCAAGGTCAAGCTACCCGCGGTCGTCACGACCGACCTGCGCTTGAACGAGCCGCGTTACGCCACCCTGCCGAACATCATGAAGGCGAAGAAGAAGCCCCTCGACAAGAAGAGCCCGGCCGATTTCGGTATTTCCACCGCTCCACGCCTCAAGGTGCTGAAGACGGAAGAGCCGTCCGGCCGCAAGGCGGGCGTCAAGGTGAAGTCGGTCGCCGAGCTTGTCGACAAGCTCAAGAACGAAGCCGGCGTCCTCTAAAGTTCGAGAAAGGAATTACGACCATGGCCATTCTTCTTCTGGCTGACCACGACAACGCAACCCTTTCCGACCAGACCGCCAAGGCCCTGACGGCTGCCGCACAGATTGGCGGAGACATCCACGTTCTCGTCGCCGGCAAGGGCGCAAAGGCCGCCGCCGACGCGGCTGCCAAGCTATCCGGCGTCTCCAAAGTGCTGCTCGCCGAAAGCGATGAGCTCGCCAACAATCTTGCTGAGCCGCTTGGCGACCTGATCGTCTCTCTGGCCGGCAGCTACGACACGATCGTCGCCGCGGCGACCTCCACTGGCAAGAATGTCATGCCGCGCGTCGCCGCTCTCCTCGATGTCGCCCAGGTCTCAGAAATCACCGAAGTGATTTCGCCGGATACCTTCAAGCGCCCGATCTATGCCGGCAACGCGATCCAGACGGTGCAGGCGACCGACGCCAAGAAGGTCCTCACCGTGCGCACCGCTTCCTTCACCTCCGCCTCCGAGGGCGGCGCGGCCGCCGTCGAAGCAATCCCCGCYGTCTCCGATCCGGGCCTTTCGAACTTCGTGTCCGACGCGCTCTCGGCCTCCGAACGTCCGGAACTGACCTCCGCCAAGATCATCATCTCCGGTGGCCGCGCGCTCGGCTCCGCCGAGAAGTTCAAGGAAGTCATCCTGCCGGTCGCCGACAAGCTCGGTGCAGCCGTCGGCGCCTCGCGTGCCGCCGTCGACGCCGGTTACGCCCCGAACGACTGGCAGGTCGGCCAGACCGGCAAGGTCGTCGCCCCGCAGCTCTACATTGCTTGCGGCATATCGGGCGCCATCCAGCATCTCGCCGGCATGAAGGATTCGAAGGTCATTGTCGCGATCAACAAGGACGAAGAGGCCCCGATCTTCCAGATCGCCGACTATGGACTTGTCGCCGATCTCTTCGACGTCCTGCCGGAGCTCGAAAAAGCCCTCTGATCGGTCAGATTGCCTTCTTTTCGCACTTGCGAATGACTGGAAAATTGTCTTCTATCGGTCTACTACTTTTGCCGGGCGATCTTTCGTCCGGCAATTTCATATAAAAATACCGGCGGCGCGGGGGTGTATGCCGGGCGGGGGTTGGAGATGAGCGCGGTGTTGAAGAATATTGGTATCATTGGTGCGGGCCAGATGGGCTGCGGCATCGCGCATGTTTCGGCCGCCGCAGGATACAAGGTTCATATCTACGATCTGTCGCAAGACCGTATCGAGTCCGGCCTTGCCACCATCAACGGCAATTTTGCGCGTCAGGTGACGAACGGCAAGATGACCGATGAAGAGCGCAGCACAGCGCTTTCCCATATTACCGGCTCGGCCAATGTCAACGATCTCGCCCCCTCTGATCTCGTGATCGAGGCGGCAACCGAAGATGAAAGCGTCAAGCGCAAGATCTATACTCAGGTCTGTCCGGTACTGAAGCCGGAAGCGATCCTTGCCACCAACACCTCCTCGCTGTCGATCACGCGTCTTGCAGCCGCGACCGACCGTCCCGAGCGTTTCATGGGCATCCACTTCATGAACCCGGTTCCGGTCATGAAGCTCGTGGAACTGGTGCGCGGCATCGCGACTGAGGAAACAACCTTTTCCGCCGCCAGGGAATTCGTCGCATCGCTGGAAAAGACCGTTACGGTCGCCGAGGATTTCCCGGCCTTCATCGTCAACCGCATTCTGCTGCCGATGATCAATGAAGCGATCTATACGCTCTACGAAGGCGTCGGCACGGTCGATGCCATCGATACCGCCATGAAGCTCGGCGCCAACCATCCGATGGGACCGTTGCAGCTTGCCGATTTCATCGGCCTCGATACCTGCCTTTCAATCATGCAGGTGCTGCACGACGGCCTCGCCGACAGCAAATACCGCCCGTGCCCGCTTCTGGTGAAATATGTCGAGGCCGGCTGGCTCGGCCGCAAATCCGGCCGCGGCTTCTATGACTATCGCGGCGAAACCCCGGTTCCGACCCGATAAGTCCCTGATCACTAAAATAGGCGAATGGAACAAAGGCTCGCGACATGCTTTCCTGCCGTGAATGGGAGGAAAAAACATGTCGAGCGAATTGCCGATGTTTCTGCTGCAGTGCTGCGTCCTGATCGGACTGGCAGGTGTATTCCTCATCCGCGGCGCCGGTGACCCCTGAGCCGCGTCCTTACGACCCGATCGCCCCCTTGATCAGCGCCTTGGCATCGTCGCTATCCCATGCGGCCGGACCGTTCATGGCCGAGATCAGGCAACCCTTTTCGTCGAGCAGCAGCGTGACCGGAAGACCGAAGGCAAGTCCTTCCTTTTTCAGGCTATTGAAGACGCCGATCGTATTGTCCCGGTAAAGCTGCAGCGCATCGACACCGATTTCGCTCAGGAACGCCTTCGGCTTCTCATCGTCACCACTATCGATATTGACAGGCACGACCTGGAACTTGTCGCTGCCCATATCCTTCTCCAGCGCGTTCAGTGCCGGCATCTCCTCGCGGCAGGGCACGCACCATGTGGCCCAGAGATTGAGAAGCACGGTCTT
The DNA here is from genome assembly GCF_056396805.1 of Rhizobium sp. 05N49. Classification (NCBI taxonomy): domain Bacteria; kingdom Pseudomonadati; phylum Pseudomonadota; class Alphaproteobacteria; order Hyphomicrobiales; family Rhizobiaceae; genus Rhizobium; species Rhizobium sp. 05N49. The sequence goes on from NZ_JBFTME010000003.1 coordinate 47,160, forward strand.
GCCGGCGAAATGATCAAGCGTCATCGGCTTGCCGTCAGGGCCGTTGAACGCGACTGTCTGAAGTTTCTTCGGCTGGTTGGCGGCGACCATGGCGGCAACCTGGCCTTTCATGAGGGAGCTCAGGTTGGCACTGCGCTCCTTCGTCAGCGGGCACTCGGCCGAAGCCGTATCGCCGATACCATTGCCAATGCCCGTCTCCTTCACGTATACCGCTGCCGCACCGGCAACGATGCCAGCAACGGCAGCGATTGCGATCAGTTTCACGGACGGCAGGCCGAAGGGTTTTTTCGTCGTCATTTCATTCTCCAGGACGGGCATCTTCCATGGCCGAGGACAACACGGACACCAAATCCTCCAACCAGATGTGGGGCGGACGTTTTGCCTCCGGCCCCGATGCGATCATGGAGGAGATAAATGCCTCGATCGATTTCGACAAGAAGCTGTTTGCCCAGGACATCCGCGGATCGATCGCCCACGCCACGATGCTCGCCCATCAGGGCATAATTTCCGGCGACGATAAGGACAAGATCGTTCACGGGCTAAACACGATCCTGTCAGAAATCGAAAGCGGTAATTTCGAATTTTCCCGCCAGCTTGAAGACATTCACATGAACGTCGAGGCCCGGCTTGCGACCCTGATCGGCCCAGCGGCCGGCCGCCTTCACACGGCCCGCTCACGCAATGACCAGGTAGCGCTCGACTTTCGCCTCTGGGTGAAGGAAGAACTGCAAAAAACCGAGGCCATGCTGACCGATTTGATCGCAGCCTTCCTCGATCGCGCCGAGGAACATGCAGACAGCGTCATGCCTGGCTTCACGCATTTGCAGACAGCCCAGCCGGTGACCTTCGGCCATCATTGCATGGCCTATGTGGAAATGTTCGGCCGCGACCGCTCGCGTGTTCGCCACGCAATCGAACATCTCGATGAAAGCCCGATCGGTGCGGCAGCGCTCGCCGGCACCGGCTATGCGATCGACCGCCACATGACGGCAAGGGCTCTCGGTTTCCGTGAGCCGACCCGCAACTCGATCGACACCGTTTCCGACCGTGATTTTGCCATCGAGTTCCTGGCGATTGCCGCAATCTGCGCCGTGCATCTGTCGCGTCTTGCAGAAGAGATCGTCATCTGGTCGACGCCGCAATTCGGCTTCGTGCGTCTCTCCGACGCCTTCTCGACCGGCTCCTCGATCATGCCGCAGAAGAAGAACCCGGATGCGGCCGAGCTGGTGCGTGCCAAGACCGGCCGCATCAATGGCTCGCTGATCGCCCTGCTGACGATCATGAAGGGCCTGCCGCTCGCCTATTCCAAGGACATGCAGGAAGACAAGGAACAGGTCTTCGACGCAGCCGAGAGCCTGGAACTTGCGATTGCCGCCATGACTGGCATGGTACGCGACATGACGATCAACACTACCAAAATGAAAGCGGCGGCTGGCTCGGGCTATTCGACTGCAACCGATCTCGCCGACTGGCTGGTGCGCGAGGCGGGTCTTCCCTTCCGCGACGCCCACCATGTCACCGGCCGCGCCGTGGCCCTTGCCGAAAGCAAGGGCTGCGATCTGTCGGAGCTTCCGCTCGCCGATCTGCAGGGGATCAATCCTGCCATTACCGACAAGGTCTATGACGTGCTGACGGTCGAAGCTTCGGTCGCCAGTCGCAAGAGTTTTGGCGGCACCGCACCTTCGGAAGTCAGGAAGCAGATCGCCTATTGGCGCGCGCGCAATTAAGGCATTTCCGGGCGAAATGGAGAACGGTCTCCCGCCCGGAAACACGCACTGGACAAAGCGTCAACAATCGGGGTGCACAAGGCTGTCAAACTTCGCTATGAAGATGCCAGTCAGTGCCCGCCCAGTGTCCGATACGAGGATATCCATGCAGACCAGCTTGCCGCATTTCATCCGCCTTACGGTGGTTTTTGCCGTCATCGGCCTCGCCGTTGCCGGGTGCGGCCGCAAGGGTGACCTCGATCCGCCGAGCGCAAACGCGACAAAGGGCGGCGATGTTTCCAAACCGACGCAACGGCCAGGCTCCGTCGACAAGCCCTTTATTCTCGATCCCCTTCTCTAAGGCCGGACTCCAGTGAACCATTTCCAGTATCGCGACGGCATTCTCTACGCCGAGAACGTTCCCGTTCCCGAGATCGCCAAAGCGGTCGGTACGCCCTTCTACGTCTATTCGACTGCAACGCTCGAGCGCCATTACCGCGTCTTCGCCGACGCCTTCGGCGATGTCGATTCCATGGTCTGCTACGCAATGAAGGCCAATTCTAACCAGGCCGTGCTGAAAACGCTCGGCCGGCTCGGTGCCGGCATCGACGTGGTTTCCGAAGGCGAACTGCGCCGCGCGCTTGCCGCGGGAATTCCCGCCAACCGCATCATGTTCTCCGGCGTCGGCAAGACACCGAATGAGATGGACTACGCACTCGAAGCCGGTATCTACTGCTTCAATGTCGAATCCGAACCGGAACTCGAAGTTCTCAACCAGCGTGCCGTGCGCGCCCGCAAGAAGGCGCCTGTTTCCTTCCGCATCAATCCGGATGTCGACGCCCGTACCCATGCGAAGATTTCGACAGGCAAGAAGGAAAACAAGTTCGGCATCTCCTGGGAGCGCGCCCGCACGATCTATGCTCGCGCCGCCAGCCTGCCCGGGATCGAGGTTACCGGCATCGACATGCATATCGGCAGCCAGATCACTGAGCTGCAGCCCTTCGACGATGCGTTCAAGCTGTTGCACGATCTGGTCGACACGTTGCGCGCCGATGGTCACGATATCCATCACGTCGATATCGGCGGCGGTCTCGGCATCCCCTATAAGGACGACAACAACCCGCCGCCCTCGCCGGAAGCCTATGCCGCTGTCGTCAAGAACCAGCTTCGCTCTCTGAACTGCAAGATCGTCACTGAGCCGGGCCGCCTGCTCGTCGGCAATGCCGGTATCCTCGTCACCGAGGTCATCTATTTGAAGGACGGCGGCGAAAAGACCTTCGTGGTCGTTGACGGCGCGATGAACGACCTCATCCGCCCGACACTCTACGAGGCCTATCATGAGGTTCGTCCAGTGGTGATTTCGGCTGCCAACGCGCCGCGCATCCGGGCCGATGTTGTCGGCCCCGTCTGCGAGACCGGCGATTACCTCGCGCTTGACCGCGAAATGGCGACCCCGAAGCCGGGCGACCTCCTGGCCATCGGCACGGCCGGCGCTTACGGCGCAGTCCAGGCGGGCACCTATAATAGCCGCCTTCTCGTGCCTGAAGTTCTGGTCAAGGGCGACGAGTTCCATGTGATTCGCCCCCGCCGCACCTATTCGGAGCTGATCAGTCTCGATTCCGTCCCGGCCTGGCTGGACTAAAGGTCGCAATCACTTTTTGGCGACCACACGTGAAAAACCGGTATTGAAGGGCCCTCGCCCTCGCCTTCGCCACAAAGAGTGTTATCCTTTTCTTTCGTGAGCGTATTGCCCAGCAATCGCCGGAAGCGCCCTCTGTTCCCTGAACGCCAGATCGCGGAGACCGGATTGATGACAAGCCCCGCAAGGCAGAAGAAAGGCGCATTCGCGCTTCAACCCTCTCTTGCGCGGCTTGTGGCAGCAAAACGTCTCCTCGCCAGGATCGTGCTTCTTGCCGAGCAGGTTCTTCCGCTGCTGGTACCCGCCCTTTCGGTTGTGGCGATTTATCTCTCGGTCTCCTGGTTCGGCTTCTTCCGCATCGTACCGGACTGGCTGCGCATCCTCTTCCTGACCGTCTTTGCTGCAGGCTTCCTCGTTTCCCTCCTGCCGTTCCGCAATCTTCGCTGGCCCCGCGTTGTCGACGCCGACCGCATGCTGGAAGAGCGCAATGGCCTGCCGCATCAGCCGGTCATGGTGCAGGAGGATGAGCCCGCCTTCGACACACCCTTCTCCCGCGCCCTGTGGCGTGAACACCAGACGCGCATGGCGCGGAAGATCGCGACATTGGACGCCGGTCTGCCGCGACCCGATATCGCGCGGCACGACCGCTTCGCACTGCGCGCCATTCCGGCACTGCTTGTCGTTACCGCTTTCGGTTATTCGCTGTCCATCAACGGCGGCTCCGTCGCCGATGCATTTGAGCCTGCGCCCGCGCAGGTTACGAGCAATCCGGCCGTGCGTATCGACGCCTGGGTGACCCCACCTTCGTATACCGGCCGCGCGCCGATCTATCTGACGGCCGATGGCAGTGAACAGACACCGATCGGCGTTCCGCAGTTTTCCAGCCTGACGGTGCGCGTCAGCGGCGGTCAATCGGACGAGAAGGTGCTGTTCAGGAAGGCCAATGGCGAAAGCCACGAAATTGCTGTTCAGGAAGACACCCGGCCGCAACCGGCCGCAAATCCCAATACCGAACAGCCCTCGGGCGGCGCGCCGGTCGCACCTCAACTGATCGCGCAGACGCACATCATGAAGCTCGAGGAGAACGGCGCGCTGCAGGCGAACGGCCGCACCTGGAATTTCGACGTGCTGCCCGACAAGGCCCCGGAAATCGCCTTCGACGGCATGCCGCGCCGCGCCGTCAATGGTGCTCTGGAGATCGGCTTTACGGTGAAGGACGATTACGGCGTGCAAGAAGCTCATGCCGAGATCGTGCCGGTCGAATCCGATCCGGCCGCGACCCCGCTCTATCCGCTGCCGGAATTCCGGCTGGACATTCCTCGCCGCAATGCGCGTGACGGCAAGGGCCTGACGAGCAAGAACCTGACCGAGCATCCGCTGGCCGGCAAACGCGTGCGCATCACGCTCGCCGCCAAGGATGCCGCCGGACAGACGGGCCGCAGCCCGCCCTATGAGATGATCATGCCGTCGCGACCCTTCAGCGAGCCGCTGGCTGCAGCCGTCGCCGAAGAGCGCCAGACGTTTGCTCTCGATACTCGCAAGATGAAGGAAGCAATCGCGCTCAACGAAGCCCTGACGATCCGGCCCGAGGAGACGATCCCGAACACCACCCATTTCCTGCTGATAGAGTCCGCGTTGACCCGCATGAAAATCGCCAAAGGTGATGAGCAGCTCAAGGATACCGCCCAATATCTCTGGGACATCGCCCTCGGTATCGAGGAAGGGGATCTTTCGCTGGCCGAACGGCGGTTGCGCGACGCCCAGCAGAACCTTGCCGATGCGCTGAACCGCAATGCTCCTGATGCCGAAATCAAGAAGCTGATGGATGAACTGCGCAAGGCGATGCAGGACTACATGAACGAGCTCGCCCAGCGCCTGCAGAACATGCCGATGCAGCCGAACCAGAATGCCCAGAATTTCCTCCGCCAGCAGGATCTGCAGCGCATGATGGACCAGATCGAAAACCTGGCGCGCTCCGGCAATCGTGATGCCGCCCAGCAGATGCTGTCAGAACTGCAGCGGCTGATGAACAATCTGCAGACAGCCCGCCCGCAACGCGGCCAGCAGCAGGAAAACAGCCAACTGACGCAGCAGATGGACAAGCTCGGCAAGATCTTGCGCGACCAGCAGAAGCTGATGGACGAGACCTTCCGTCTCGACCAGCAGCTTCGCGACCGCATGCAGCGCGGTGACCCCAACATGGACGACATGATGCCGGGCGAGGAAGGCCAGCAGCAACAGCAGCAGGGCCAGCAGGAGCAGCAGCAAGGTCAGCAGCCCGGTGACCAGATGACGGCCGAGCAACTGCGTGAAGCATTGAAGCAGTTGCGCTCCCAGCAGGATGCGCTCGGCAAGCAGTTGCAGGAACTGCAGAAGAGCCTCAGCGATATGGGTATGAAGCCTGGCGAAGGCTTCGGTCAGGCGCAGCGGGAAATGGAAGGCGCCGGCCGCGACCTCGGCCAGGGCAACGGCAGCAGCGCTGTGGAAGGCCAGGGACGGGCTCTAGAAGCCCTGCGGCAGGGCGCGCGCGACATGATGAGCCAGATGATGCAGGCACAGCAGGGTCAGCAAGGACAACAGGGGCCCAACGGCCAACTCGGCCAGGGCAACCAGAACGGCCGCGATCCGCTCGGGCGCCCGCGCCAGACCGATCTCGGCCCCGATATGAACAACGATGTGAAGATACCCGACGAGATCGACGTCCAGCGCGCCCGGGRGATTCTCGACGCCATCCGCGAAAAGCTCGGGAACAATCCGACCCAGGCGATCGAGCGTCAATATCTCGAGCGGCTGCTGGATATTCAGTGATGCTGAGAGGAGTGAGGGTAGTTGGCGTGCCTTTTGGGCACGCCGCGCCGCAATATGTTATGCGACCAGGGCGCGCGCCACGGCCTTGCGGATGTCAGGCAAGGCGAACGGTTTCGGCACGACATCGATAATTTTCTCAGCCAGGTCGTCAGCGCGTTCGCGCTGTTCGGCATAACCCGTCATCAGCAGGATTTTCAGCGCCGGAAAGGCATCCTTCGCCTGATGAGCCAGTTCGATGCCGTCCATGACCGGCATCCGGATATCGGAAAGCAGCAGGTCGTAGCTGCCGCCCTTCAGCTTTTCCAGCCCTTCCGCCCCATCGGCGGCTTCATCGGTCTCATGACCGTCAAGGCGTAGTGCCCGGGCTACGAAAGTACGAAGGGAATCCTCGTCTTCCGTGATCAGAATTTTTGCCATCTGTGCATTGCTCCGTCGTCATGCCCCGCGACGGAGATCGCATGCGGTTCCTTTTCGATCGGTAAACATGTCAGGCCGATCGACGGAATGGTTAACAAGCCGTCTTGAAGCAGGACGGCTTATGCGTCACCGGTAACCACGCCGACGAAGGGCAGCTCGCGGAAGGCATAGGCGACATCCATGCCGTAGCCGACCACGAAATAGTCGGGGCATTCGAAGCCGACATAGTCCGCTTCCAGTTCTTCCTTGCGCTTCACGCGCTTGTCGAGCAGCACGGCGATCGTCACGTTGCGCGCACCGCGCTCATAGAGCAGCTCTTTGGCAAACCGCAGCGTACGGCCGGATTCAAGAATGTCGTCGATCAGCAGGACATCGCGGTCCTTCACGTCGCTGTCGATATCCTTGACGATACGCACGCCCTGCGAAACCGTGCCCGCGCCATAGCTCGAAAGCGTGATGAATTCGACCTCGGGAGCAAGGCCGGTATCATGGAGGGCGCGCAGCAGATCGGCCGCAAAAATGAAGGAACCCTTGAGCACGGCGATGACCAGCAGGTCCTTGGTCGGACCGGCTGCGATATCCTGCGCCAGGGAATGATTGCGCTCGGCGATCTGCTCGGCAGTGAAGAGCGGTTCGATGTTTTTTCCGCGCACGACAGGCATAAAGGCTTGCTCCGTAAAATGAAGGGTAAGCCGTTAGCACATTAATCCCGGCGAAACACCCCGCAGAAGCAGGTTTTCCCGTCGATCAACCCAAAAACGCCCTTGGCGCTCAGGGCATGAAGGAAAGCCGCAGATCCGGCACCTTGCCGCCGACATGCTGCACACGGGCTGAAAAGCCACGGCTCTGACCTGCATAAATGGCATCGGCCGGTGGCTCGATGACGATACTGGCGGTCAATCTGTCGTCGGCGACGAGATCGGCGCGGATCGGCTTGACCTGCTGCGTCACGCCGCTGTCGTTCTCGATGATGCCATTGATCAGCAGGATGCGCATGCCATTGGCGTCGCGTGGGGTAATCGTCACATGCGAGAAGTGAAGCGCAGCAGCCGGCGGCCCTCCACTTTCCGAAAGAAACGAAAATCCACCGGCAAGTCCGAACACCAGCACGAAGAGCGAGGCGACCAGTGCAGCAAAGCCCTGCAGCGACGCCTGTTGTAGCCAGACCTCAATGTTGCGCACGATCGCGGTGACGGTAGCAAGCGGCATTGGAGCTTGGTCCCTGGGCGGGACGCTGCGACGGGGATTGTGGGTCGTATCGCGGGCATTGCCGGACCCACCCTGCTGCCGTGCTTTGCCGACAACAACGAACTCGGCATCGGCAACGTCATCTCTGCGCGGCATGCGCCGAGGCTGGCGAATAACCGGATCCGGCGGCAGAAAATCATAGGTCTGGCCGGCGGCCTGTCTTCTGAAGTAGGATGCTTCCATGGTGGCGACCTCTCGGATGTCCACATGGTTTCGCTGCCCAAGACAATCTTGGCATTGAAACGAATCCAGCCCAGTCGTAAATTTCAATGGTTAATGCTTCGCAAAGATCGCCATCAAACGGGCGTCTTTCCGGCAAAATTTACCCGCTGTTAACGGTGTTGGTTAACAAGTCATGCGGTGAAACCACGAAAGACTGAGCTGCCCCGTTGATCCACTTCGAGAATGTCGGTTTGCGATATGGTATGGGCCCGGAAATCCTCCGGGACCTGACTTTTGACATCCCGAAAAAGTCCTTCCAATTTCTGACTGGCCCGTCCGGCGCCGGCAAGACCACGCTCCTGCGCCTGCTCTTCATGTCGCTGCAGCCGACCCGCGGCCTCATCCGCATGTTCGGACGCGACATATCCGAGATCCCGCGGCCCGAGCTGCCGCTGCTGCGCCGCCGGGTCGGCATCGTCTTTCAGGATTTCCGCCTTCTCGACCATCTGACGACCTATGAGAATGTGGCCCTGCCGCTTCGCGTGCGTGGCAAGGATGAGAGCACCTACAAGACCGATGTGCTGGAACTTTTGAAATGGGTCGGCCTCGGCGAACGCATCAACGTGTTGCCACCAGTGCTCTCGGGCGGTGAGAAGCAGCGCGCAGCAATCGCCCGCGCACTGATGGACCGGCCGGAAGTGCTGCTTGCCGACGAACCGACCGGCAATGTCGATCCGCCGATGGCCAAGCGCCTGCTGAACCTCTTCATGGAGCTCAATCGCCTGGGCACCGCGGTGGTGATTGCCACTCACGATCTCTCGCTGATGGACCAGGTGGAAGCCCGCCGCATGATCCTCTCGGAAGGGCATCTCGATATTTATGACTAAACCGCCCACCAGGACCCGCGCAAAGGCGCCCGCCGCTGCCCCTGCCCAGCAGCCCAAGCGGCCGGAGATGCGCGTGCGCCCCACGGCACCGATCCTGCCGCCATCGAACATCCAGGGCAATGCACTGACGGTTGTCATCGCCATCATGGCATTCCTTGCCTGCCTGACACTCGGTGGCGTCAGCATGGTCCGTTCGACTGCAGCAAGCTGGGAAAGCCAGATCTCCCGCGAAGTCACCATCCAGATCAAGCCCGACGATAGCTTGGACATGGAAAAGGCCCTCGTTCAGGCCCGCGATATCGCGCTCACCTTCGTTGGCACGAAGAGCGGTCAAATCGTCGATGAAGCCGCCACTGCTCGCCTTCTGGAGCCGTGGCTCGGCAGCGGTCTGGACATCAAGGAACTTCCCGTGCCGCGTCTGGTGATCATCACCATCGACGAGAGCCATCCACCCGACTTTGCGGCGATGCGCGACCTTCTGAAGGAAAGTATTCCGCAAGCCTTCCTTGATGACCACCGTACCTGGGTCGACCGGCTGGTTGCCATGGCCCGCACGACGGTCATGATCGGCACCGGCATTCTGCTACTCGTTTTCGCCGCCATGGTACTGACGGTGGTCTTTGCCACGCGCGGCGTACTTTCCGGCAATCGCCACATCGTCGAAGTCCTGCATTTCGTCGGTGCCGAGAGCTCGTTCGTCGCGACGGAATTCCAGAAGCATTTCCTGAAAATCAGCCTCAAGGGTTCAGCAATCGGCAGTGCGCTGGCCGCGCTCTTTTTTGCCGGCGCCGGCTTCTTGCAGAGCAAGACGATCGCCACGCCAGAGACCGATCAGGCAACGGCCCTCTTCGGCACTTTTTCGGTCGGTGCCCTCGGCTATCTCGGCATCTTGGCAACGATGATCGTGATTGCGTTGCTCACGACGTTGACGGCGCGGCTCACTGTCATGCGCACGATCTATGAAATCGATACATTGCGTTCCGATCCGACGCGCGCGGACGGCATCGTGAATTAGTCGCAGCATGCCGATTTGCCATGAAAGCGTCTGTTCTGCGCCGCAATCAGCGTATAATCACGACTCATGACGATGGGCCATACGACACGCAATCCGATTCGCCCGGACCCGGAGATTGAACGCCCCGAGAGCGTCTCGGCGCGGCGTAGCCCGATCCGTCGCGTCTTGCGTTGGACGGGCTTTTCCTGCGTGTTGATTGCTGCGCTGATCTTCGGCGGTTTTTTGCGTTTTGCCGATTCGGTGACGACCCTGAAGCCTCCCGCCGAGCCGCGGGCGGACGCGATCATCGTGCTGACCGGGGGCTACCAGCGTATCGATCAAGCCGTCGAGCTCCTGCAGAAAGGTGCAGGCAAGCGGTTGCTGATCTCGGGCGCGCATCCCTCCACCACGCCAGCGCAGATCCGCAGGATGACCCAAGGCTCTGCCGATCTCTTTTCCTGCTGTGTCGACATAGGCTACGACGCGCTCGATACGATCGGCAATGCTGAGGAGGCGTCGAACTGGATTCATGCCAGGGGCTATAAGAGCATCCTCGTCGTCACCAACAACTACCACATGCCGCGCAGCCTCGCCGAACTCGCCTATGTCGATCCCGACACCCAATTCATCGCCTATCCTGTCGTCAATTCCGATCTGAAGACACGCGATTGGTTCACTGATCCGAACGCCTTGCGCGTCATGCTGGCCGAATACGCCAAGGTACTGTTGGCCGGTGCACGCAACATTGTCGGCCTGCGCCATACGGGCCTGCGTTCCGCCAGCCTGGCGGGCCAAAGCTGAGACTTTTGCGCGCTCAGGCAATCAGACGCTTTTTCCGACGGGCAATATCGTGTAGGCCGGTCCCGTGACCGTGCCTCGGGAAAGTTTCATGATCGCCCTGCGTTCCGTTCTGTTCAACACGATCTTCTATGCAAACCTCATCCTGCGGATGATCGTGCTCTCCCCGATCTACTTCATCATTCCGCGCAAGCTCGCCTACAGCGTTCCCAAGAACTGGGCGCGCTCGAACCACTGGCTGATGCGGGTGATCGTGGGAACGACCTTCGAGATCGAGGGCATCGAGAACCTGCCTCATGGCAGCTACATCATTTCGCCGAAGCATCAGTCCTTCTGGGATACATATGCGCTGCTGCCCAACCTCGACGATCCGGTCTACATCCTCAAGCGCGAACTCATGTGGATCCCGCTCTTCGGCTGGTACGCCAAGAAGCAGCGAATGATCCCGGTCGACCGCGGCGCCCGCGGCAAGGTGATGGTCGAGGTTCTGAAACGCACCAAGGAAGAGCTTGCCACCGGCCGCCAGCTCATCATCTACCCCGAGGGAACACGCCGCCCGCCAGGTGCCGAGCCGCTGTACAAATACGGCATCGCCCGCATGTACCGCGACCTGCAGCTGCCGGTCGTACCCATCGTGATGCATCCTGGTCTGTTCTGGCCGCGCCGCAGCACCATGCGCTATCCCGGTCACTTCAAGGTACAGATCCTGCCGCCCATCATGCCCGGCATGGATCCTGACGCTTTCTTCGCCCATCTGATCGACGTGACGGAAAGCGCCAGCGATCAGCTCCTGATCGACACGGTCGAACGCAACCCGCATGTGCCGTTGCCGCCGACAGCGGCAGAACGGCTGGCCGAGTTGCGCAAGGCAAAAGCGGTCACGGCTTAAGCTGCAGCCCGCAGCCGTGTGACTTCCTCTGCCACCTGCTCCAGCCACTGGTCGCGAATGCCCATCTCCTTGAGATGCGCGAGCGTGTTGAAGACATAGGCATCGTTCGGCCCTGACTGGCCAACCGAGACGTTGACGACACGTGCCGCAGCGAATGCGTCGAGTGCGCCGGCATATTGCTCGTGGGCGCGATCGACCACATAGGCGACAGCGCGCGCGCTACGGCCGTCCGGAAGCTGCAGCGGCAGATGCCGTTCGAGATAGACATTGGTGACGAGTTCGCGGGCGCGCAGGTAGTCGATCACTTCATCCCACTTATCCGGCGCCACGCGAAAAGCCATGCCGCGGCAGGCGCCGCCTCTATCGAGGCCGAGAACGAGACCGGGGGTTTCCCGGCTGCCGCGATGTACGAAGGAGCGGACGCAAAGAGAGCGCCGATAGCCGTAAACCAGGGCTTGCGATCGCTCGACGAATTCGAAGCCCGGATTCCACATCAACGAGCCGTAGCCAAATACCCAAAATTCGTCCATATCGCACGCCAGATCAAATCAGATTTCGCTCTCACCATTGGAGAACATCATGGCAGCGTCAAGCCAATCCGGCAGCGGCCAATATAACAGCGGTAAGAAATTCTGGTTCCTGGGCGGCGCTATCCTTCTGGTGATCGCTCTCTATACGGGCGGCTGGTTCTATGCAGCCTCTGCGCTGAAACAGACAGTGCTGAGCGCGATTGCTCCCCGCGCAGACACGGGCGTCAGCGGCGAGTGCTCCGATATCGAATTCCGCGGCTTTCCCTTCCGCATCGGACTTTTCTGCTCCAAGGTGGATGTGGACGACAACGTCAACGGCATCTCGGCCACCTTCGGCGCGCTTCGTTCTGCTGCCCAGGTCTATGCCCCCGGCCATATCGTCTGGGAACTCGACTCGCCGGCTGAAATCCGCACCGCGCAGGGCCTGACCATCAATGCCCAATGGGACAATCTGCAATCGAGCCTCGTCACCAAGGCGCAGGGCATCGACCGCACCTCGACCGTCATCAACGGGCTGAAGGCCGTCACCATCTCGTCCTTTACCGGACAGACCGTCAATTTCGATGCCGCCCGCACCGAAATCCACCTGCGGCAGAACGGAGCGGATCTTGACGGCGCGATCTCGGTCGAAAACGCCAATGCGATCCTCAAGGACTGGCCGCAGATCTTCCCGAAATTCTCCGCCAGCGCCGACCTGACGCTGATTGGCAAGGCCGGCATGATCGACGGCACTGACGAACAAGGCATCCACGGCTCTCAGGGCCAACTCCGCCGCATCGTCGCCGACATCGGCGATGGCAAGGTGATGACCGTCTCCGGCCCGTTCACCTTCGACGAGAACGGCTTCCTGTCCGGCAAGTTCAAGCTGGAGATCGAACAGCTCGGTCCCTGGGGTAAGACCATCAAAGAGGCCTTCCCCGATATCGCCTCGACGGTCGATACCGCAACCAAGCTGCTGAAGGCGCTTGCCGGTGGAGGCGACAAGGTGTCGGTCGATCTCGTCGTCGATCACGGAAATGCGACGGTGAGCGGCTTTATCCCTCTCGGCAAGATCCCACCGGTTTAATCGAGCTTCTTGAGAAAGAAGACCTCGGGCACCAGTTGAATGCCGGGCAGTTCGATCGACCCGGTTTCAGAAAAGCCGTTGCGACGATGCCAATCCTGCGGACGGCTTTCATCGCACTCGCTCGAGGTCATCAAAAGGCGAGCACCACTATCACGCATTTCCTTTTCCCAGATGAGAAACAGCGCCGTGCCGACGCCGGACCGGCGATGGCCATCCAGAACGCGGATCATCTCCATATAGGGGATCCTGCCCCAGAAGCGGGAGAAGCGCAGGAAGCCGACGATCTCGCCCTCTTCGCGGGCAATCAGATATTCGCCGAGGTCGATGCAACGCGAAACCCAGGTTTCGCCAACGCGATGATCCTCGCGTAGCAGCCATTCCTTGTCCGACTGGCCAGCCTTGGCGATCTCCACCATGACTATTTCTTTTCCAGCGGGTGCGGGCGGCCGAAGTCCGGCGCATCCACATCCTGGCCTGCCTGGACGATCGAGCGGCGGATGGCGCGGGTGCGAGTAAACAATTCGAAAATCTTGTCGCCCTCACCCCAGCGGATTGCCCGCTGCAGATAGGCGAGGTCTTCCGAGAATCGCGCCAGCATTTCCAGGATCGCGTCGCGATTATGCAGGCAGACATCGCGCCACATCGTCGGGTCGGATGCAGCAAGTCGGGTAAAATCGCGAAATCCGGAGGCGGAATATTTGATGACTTCCGATTCCGTCACCGTCTCCAGATCGTCGGCCGTGCCAACGATATTGTAAGCTATGAGATGCGGGAGATGCGAGACGATGGCGAGCACCTTGTCGTGATGCTGGGCGTCCATTTCGTCTACTCGGGAGCCAAGTGTTTCCCAGAAATTGCGTAGCGTCTTCAGCGCTGTCGGATCAGTTCCTTCGAGTGGCGTCAGGATGCACCAGCGCCCGTCGAAAAGGCCCGGAAATCCGGCATCCGGACCAGACTTTTCCGTACCGGCAATCGGATGACCAGCAATGAAATGCACGTGGTCAGGCATATGCGGCTGCATCTGCGCGATAACAGACGCCTTGGTCGAGCCGACATCTGTGACGATGGCGCCGCGCTTCAGCGTGCCGGCAATTTCCTTCGCCACACTTTCGGAGGCACCGACCGGCACCGAAACGATGACGAGATCGGCATCCTTGACCGCGTCTGCCGAGGAGGTCGTATAGCGGTTTCCAAGACCAAGCTCCTCGGCGCGCTTCAGCGTCTCGGCACTGCGCGTGGCGACGACCACTTCCTTGGCCAATCCCAGACGCTTGATGTCATGGGCGAGTGAGGAGCCGATCAGGCCGATGCCGATGAGGGTGATGCGATCAAACTGCACAGTCATGCCTTGCGTCCCATGAATTCGCCAAGTGCTTCGATGACGCCGCGATTGGCCTCTTCCGGACCGACGCTCATGCGCAGCGCATTAGCGAAGCCATAGCCGCGCACCGCACGCAGAATATAACCGCGGCTGGTCAGGAATTCATCGGCATCCGCTGCGCGCCTTCCATCCACATCGGGAAAATGGATGAGAACGAAATTGGTCACCGAGGGCGTAACCTTGAGGCCGAGCGCCTGAAATGCATCCGTCAGCTTCTCGATCCACATCCGGTTGAAGGACACGGCCTCCTGAATGAAAGCCTGGTCGCGGATCGCCGCGGCCCCTGCAGCAATGGCCGGCGCATTCATGTTGAACGGCCCGCGCACGCGGTCCAGTGCATCGACGATCGCCGCCGGCGCGTACATCCAGCCGATACGCAAGGAAGCAAGGCCATAAGCCTTCGAGAACGTGCGGGTCATCACGACATTGGCATTCGAGGAAACGACCTCGATACCGGATTCGTAATCGTTGCGACGGACATATTCCGCATAGGCCGCATCGAGCACGAGCATGACATGCTGCGGCAGCCCAGCCTGCAGGCGGCGGATTTCGCTGACCGGGACATAGGTTCCGGTCGGATTGCCGGGATTGGCGATGAAGACGATCTTCGTCCTCTCAGTCACCGCCGCAAGGATCGCGTCGACATCGACCGTATGATCCTTTTCCTTGACCACGACAGGCGTCGCTCCCGCCGCCATGGTCTGGATCTTGTAGATGAGGAAACCGTGTTCGGTGACGATGCTCTCGTCGCCGGAGCCGAGATAGACATGGCAGAGCAGCGCAAGCAGCTCATCGGAGCCGTTGCCGCACAGAATATTTGCCGGGTTGAGGCCATGCACTGAAGCGATCGCCTCGCGCAACTCACGAGCCTGTCCATCCGGATAACGCTCGAGATTGCCTGCGGCTGCCTTGAATGCCTCGATTGCCTTGGGGCTCGCGCCGAGCGGCGTCTCGTTGGAGGAGAGCTTGTAGACGCGGGCGACACCCGGCGCATGCTCCTTGCCCGGCACGTAGGCAGCGATATCAAGAATACCGGGACGCGGAACGGGTTTGCTCATCTCAATGCTCATGGATCGACCTTCGAAATCGCCGGAAAGCCGGCGAAAGACTCGAGTGGCATTAATGCGGAATGGCGTTTTTGTCGAGTACTGCGGTGTGCTAGCGGCTGCGCGTCGTCGGCACGCCGTGCGGCGCGAGCACCGGCACGAAGACACGTCGGGACGCGCGGGCAGCAACCGGCAGGCCCTGATAAAGCCGCTTCTGTGCCTCGACGATGATGACGCCGGAAAAAGCCGGCCAGAGTGCACGGCCGATCCGCTCGAAACCGCGACGCAGGCGCAAGACGGCACGCAGTTTCGACGGCGGGAAGAACAGAGCCTCGGCCGTGGCGCCTGGCGTGAAATTGGTCTCGCGCAGCAGATGGGTCAGCTGACCGCGCGAATAGGGCCGGCCCGAACCAAAAGGCGTATGCTCCATCCGTGCCCAGACACCGCGCCGGTTCGGCACGACGATAACAAGCCGTCCGCCGGGCGCCAGCACCCGCCAGAGCTCTTTCAGGGTCTCGCGCGGACTTTCCGCAAATTCCAGCGAATGCACCATCAGCACGCGATCGATCGAAGAATCCGGCAGCGGCAACTCCTCGTCGAAGATCAGCGCTGTGGAGGAGAGCGAGCCGACAGGCCAGTTCACCGCCCCCTGCCCGGCCGGCATGAAAGCGAAGGTGCGTTCCGTATCGGCCTGGAACCGGTCGAGGAAGGGCACGGAATAACCGATGCCCACAAGCCGTTCCTGCGGCAGCCGGACCCACAGCGATGATAGCGCCATGGCAATCGACTGCTCGGCCATGCGCCCAAGCTCGGAATGATAGAACTGGCGAAGATCGACGATATCGGCGTGCATTATCTCAAATGTTATCAATGACCGGTTGGACTTCAAGGCCGGAACCTCTACATTCCCGGTCAGTTCGAGGGATAAGGGACTATTTGAGCGATGAAACCTTTGGAATTAGATGTTTTTCTCTGCCGCAGCGACAATTTCGGTGTTCTGATCCATGACACGGAGACTGGGCAGACGGCTTCGATCGACGCGCCCGATGCGGCAGCTGTCGAAGCCGCTGCTGCGCGCCGCGGCTGGAACATCACCCATATCTTCACGACCCACCACCACATCGACCATGTGGAAGGCAATCTGGCGCTGAAAGAACAATACGGCCTTGAGATCATCGGCCCGATTAACGAGGCTGTGGCCATTCCAGGCCTCGACAAGACGATGGGCGACGGCGACAGCTTCCTCTTTGGCGACCACACGGTCAATGTCATCGAAACGCCCGGCCACACGGCAGGCCATATCTGTTACCACTTCCCCGACGACAAGCTGCTCTTCGCAGCCGATACGCTCTTTGCGCTCGGCTGTGGCCGCTTGTTCGAACGGCCGGCCGCCGACATGTGGCACTCACTGCAGAAGCTTGCCGTCCTTCCGGATGAGACCACCGTCTATTTCGGCCACGAATATACGCTCTCGAACGCCCGTTTTGCGGTCACCATCGACCCTGACAACGAGCGCCTGAAGAGCCGCGCCGCAGAAATCGAAGCGCTGCGGGCCGAAGGCAAATTCACCATTCCGACGACGCTGGGGCTCGAAAAGGAAACCAACCCCTTCCTGCGCGCCGCCGATCCTGCCATCCGCCGCAATCTGCTCATGGAAGGAAAGACCAACGAAGAGGTCTTCGCCGAAATCCGCAAGCGCAAGGACAATTTCTAGGACATGGCTGGCACGGACCTGTCACCCGAGGAGATTATCCGCGAGCTCGGCATGCAGCCGCATCCCGAAGGCGGCTGGTATGTCCAGACCTTCCGCGACACGAATGGCGGCGAGCGCGGCCATTCGACGGCGATCTATTATCTGCTGGCCAAAGGGCAGCGCTCGCATTGGCATCGCGTGCATGACGCGGCAGAGGTCTGGCACTATTATGCCGGCGCGCCGCTGGCGCTCCATCGTTCCGAAGATGGTGGCAGCAGCGAGACGCTGAAACTCGGCACGGATATCGCCGGCGGCGAGCGACCGCAGGCAATCATTCCCGCCAACTGGTGGCAATCGGCCGAAACCCTGGGCGACTATACGCTGGTCGGCTGTACGGTTGCGCCCGGCTTCGAATTCTCCAAATTCGAAATGGCGCCGCCGGACTGGAAGCCCGGTTCCTAGATCTGCTCCGCCACAGGCTGCATTTGTGGCTTGCGGCCGAACATCTCCTGTGCGGCGAGCACCGCACCGCCCGTGATCAGCAGGCAGGCGAGCACAATACGCCAGCTCGGTTCGGCAATTCCGAAGACTGTCAGTATCAGCGTCGAAAGCAGCGGTGCGGCATAGCTTGCAGCGCCGAGAATCTGGATATCACCGTTCTTGACCCCATGATCCCAGGCATAGAAGGCCGCGCCGACCGGAAAGAGACCGAGACCGACCACCGCAATCCATTCGAAACCCGTTTGCGGCCAGACCGTCGTCTCCAGTCCCAGATGGCAGAGCAGCGAAAGAATTGATGTCGCAAGGCAGAAGCCGGTGACCACATCGGTCGAGACAGCATCGAAACGCCGCGTCAGCAGTGAATAGCCGGACCAGGTGAAGGCACAGAGGAAGGCCGCGCCATAACCGACCGCATATGCGCCGTCGAAATCGATGCCGTTGCGCCCGACGATCAGGAAGGTGCCGCACAGACCCGCCAGAGCGCCGACGATGTGGTACCAGCGCAGCTTCTCGCCCGGCAGCAGCGCCGAACCGACGACGATCAGCAGCGGCCACAGATAGGCAATCAGGCCAGCCTCAACCGCCGGCGCATTTCTCAGTGCAGTGAAGTAGAGGAAGTGGTAGCCGAACAGACCGGCAATGCCTGTTATCCAGACCTTTGCCGGCTGCTTCAGGAGCGCGATTCGCGACGGGTTGAAGGCGAGCACGATAATGCCGGGAATACTGCCGATGGCAAAGCAGATGGCGGAAAGCTGGAACGGCGGCATCTTGCCGGAGGCGGCCGTAAAGAGTGCCAGGAACGACCACATCAGAATGGCCGTAAAACCGATCAGCGTTGCCCGAAGTTTCACCTGTCCCCCTTGCGGAGACTTGTCAAAGCTCCGTCAGTTGCTCACACGCCGTACTTCACCGCCGTGATTGTCACCGTTCCGTATTCCGTGGGAATGCGGACGTAGACCGGAGCATATACATTCGCCGCCTCAGCCTTGGCAAACCAGATCTCCATACGATTGCTCTTGCTGAGATAGTCGAGATCCTTGCGGCCCTTCTTGTAGCCGGAGCGCGGAATGAAGCGCACGCTGCAGACGGTCGCCTTGCCCTTGAACCCATCCGTCGAGAAATCCTCGTCGCCCTTCGGCGAAAGCACGAGGTCCATCCGCGTCTCGCCGTCGAAGATGGGCAGTTTCTGGGCGCACACATTGGTATCGCCAGTGAAGATCAGGCCCGAAATCGGATCGAGCACGGAGCGCATGTCGCCCTGCGTCACCGGAATCCAGTTCTTTGGCCGCCGCGGCTCGGGTGTGGTGGTAGCAGAGACGATATTGCCGTTGCGATAGCTGACCTCATAGGTCCGCACCTTCTTGCCGGTCTTGTAATAGAGAACGTATTTTGCTGCCTGCAGGCGGTCGTTTCGTACCACGCCGCTGACACTGGTCTTGGCAAGGATATCGGTGACGAGATCGGCAAGACCGGCCGATTTGATATCGCCGTCAATATTGTAGCTGTGATCGTCTTCGATCTTGGTCAGGAAGGCTGCCCGCGCGATCGTCAGCCCTGCAAGGGCGACCTTGTACTCCGTACGGTGCTGTATCTCGCTTGCACCCGCTGGCAATGCCAGAAGCGCCGCAAATGCCGAAGCCGTTATTCGTCTGCCGAGATGAGCCATAGTGAGAGCCTTGTCTTGCTGGGCCGCTTGCGCCCTTGCATTGCGGTCTATAATCCTGCCGCAACGCGAAGAAAACAGCAGCTTTTTGACAGAATTGCGGGAAAGGCCAAGGTTTGGCTTGACGGGCGCGGCCTGTCTGACTATAGAACCGCAACTTTCCAATCATGGCCTGATGGATTGCGCAGCTGGTTGTTGCCGGATTGTCATCCAATGGCCCGAGAAAAACAAGAATAGGTGTTCCATGTCCCGCATGTGCGAATTGACCGGCAAGGCAGTCCTGACTGGTAACAATGTCAGCCATGCCAACAACAAGACCAAGCGCCGGTTCCTCCCGAACCTGTGCCAGGTTACGCTGATCTCCGACGCGCTCGGTCAGCGTTACCGTCTTCGCGTTTCGGCTGCTGCTCTTCGTTCCGTTGAGCACCGTGGCGGCCTCGATGCCTTCCTGCTGAAGGCTAGCGAAAACGAACTTTCGATGCGCGCTCGTCTGCTGCGCCGTCAGATCGTCAAGAAGACCGCTGAAGCCGCTGCTGTAGCAGCCTAAGCTTCGACGACGTCTTTCGAAAGCTTCAAAAGGCTTGCACGGATAACATCCGGACAGGCCTTTTGCTTTGCCAGCCTCTAGGCCTAAATTTTACTCCAACTGGTGGCATCACCCAGGATAAAAAAATGCTGAAGACCCGCTATACGTTGGCCTATGTCGCCCTGATGACGCTTGTCGTTGTCGCCTCCAATTTCCTCGTCCAGTTTCCACTGAACGCCACGATTGCCGGTATCAATCTTGCCGACATTCTGACCTGGGGCGCCTTCTCCTATCCGATCGCCTTCCTGATCACCGACCTGACGAACCGCCAGTTCGGCCCACAGGCTGCGCGTAAAGTGGTTTTCGCCGGCTTTGTCGTCGGTGTCGCCCTTTCCTTCTTCACCTCGGTTCCGCGTATCGCGATCGCCTCCGGCTCGGCCTATCTTGCTGGCCAGCTTCTCGATATCGCCGTCTTCAACCGTCTACGCCGTCAGGCCTGGTGGCGCGCCCCGCTCGTCGGCTCGTTGATCGGTTCGGCGCTGGACACAGTGATGTTCTTCTCGCTGTCCTTCGCCGCCTTCTTTGTCTTCCTTGGCCCGAACGAACCGTTCGCGCTGGAAAACGCACCGATCCTCGGTGTCCTTTCAACGGAAGCCCCACGCTGGATCTCCTGGGCACTGGGTGATTTCTTGGTGAAGATGCTTGTCGGCCTGGTGATGCTGCTGCCCTACGGCGCACTCATGAACGTGTTGCGTCCGATGCAGTCCGCTGCGGCACGGTAAATACCGCCGCACAATCAGCCGTCACCTTGCTCCCGCTTGGATGGACATTGTTTCTGGTCGAGCGACCCAGGAAAACGCTCTGACCATGAATGCTGGACGGACTGGCTGCAGGCTTTGCTGCAGCCAGTCCGAGCGCTGATAGCAACACCGGCCACGGATTCACGAAGCCCGAGGGCGCTTTGCAATCACCACCGGGTGGTTCAGTACTTCAGCAACAAGATCTCCCAGGGGACGCGATGAGTCGAGGCGCAGGACTGGCCTCGTCACTGTCCTCAGCCACTCTTCATGCCCAACGAGGCTGCGGTGGTCCGGTCCGGCCGTATCATAGCTCTGGGCCCATTCCATGAAGGCGCGGCTCTGCACGGCCATGTCGCCGCCGGGCCTGATCCGCTCGCCATAGCGGGTATCCTCGCGCATGCGGATGCGCTCCATGCGCAAGACTGGATCGATCGTCAGGAAAACGACCAGATCATAAAGCGGCTCGAAGTCCGCACCCCATTTCAGGGCCGAGCCGGAAAGTACCCAGCCAGCATCGGGCCGCGCCTCCTGTTGGAGCATCGCGACGCGAGCGCTCACTTCGCGCTGCGTCGTGAAGGGCGGATCGGTCGGCATCCAGAAGAAATGGTCGGTATCGAGATGGCGGATGCCGAGTATGTCGGCCAGCGCCAGGCCGAGCGTGGTCGTGCCGGAGCCCGAAGCGCCCGTGATATGGATGTGCATGATACGCTCTCGTAAGGGGTGATATCCGCAAGGGACGGACCGAATAGCGCAGAGTTGTGACAGCCATTCGACGGCCACTCAATCGATGAGTCTGAACTCCAGCATCAGATTGCGCTGAAGGATGGAGTGATTGTCGTCAGACACCAGGATGACATGCGTCGTGCCATCGGCTGCCTGGAAGGTATCGATCCCTTCCATATTGTCGATATTGTAGTTGAAATTGCCCTCGACGAGCAGTTCCCCATTCACAATGGCGCCAGGTTTGATATCCGCCCCCTTGATGCGGCGGATCCGCATGCCGATGCCTTCGGCCATGTTGAAGCGCCGCTCCAGAAGAAGCAGATCGCCGTCCGGCAGGAAAGCGCCGTCAGTCACATCGAAGCTGCCGTCCTGCTCGACGGTAAACTGCCCTTTCAACGGACCATCCAGAATAGCCGCAAGCCGGTTGCCGTCCTCATCCAGGCTACGTTCGGCCACGATCAGGGGCGCGCCCTTCAGCGGGCTTGAGGCAGGGGCCACGACGACAGTTTCAATTCCACGGTTCGACCGCATCTCATCGCGGGGAACGAGGATCCCGACCGTCGACAGGGATCGTGAGTCGAGAAAACCTGGATCCGGATAGACGTCGACGCGATGATACTGTTCGAAGGACACAAGAAGCCTGTCGCCATCCAGCGCGAGGCCCTCGGCATCCATATGTCCCTTACCCTCATAGGTCCGGCCGACCCGATCCCGCATCGGCGTGATCTCGACACCGGAAAGACCGGAGAGCCTACCATTGGCATCGCGTTCGATGCTGCCCGTCAGCCAGTGCCCGGTATCGAGAACGCCAACGAAACTCTTGCCGTCAGGGCGCATGCGGATGGAAGAAAGCGAGCCGAAGAGCGAATTGCTCGACACCATCTCCAGCCCGCCGATAAACTCCAGCGGACCGAAACGGGTTTCGTCGCGACCGATATGGAAATCCGAAATCTTGCGGCTGACGATCTTCGCAGGCTCGCCCGCACCCGCTTGCGCGCTTGAGTACCCTGTCGCGAGGCAGAGGGCGACCAGAGCCACGCGAGACAGGTTTTCAAACGCCATACGGAGCTTCCCCGAGACTATATCAACCGGCGCGGCGCAGACGGCCACCGCGCGGCTGTGTGGCATGATCCTCAAACAATTCGGCTAGCTGCTCGGTCATGGCGCCGGCAAGCTCGTCGGCATCGACGATCGTCACGGCACGGCGATAGTAGCGCGTGACGTCATGGCCGATGCCGATTGCCAGAAGCTCGACCGGAGAACGCGTCTCGATCTGCTCGATCACGGCGCGCAGGTGTCGCTCCAGATAATTGCCCGGATTGACCGACAGCGTGGAATCATCGACCGGCGCACCATCCGAAATCATCATCAGGATGYGGCGCTGTTCGCGCCGTGCCAGCAGGCGATTGTGCGCCCAGATCAACGCCTCGCCATCGATATTTTCCTTGAGCAGGCCTTCTCGCATCATCAGGCCGAGATTGCTGCGCGCGCGCCGCCATGGAGCGTCGGCAGACTTGTAGACGATATGGCGCAGGTCGTTGAGTCGGCCTGGGGTCTGCGGCTTGCCATTCGCAAGCCAGTTCTCGCGCGCCTGACCGCCCTTCCAGGCCTTCGTCGTGAAGCCGAGGATTTCCACCTTGACGCCGCACCGCTCGAGCGTGCGCGCCAGGATATCGGCGCAGGTCGCCGCAACAGTGATCGGCCGGCCGCGCATCGAGCCGGAATTGTCGATCAGCAGCGTCACGACTGTATCGCGGAACTGCGTATCGCGCTCCATCTTGAAGGAGAGAGGTTGCGTCGGGTCGATGATGATGCGCTGCAGACGGGCCGTATCGAGATAACCTTCCTCGAGATCGAAATCCCAGGAACGGTTCTGCTGCGCCATCAGCTTGCGCTGCAGACGGTTGGCAAGGCGACCGACAGCGCCCTGCAGGTGCGCCAGCTGCTTGTCGAGGAAGGCACGCAGGCGCTCCAGTTCGGCGGCATCGCACAGCTCTTCGGCCGTGATGATTTCGTCGAACTCTTCCGTATAGACGTGGTAATCGACCTTCTCGTTGAAATCGGCAAACGGCGTATTCGGACGGCGGGTTTCGCCCGGCGTCTCGGAATCGTCCTCGCCCTCTTCCATCATGTCGTCGTCGGAGATTTCGGCGCCTTCAGTCTCGCCGTCCTCCATCTGCTCATCGGAGACTTCGCTGTCCTCGACAGGTGCCGCATCGCTGCCGGCATCCTCGTCGACCTCGTCCTCGTTCTGCTCGTCACCGGTCGGCTGATCATTGTCGTTGGACTGATCGTCGTCATCCGAATTGCTGTCGTCATCGCCATATTCCTCAGCCATTTCCATGGCCGAGAGCATATTGCGAATGACCTTCGAGAAAGCCTGCTGATCGTTGATGACGCCGGAGAGATTGTCGAGCTCGCTGCCGGCCTTGTCTTCGATGAAGGAACGCCACAGGTCGAGTACCTTGCCAGCCGAGGCCGGCGGCTTCTGACCGGTGAGCTTCTCGCGCACCATCATGGCGACAGCCTCGCCGATCGGCGCATCTTCCTGTCGTTCGATGCCGGTGAAATTCGCCTTCGCGTATTTCTCGTCCGTCATGGAACGCAGGTTTGCAGCCATGCCTTCCATGCGCAGCGAACCGATCGATTCCACCCGCGCCTGTTCGACAGCGTCGAAGATCGCCCGAGCATCGGAGCCCTGCGGCGCCATGGTCGAATGGACCTTCTCGTCGTGGCAGGCGATACGAAGCGCCATGGAATCGCCAAGCCCACGCGTCACCGCCAGTTCATGCGCTGTCGGCCGCTTGGAAAGCTCCGGCAGACGGATACGCTCGCCCGTCATACCGGGACGCTCATTGGCAAAAGCCACCTCGACCTGGTCGTCACCGGCGATTGCGCGCACGCAACCGGTTATCGCACGCCGCAACGGCTCGACATCGACAGGCGCGCCGGGCTTTGCTTTCGAATTGTCACCACGAGATGCCATGATCGACTGGCCTTATGCCCCCAGCACGATGTTGGCTGCGCTTTCCTTCAGTTCGACGCCGAAGGCGCGCTGATAATGCTCGGCCACCAGCGGACGCTCAAGCTCGTCGCACTTGTTGAGGAAGGTTACCCGGAAGGCGAAGGCGATGTCGCCGAAGATCTCGGCATTCTCGGCCCAGGTGATAACGGTACGCGGGCTCATGACGGTCGACAGATCGCCGTTCATGAACGAAGCGCGTGTCAGGTCGGCGACGCGGACCATCTTGGAAACCGTATCACGGCCTTCCTTGTCCTTGCCGAAACTCTTCACCTTGGCGGCGATGATATTCACTTCGTGGTCGTGCGGCAGATAATTCAGCGTCGAGACGATAGACCAGCGGTCCATCTGCGCCTGGTTGATCTGCTGCGTGCCATGGTAGAGGCCCGTCGTATCGCCGAGGCCAATCGTGTTGGCAGTCGCAAACAGGCGGAAGGCCGGGTGAGGGCGAATGACGCGGCTCTGGTCGAGCAGCGTCAGGCGACCAGAGGATTCCAGCACGCGCTGGATAACGAACATCACGTCCGGGCGGCCGGCATCGTACTCATCGAAAACGAGTGCGACATTGTGCTGGTAGGCCCAGGGCAGGATGCCGTCCTTGAATTCGGTGACCTGCAGGCCATCCTTGACGACGATTGCATCCTTGCCGACGAGATCGATACGGCTGACATGGCTGTCGAGGTTGATGCGCACGCACGGCCAGTTGAGGCGCGCGGCGACCTGCTCGATATGCGAAGACTTGCCCGTGCCGTGGTAGCCGGAAATCATCACGCGTCGGTTATGGGCAAAGCCTGCGAGGATCGCGAGCGTCGTCTCACGGTCGAAGAGGTAGTCGGTATCGAGATCAGGCACATAGGCGTCGCCCTTGCTATAGGCGGGAACGCGGATGTCGGAATCGATGCCGAAGGCCTCACGGACCGAAACGGTGGTATCGGGCAGTTCGGAAATATCAAGTTCGATCTTGCTCATCATGTCTCCAAGGCGGGCGGTGGCACCCGACCATACTGTCTCAGGCCATTTCACAACCGCGACGCCGCGATATTTGTCCCGCGCCCGTCAGGTTGGAACGTCGGCGATACTTCTCCGGGACTGAAACGAAACCTCGGCGGGATGATGACCGCTGGCGAGCATTCTTGAAAGAGTCCCGGACAAGAAACGCCGCGTCCGGAAGGTCGGCAGAGGCGATGTCGGGAAAACGCACAAATATGTATGCCGCGGTTGCCTGCGGCCTCAGCCGATGAGGACCATACCCGATTGAAGCTTAAGAGCAAGGACGGGAATTAACAAAAACCGTTCTGCTTTAATAATTGATAGGCCTGGATGACGGCGCGGAAACGCTCTTCCGAGCCGCGATCGCCACCATTCGCATCGGGGTGATGCTTCTTGACCAGTTCCTTGTACTTGCTCTTGATCTCGGCGGAGGTGGCGTTCGCCGCAAGTCCCATCGTATCGAAAGCCTTGGCTTCCAGCGATTTCAGCTTGCGGGCCTGCGGGAAACGCGGGCCGCTGCCCTTGCCGCCGCCTTCCTTCACGAAGCCGAAGGGATCACGCACGCGTGAATAGGAGCCGGAGCGAACTTCGGCATGCAGCGGGCTGTTCTTGGCATCCTTGTTGACACCGACCGTCCAGGTGGGGCGATGACCGGTTATCGCCTCCTTCTGGTAGCGCGCGATTTCGCCGTCCGAGAGGCCGGAGAAATAATTGTATCCCTTGTTGTAGTCCTTGACGTGCTCGAAACAGAACAAAAAGAACTGGCCTTCCGCATTGCGTCCCACAGGAGCGCGATGCGTGCCTTTTTTGTCGCAGCCGTCCCACTGGCAAGTTGGAGGCGCCTGCTCGGGCTCCTGCTCTCGCCTGCGGCGCGTACGGATACGGTCGAAGTATTTGGAATCAAGTCTCATGACGGCGCTAATTATGGGGCTGCAGACCGATGACAACAAGAATTGACAAACGGGAATGTTGCTGGCTTGGTGGGAACCTTTTTCGTCAACTCAGAAGACCCGGTGATGACACTGCAGACCAGCATCGAAGAGAAGCTTAAGGCGACCTTCGCACCCGAACGCCTTTCCGTCATCAACGAGAGCCATCTGCATGCCGGCCACCAGCCGGACATCACAGGCGCGGGCGAGACGCATATGCGTGTGCGCATCGTCTCTGCAAAATTCGTCGGCATGTCTCGGTTGCAACGGCATAGGGCGATCACCGACCTCCTGAAGCCCGAACTGGATGCCGGGCTTCACGCATTGGCCGTCGAGCCGGCAGCGCCCGGCGAACCGACGCGCTGGTAGTCCTCAGCGAATAATCAGAGCGGTCGCGTAAAGGCCGAAACCGAACACGGTGTGGGCCAGCAAATTAAGCACGCGAACCTTGGTAGGGTTCGGCGTCTTCGAAGCCGCCCACCCGAGGCCGAGGCCAGGCTGCATCAGAAACCAGCCCGCTCCGACGGTGACGATACCGAGGATCCAGGCCGGCAGGAACGTCGGGGCGGCAAACCAGGCCGGGCCGACAAAGATCGCCAGCAGGATGCCGTAGAGGATGCCGACGACATAGTGGCCGATCCAGCCGAGGGCCAGCTCGCTGGCATAGGGCGCAGCATCACCGATATTGTCATGGAAGACCTTGCCCTTGCCGAGATGCCAGAACCAGCGGCCCGCCGGCGCCCAGTTCGGCGACGGCGTCACACCGAGCTTTGCGAGCAGGATCGCCCAGAGATCCATGAGGATGGTTGCCCCGATGCCGATGACGACGGAGCGCCAGATGATGTCGAACATGTCAGATCCTGCGGAATGAGCCGGCATCAGGAGATCTCCAGATGCCCGGCAACGGAAATTTTGGTCAGGCGGGTTTCGTTTCGTCTTCCTCGGCGGGACGAATGCGAAGTTTGGTGATGCGGTTCTTCTCCCGCTTCATGACGACGAAGCGTTTGCCGTAGAAGGTGAAGGCCTGCCGCTCCTCGGGAATGGTCATCGATTCATGGATGACGAGGCCGGCAATCGTCGTCGCCTCCTCATCCGGCAGGTTCCAGTCCAGTGCGCGGTTGAGATCGCGGATCGGCACGCCGCCATCGACGACGATCGAACCGTCGGCCTCCTGTCTTACGCCCTGCATGTCGATATCGTGTTCGTCGGAGATATCGCCGACGATTTCTTCGAGAATATCCTCGAGCGTCACGATGCCCTGCACCTCGCCATATTCATCGACGACCACTGCGAAATGCTGCTTGCGGCGAAGGAAGGCATTGAGCTGGTCTTCGAGATTGGTGCTGTCGGGCACGAACCAGGGCTTCTGGGCGATCTTCACGATATCGAGCTGCTGCGGTTCCATATTCGGCTCGGCCAGCGCCCTGAGCAGATCCTTGGCGTGTACGACGCCGATGATGTTGTCGATCGTACCGCGCCACAGCGGCATGCGCGTATAGGGACTTTCGAGGATCGCCCGGACCACCGCTTCCGGCGGATCGTCGGCATTGATCGCCCGCATCGCCATGCGGTGGACCATGATATCCGAAAGCTCGAGTTCGCCGAGATCGAGTACGCCTCCGAGACGATCACGGTCGGCCTTGACGACAGAACCCTCGCGATGCAGCAGGTCGACGGCGCCGCGCAGCTCCTCATGGGCTGACAGCATCGAGACTTCGCGCGACAGGTTGATGCCGAAAAGACCAAGGATCTTGCGCACGATCGCATTGACGAAGGAAGAGAGCGGGCCGACCACGGCGACGAAGAGCCGTGTCGGTATTGCAACGTTGAGCGCAAAGCGCTCCGGCTTGGAGATCGCCCAGCTCTTCGGCAGAACCTCTGCGAAGATTACGAGGATGATGGTCATGGCAAGCGTTGCCAGTGCCACGCCGGAATTGCCGAAGATCCCCAGAAACACGCTTGTCGCCAGCGACGACGACAGGATGTTGGCGAGATTATTGCCGATCAGCAGCGCACCGATCAGCCGGTCACGACGCTCGATGAGGGTTCTGACGAGACCGGCACGCTCATCGCCATTGGCTTCCAGCGTATGGATCCGGCTTCTCGAAACGGCAGTCAGCGCGGTCTCGGATCCCGAAAAGAACGCAGACATCAGCACCAGGGCCACGATCGAAACGATCTCCGGCCAGTAGACCGACAAAAACGCCAGGGTGCCCTCGACTGACATCAGGGATGTTTTTCCTTGAGAAAGCTGACCACTTCGGAAGCCGGCACGTCGTCGGCGACGAAAGATTGGCCAATGCCGCGTGTGAGAATGAAGGTGAGCTTGCCGCCCTTGACCTTCTTGTCCTGCGCGATCGCATCCATCAGCGCTTCGGCCGGCGGAAGAGTGCCCGGAATTTCCGACATGCGGGTCGGCAAGCCGACCGCCTTCAGATGCGCCTCGACACGGCGGGCATCGTCCGGGCTCGCAAGGTTCATGCGCGCCGAAAATTCATGCGCCAGCACCATGCCGATTGAAACCCCTTCGCCATGAACAAGCCGGCTGCTGTCATAGGCGGTCGCAGCCTCCAGCGCATGGCCGAACGTATGGCCAAGATTGAGCAGTGCGCGCTGGCCGTTTTCACGCTCGTCGGCGACGACGACATCCGCCTTTGCCTGGCAGCTGACGGCAATTGCTTCGATGCGCGCAGAGCCACCGGCAAAGACTGCCTGCCAGTTGTTCTCCAGCCAGGCAAAGAAATCCGGCTTGTCGATCAGGCCGTATTTGGCAACTTCGGCGTAGCCAGCACGGAATTCGCGCTCGCTCAGGGAATTCAGAACATCGGTATCGGCGAGAACCAGGTCCGGCTGATGAAAAACGCCGATGAGGTTTTTGCCGTGGCGGCTGTTGATGCCGGTCTTGCCGCCGACGGAGGAATCCACCTGGGCCAGCAGCGAGGTCGGCACCTGCACGAATCGCACACCCCGCCTGATAATACCGGCAGCAAAACCCGAGAGGTCGCCGATGACGCCGCCGCCGAGTGCGATGACATAGTCATTGCGTTCGACGCGCGCTTCCAGAACCTTGTCGCAGACATTGATCAGATGCTCGAAGCTCTTGGTCTTCTCGCCGGCCGGCAAGACGACTGACGCCGAGGCGATGCCTGCAGCATCCAGACTTGCCTTCAAAGCGTCGAGATAAAGCGGCGCCACATGTTCGTCGGTGATGATGGCGGCTTTGCGCCCCTTGAGCCGCGAGGCAATCTCGGCACCTGCGCCGGCGATCAGCCCTGGCCCGATCATAATATCGTAGGCGCGTTCGCCAAGCGGCACATGCACTTTGCGGACAGCGGAACCGGGGGTTATCGCGTTCATGATACTGCACTTTCCTTCTGCGCCTCGACCACGGCCCTCAGCACTTCATCGGCCATGACTTCCTTGCGTACGTCGCGCGAAAGCACCGTCAGATCGGCTTCGGCATAAACGGGGTAGCGGGCATTCATCAGATTTTCGAGCGTCTGCTTCGGATTTTCAGTCTTCAGGAGCGGGCGTGTGTCACGCTTGTTGACCCGTTCCCAGAGGACCTCGAGATCGGCCTTCAGCCAGACCGAAAGGCCGCCCTTCTTGATATGTCTGCGCGTTCGGGCATTGATGAAGGCGCCGCCGCCGGTGGAGACGACGCGCGGACCGCCCTTGAGCAGGCGCTTCATGACCCGCGCTTCGAGAGCGCGAAACTCCTCCTCTCCATAGGCAGCGAAAAGTTCCGTGATCGTCATGCGCGAAACGCGCTCAATCTCGATATCGCTGTCGATGAAGGGAACGCCGAGCTGGTGCGCAACGAGGCGGCCCACCGAGGATTTTCCGGCTCCCATAAGGCCGACGAGGATCAGATTGCGTGAACCGAGCGCGGCGCGAGCTCTGTCTCTCAGGCTGTCTGCAACGGAAACTGGCGGTTCACTCATCGGTCCATTCACACTTTGTTTGCAAACGGTATCGACAAATGCGGGTGTAGCGTCAAGTCGCGGGCAAGGGAATCATGACACCCATGCCGCTTCTTGCGCTTGCAAATATGCTTCTTATAACAGAAGCAGAGTTCTAAGGAGTAGTCGGATGCCGACCCTGATCCGTTTCCTGTCCGTCCTGGCGGTCATTGCCGGACTGATCTATGGAGCGATGTGGGCGCTCGTCACCTTCGTCGAGCCGCAGGAGCGGGACGTGACGATCCGCATTCCCTCCGAACGGGTGAACCCGCCTTCGACCGGCACGATCAACACCACGAAGAAATGACGCGATGAAGGATCTCGGCCGCGTCCATGTGGAATCATTTCTGGAAATGATGAGCGCCGAGCGGGGTGCAGCGGTCAATACGCTGCAATCCTACGAACGCGATCTGGATGACCTACGCTCTTTTCTGCACGGTCGCAGCATCCGATTGACCGAGGCAGGTTCGGGTGATCTCGGCGCCTATCTCGCCTCGCTATCCGCGCAGGGTTTCAAGCCCTCCTCGCAGGCTCGCCGGCTTGCCGCCATGCGCCAGTTCTACAAGTTCCTCTATGCCGAGGGCCTGCGCACAGACGATCCGACCGGCATTCTTGATGCGCCGAAGAAAGGCCGGGCGCTTCCGAAGACCATGGGCGTCGGCGAGGTAACGAAGCTGCTCACCCAGGCGGAGGCCGAAGCAGCTGACCCGGCCCCCGGCCAGCTTCATCGCCTGCGCATGCTGGCGCTGCTGGAATTGCTCTACGCCACCGGCATGCGCGTCAGCGAACTCGTCTCGCTTCCCGCCCGCGTTCTCGATCAGGAGGGCCGCTTTCTGATGATCCGCGGCAAAGGCAACAAGGAGCGGCTGGTACCCCTTTCCCAATCCGCCATTGCCGCGCTGAAAGCCTACGGTCGCCTGCTGGCAGTCGAGAACGCAGCATCAAAACAGCCTCAGGACAGTCCCTGGCTTTTTCCTGCCGCCTCGAAGGAAGGTTACCTGCCCCGCCAGGTCTTCGCCCGCGATCTCAAAAATCTGGCAATCCGCGCGGGTCTCACACCGTCGATGATTTCGCCGCACGTCATGAGACACGCCTTCGCGAGCCATCTTCTGGCAAATGGTGCGGACCTGCGTGTCGTGCAGGAACTCCTCGGCCATTCGGACATTTCGACGACACAAATCTATACGCATGTTCTGGAAGAACGTCTGCAGCAGCTCGTCCATACGCACCACCCCCTTGCAAAACAGGCGAAAAAGCACGAATAGGACCGGCGACAAGGGGCGGAACCAGGAAACTGCCCCGAGCACAAGGAACGGAAACGCACCTCATGCACAACTATCTCGACTTCGAAAAGCCGATCTCCGACCTCGAAGGTAAGATCATCGAGCTTAAGAAGCTGGCGACGGAAGACGAAAGCATCGACACCTCCGACGAAGTCGGCAGGCTCGAAGTCCGCGTCCGCGAGGCGATCGTCGAGATCTATTCCAAGCTCAATGCCTGGCAGAAGACGCAGGTCGCGCGCCATCCGCAGCGTCCGCATTTCGTCGACTATGCCAAGACGCTCTTCCAGGAATTCACGCCGCTTGCCGGCGACCGCAAATTTTCCGAGGATGCCGCCATCCAGGCCGGTCTTGCCCGCTTCCGTGGCCAGCCGGTCGCCGTCATCGGCCAGGAAAAGGGCAACGACACCAAGAGCCGCCTGAAGCACAATTTCGGCAGCGCCCGCCCGGAAGGTTACCGCAAGGCGATCCGCATCCTTGAGATGGCTGACCGCTTCCAGCTTCCTGTTATCACCCTCGTCGATACCGCAGGCGCTTATCCCGGCGTCGGTGCCGAAGAACGCGGCCAGGCCGAAGCCATCGCCCGTTCGACGGAAATGTGCCTCGGCGTCAAGGTGCCGCTGATCTCGATCGTCATCGGAGAAGGCGGCTCAGGCGGTGCGATTGCGATCGCCACCGGCAACCGCGTCTACATGCTCGAGCATTCGATCTATAGTGTCATCTCGCCGGAAGGCGCCGCTTCGATCCTCTGGCGCGATTCCACCCGCGCCAAGGAAGCGGCAACCAATATGAAGATCACCGCCGAGGACCTGAAGGGGCTCGGTGTCATCGACGGCATCATCCCCGAACCGCTCGGCGGCGCGCATCGTGATCCCGACAGCGTTATCGCCGCAACCGGCGATGTCATCGCCAATGCGCTTGCCGAAATGGCTCCCCGTTCCGGCGAACAATTGCGCAACGACCGCCGCCAGAAATTCCTCGCCATGGGCCGCAATCTGTAAATTCCACAGGCCGATAGAGCTGATTGGGGCCAAATCTTGGCCACAATAATGTTATCTGTAACATTGCGCTTGCGGGACACGTCCGCGCAAGTCATAGGCTGGTAAGGATTTATCAAGTATAAGCCGCCTATGATTCCGCGCTACGCCCGGTTTCCGTAAGCGGGTTGGGTCGCATTATTGAATGGGCTGATTGAATGCGCATACGTCATTTTGCCTATGTTTCGCTCATGGCGCTGGCTTTGACCGGCTGCAATGATGCATTGGAATCGGCTCAAGGCATCGACCTTTCGACCGTCAAGAACAAGGTGGAGCAGCCGCTTCCCGCCCATATCCTTGCCGACATGTCCGCCAAGAGCATGGACCGCAACTCGCCGATCATGATCCGCATTTTCAAGGAAGAAGGTGCGCTGGAAGTCTGGAAGGCGAAGACGGACAATCGGTTCGAGAAGATCGCCGGTTATAAGATCTGCGCCTGGTCCGGCAAGCTCGGTCCGAAGGTCAAGACCGGCGACCGGCAGGCGCCGGAAGGCTTCTACAACCTTAGCCGCGCCAACCTGAACCCCAATTCCAAATATTATCTGGCGATCAACACCGGTTTCCCGAACCGCTATGATGCTGTCAACGGCCGCACCGGCAGCGACCTGATGATCCA
Source organism: Rhizobium sp. 05N49 (assembly GCF_056396805.1). Taxonomy (NCBI): domain Bacteria; kingdom Pseudomonadati; phylum Pseudomonadota; class Alphaproteobacteria; order Hyphomicrobiales; family Rhizobiaceae; genus Rhizobium; species Rhizobium sp. 05N49. The sequence continues at coordinate 80,473 of NZ_JBFTME010000003.1, forward strand.
CGGTGCCTGCTCGTCGTCCGGCTGCTACTCGATGACCGACCAGCAGGTTCTGGAAATCTACGCCTTCGCCCGTGACGCCTTCAAGGGCGGCCAGGAAAGCGTGCAGCTTCAGGCCTTCCCCTTCCGCATGACCGCCGAGAACATGGTCAAGCACCGTCTCGATCAGAATTACGATTTCTGGAAGATGCTGAAGGTCGGCTACGACAATTTCGAAGTTACCAAGCGTCCGCCGGAAGTGAATGTCTGCGAGAAGAAATACGTCTTCAACCAGCAGGCCACGAACGGCGGCAGCTTCAATCCGGCCGGCGCCTGCCCGGCCATGTCGACACCGCCGGCGCTGACGGCAGCGCTCGCCTCCTATGGCAAGACCTATGATGCCGATTATCAGACAGCGCTGAAGAAATATGACGGGCTTGCCTGGTACGACCCGACGGAAGCAGAACGCAAGGCTGTGGTCGCCAAGCAGCGCAAGGGTCGTGAACTCGCCTATGCTCCAACCGGCACGTCGCTTGAGGCCGGCCGCATGGTCAAGGTTGCCGAACTCGAAGACATGATGGCCAATCAGGCCGCAAAGAGCGTTGCTGCAAAGACCGTAGCGACTGCGACGCCGACGACACAGGCGCAGGCCACGACCGTTGCCGCCGCGCTGCCGGCCAATATTCCGGTGCCGATGCAGAACCCGCTGGCCTATGCAGCGCCCGAACCCGCGCCGCAAGAAACCGCTGACGCAACCAAGAAGCCGTTCTGGAAGTTCTGGGCCAGGAACTGACCGGCTTGGACGCCGTTCTCTACGATCTGCGCGGGTTGAAATGCCCGCTTCCCGTTATCAGGACACGCAAGAAACTGATGGCCATGCCGAGCGGTGCGCTGATCCTCGTCGACACGACCGACCCGCTCGCCGTCATTGACATCCCGCATTTCTGCAATGAGGACGGCCACGAACTGGTCAGCACGGAAAAGACCGAACGCGGCCATCGTTTCCTGATCCGCAAGGGATAGGGTTTTTCGCAGTTAGATCCGCACCCCCGGAATGGCGAGCGGATTGTCGCTGAGCGCTGCCCGATCCGGCGTATCGATCCGCGGCTTGCCCACGAACGCATCGAAAAGATCCTTCACGAAAGCCTCAGGCAGATCCTTCGTGATCAGCACCATGCGCGTGCGCCGGTCCTCGGGATCCGGCCAGGCTGGAAGCCGCACCGGCGGATGAAAGATGCTCTGAACGCCATGCAGCACCAGCGGTCGCTCCGGCCGGTCGGACGTCGCGATGATCGCCTTCATGCGCAAAAGCTTTTCCCCGTGCGCCGAACGCAGGAGATCGATGAACATTTCGAGCGCCATCGGATCGATTGCCTTCTCCTCGATGATCGAGAAAGAGCGGATCGAAGCATCGTGACGATTGACGTCGTGCGGGTCCTGATGCTCGTGGCCATGATCATGATGATGGCGGTGATGACCGTGATCGTGCCCATGGTCGTGATGATGATGCCCCTCGTGCTCATGCTCGTCTTCATCATGAAGCCATCGGCGGACATCGGCGATCTTTGTACCGGGATCATAAAGCCCGTTGACAAAAATACGCGCTGAGCCTGCCTCATCGCTGTCGGCATTCATGATGGCGGCGCGCGGATTGAGGCCATGCAGACGTGCCATCAGTGCATCCGTGCCGCGGGCTATGCTCTGCTTCGAGACGATCAGTCGATCGGCAACAGCCGCCTGCTTGCGCGCCTCCTCATGATTATCGAGCGTCTGCAGACCGTTCACCGCATCGACGACGGTTACGACGCCGTCGAGCTCGAAATTCTGCGCAATGACCGGATTGCCCATGATCGCCTGCATGACGGGAGCCGGGTCGGCAAGGCCGGTGGTCTCGATGACCACGCGCTTGACCAGTTTCACCCGGCCCGTCTGCACGGCATCTATGAGGTTCGCCAGCGTATCGACCAGTTCCCCGCGCACAGTGCAGCAGAGGCAGCCATCGGAGAGCTCGATGATGGAATCACCGGAGCTTTCGACCAGCAGATGGTCGATGCCGACATCGCCGAATTCGTTGATGATGACGGCCGCATCCTTCATGGCAGGATCTTTGAGGATGCGGTTCAGAAGCGTCGATTTACCGGCACCGAGGAAGCCGGTCAGGATGGTGACCGGGATCTTGTCGCTGAACGTGCTCATGATGTTTCCTCAGAAGGATTTCGGCCGTGGGAGCGGCACCGGCACATTGGCAAGCGCCTCGACCGCGTCGCCCTTGGCGATCTTGTCGTTCTGCGCAACTGGCTGCGGATCCTGCCCCGGAATGAGGCCGGCAAACACGAATTGCGGCTCGTGGTCCATTTCGTGAATATAGGGCGACTGCACCTTCATGCGGCCGACCTCGTCACGCGTTTCGCTGCGTATCTTCGCGCCCTTGGCGCTGCAGATGTCGGCTGTAATGTCATTCACCTGGTCCTGCCCCGGACCATAAGGCCTCAGCGAACCCAATGTATCATTTGCCGCAAACTGCGTGGTGAAGCCCTTCTGCAGCAGATTGGCAGTGGCGTCGGCGCGAGCCGCCAGGCTGTCGGTGCCGAGCACGACGGAAATCAGCGTCCGGCCATTACGCGTCGCAGAACCGATCTGGTTGAAGCCCGAAGCGCAGATGAAGCCGGTCTTCATGCCGTCGGCGCCGGCAAAGCGGCCGATCAGCATGTTGATGTTCGGGACGTTCTGCTTGCCATTCGTGAAGCCTTCCAGCGAGAAATAACCGGCATATTGCGGGAAGTCGCGGCGCAGCGCCACCGTCAGGATCGCCAGGTCGCGGGCCGTTGTATACTGGCCGTTACCCGGCAGGCCGTTCGGATTGACGAAATGCGAATCCGACATGCCAAGCTTCGCCGCCTCGGAATTCATGCGCACGACGAAAGCTTCCTGGGTGCCGCCGACCGCTTCCGCAACGGCAACGGCGATGTCATTGGCCGACTTCACCATCAGGATCTTCAACGCGCTGTCGAGCGTAAATTTCTGGCCCGGCTTGAAGCCCATCTTGGCCGGCGGCGCGGACGCGGCCCGCTTGCTCATGACGACGGGCGTGTCGAGGCTGATCTGGCCGGAGCGGATCGCATCGAACACGGTATAGACGGTCATCAGCTTGGTCAGCGAAGCCGGATACCACTTGCGAAAAGCCTCCTCGTGCTCCAGCACCCGGCCGGTCTGCACGTCGACGAGAATATGCGGATTGGCGTGAGCAAGTGTAACGGACGAGACAAGAACCGCTGTTGCTGTCGCTATAAAGGAAAAGGGCCGCAAAGCGGCGAACAAACGATCGTGGCGCGTCGACAAGTGCTCGTCCTTCAGGGAATTATCTCGAAACCTTCCCCTATTTACCCTATATGGCTATGACATGGCAAAGGTCATTGACTAAGTTATTTCCAAGGCATCACGCCCTTGTGATGCTTTCAGACAGGCCCCACGCATTTCATTCACAGGAAGCCAAGAATGCCGATTCTGAATAGAGCCGCCGAACTTCAGGACGAAGTTGCAGAGTGGCGCCGCCACATCCATGCGCGGCCGGAACTTCTCTTCGCGGTCGAAAATACGGCTGCCTTCGTTGCTGAAAAGCTTAAGGAATTCGGCGTCGACGAAATCGTCACCGGCATCGGCCGCACCGGCGTCGTCGGCCTCATCAAGGGCAAGGGTGAAGGCAGCCGCACGGTTGGCCTGCGCGCCGATATGGACGCTCTGCCGCTTACCGAAATCACCGGCAAGCCTTGGGCCTCGAAAACACCTGGCAAAATGCACGCCTGCGGCCATGATGGCCACACCGCCATGCTGCTCGGCGCAGCAAAATATCTTGCGGAAACCCGCAACTTCAACGGCAATGTCGCTGTCATCTTCCAGCCGGCCGAAGAAGGCGGCGGTGGCGGCAATCTGATGGTCAAGGACGGCATGATGGAGCGCTTCGGCATCGAAGAGGTCTACGGCATGCACAATCTGCCGGGTCTTCCCGTCGGCCAGTTCGCCACTCGCAAGGGGCCGATCATGGCGGCAACCGACGAGTTCACCGTCACCATCAAGGGCCGCGGTGGCCACGCGGCACAGCCGCACCGTACGATCGACCCGATCGCCATCGGCTCGCAGATCGTGACAAACCTGCAGCTGATCGCCTCGCGCAGCGTCAATCCTCTGCGCTCGGTCRTCGTCTCCGTCACCAAGTTCAATGCCGGTTTCGCCCATAACGTCATCCCCAACGATGCGACCTTCGCCGGCACGATCCGCACGCTTGATGACGAAGTGCGTGATCAGGCTGAAGCGCGCCTGCGCGAAGTCGTGACAGGCATTTGCGCCGCACACGGCGCAGAAGCCGACATCAATTTCCACCGCAACTATCCCGTGACCTTCAATCATGCGGATGAAACGGAACACGCTGTCGCCATCGCCACCGACATTGCCGGCGAAGCCAACGTCGATCCCGAAATTGACCCGATGATGGGCGGCGAGGATTTCTCCTACATGCTGAACGCCCGCCCCGGCGCCTTCATCTTCATCGGCAACGGCGACACCGCCGGCTTGCATAACCCCGCCTATGACTTCAACGATGAGGCCATCGCCCACGGCATTTCCTACTGGGTGCGCCTTGCCGAACAGCGCCTCGGCGCCTGAAACGAAACGACATGAGAGACTGCAAAAAGGCTTGGCTTAATGCCAAGCCTTTTGTATGCATGGCATCCAAGTGGTCCCGTAGCTCAGCAGGATAGAGCACCAGATTCCTAATCTGGGGGTCACGCGTTCGAATCGCGTCGGGATCACCATTCTCTCACCGATATCCAGGTCGCCACTGCACAGCGCGTTTTGCGCCAACCCGCAGCAGTGCCGCGACGATCCATCCGCCGACGAACCCGATTGCCGCCCACACAATACCGGCGACGCTGACGGGGACCCCCGGTACGAAGTCCTGCCACGTACTGGCAAGGATACCGTCGTCGGCATTGCGCATGAGAATGAAGGGCTTTGCGACCGGCGCCGCGCGGCCGAGATCTGACTGTTGGGTCATGAGGCGCTCGTAGCGTTCCAGTGTGCTGCGCATGGAAAGGCCGCGATCACGCAGGAAATCGTCGGGGGAACGGGCATAGACATCGAGTGCCTGCTGGCGATCGAGATGATGGTCGGCAGCCTGTTTCGTGAAATCGTCGACGATGATCCTGAGCTCGTCGATCGCCCCGCCGATGCGTTGCCGATACTGCTGGGCGAATTCCGGCGCCTGCGAGAAAAGCGTGCCGCCGGCCAGTCCAACGGCCAGTATGACGCCCCTTCCAATCTGTCCCATCACGATGTCTCCGGCTGTTCCGACACGACAACGATTTCGAACGGGCAAAGGTTGCCCGTGACACAATTGGTAACGCTATGTGATTGAACTGATTACGCTTCGTCCGAGTTCATCTCCCGACCCACTTAGAAAGAGAGGCTTGTCATGAAGAATATTATCATTGCTTCCGCATTTGCTGCGGCCACGATTCTCGCCGGCGCTCTGCCGTCCCAGGCTGCCAGCGTCACCATCACAACCGACAACGGCGGATACGGGCACCATCGCATGACGGACCGTCCCTACTATCGTCATCACCTGCCGCCGCGCCGCGTTTCGCATGATTGCTTCACCCGCACGGAACGCATCCATAGCCACGGCGAGACCGTGATCAAGAAGACCCGTGTCTGCCGCTAAGATGTGAAGACCCCGGCCGGAAAACCGGCTGGGGTCTTGTGTTCTGAAGCATGAGGAACTTCGGAATTTTTCCCGCGTTTTACCGGTAAATAGGAGTATCCATCATGCATATTCGAATGACCCTGCTTGCAATTGGCTGTGCAATCGTTTGCGGTCTGCTCATCGCCATCAGCTATCAGCCGCAAGGCTCCATCACCGCACATAAGACCGATCGGCTCGTTGGCGAAAAGGCTCCAGCCGGGTTCCTGACCGAACGTTTCGGCTGATCAACTGAGCGACGGTTTGCGCGCGACGACGTGGAAATATTCCTCGTCTGCCAGCGTCTCGCCGCCAAGCGGGCGTCCATCGACCGAAAAGAGCAGTGGCTCGCTGTTAAAACCGCTTTCGGTAAGTTGCGAGCGTAGCTGGCCGGGTGTCGTGGCGTAGACCATGATGCCGAAATCATGGGCGCGATGCAGCAGGATTGCATGTTCGCCGTCGCGCTGCTCCAACGGCGCAAAACGACGCTCCCGCACCAGACCCATTGCATGCTTGAGAAGCCGGAAACTCAGCTTCACCGGATGGTTGGACCAGATAATGGACGAGCGGGCGCGGTTCTCGCCGAAACCGTGCCAGTTGCGATTGAAGGTCGAAAAAGCAAACGTACCACCGGCCTTCAGCACGCGCGAGACTTCACGAAGGACCGATCTGCGTCCATCGGCATCGACAGAATCGATGCCATTATAGCTGAACACGACGAGATCGAAGGAGCCGTTGGCAAAGGCCGAAAGATCGCGCGCATCCATATTCTCAAAACGAAAACCCGGGTGGTTGGAGCGTGCGAGGGTCACCATCTCTGCCGTATAGTCGACGCCGACATACTCGCTGGCCTCCCCGGCGAGAAGTGCAGCCGTACGGCCGCCGCCGACACCGATATCGAGCACGCGACCGCCCCTGGCATTGGCAAGCCCAATACCAAGCACCATACGCTCGCCTTCATTGATGAACCCGCTGCTATTGCGATAGTCGCGCCGGGAGAGCGGGCTGCTCCACGTTCGGCGATTGATCATTTCCATCTGATGCATCGAAATACCTGACTTCGGGGGCTGGAATAGGTCCAAACCTAGGTCAGGGGTCGGCACGGATAAACTTACATAAAGTTAATGTTCGGTTAATAGTTAATGGCGAACATTAACCATCGAGTTCGCAAGCAAAATACGGTTGCGAACCGTATGCACGCCCTCGACTGTTCTTGCGATGACTGTTGCCCGCTCGATTTCATCAACAGTACCGACATTGCCGCTCAACACGATTTCGTCGCCTTCGGCAGTAACTTCGACATCGGATGCGTCGATACCGCCAGCGACCGCCAGCGCATTGGCGACCGCAGATTCCAGCGTCGCGCGGTTGGCGTATTCTGCCTCAGCTTCGGGCTGTTGGCCGTGAAATGTCTGTTCCTTGAACACCATCGTTCTCTCCTCCTTGACTGTGAGGAAGAAACGCAGAGGAAGGAGCTTTGGTTTCGCCTACCAGCGAAGCTGATAATTCAAATTGACATTTCCTGTCCGCCCCGTCGAAAGCGGATCGGATACGGACGCACTCAGCCCGAGATTGGGCAGGATATTCTGGCTGACGGCAACAGTGCTGGAAAAGTCGCCACTCGCATCCCCGATGCTGCTGCCGGCCGAAATCGATGTGCCGGTCCATGGATAGATCAGCTTCACCGCCTGCGAGGCAGATACTGTTGCCTGCCGTGCATCGACGGCGTTGTAACCGAAGCTCACCGCACGTGTCGTCTGCATGTCGAGTGTGTCAGACAATATCCAGCTCCGCGAGCGGCTGAGCATAAGCGCACCGCTGCCGCGCAAGGTATCGACCTGCAGCGTCACATCCTGCTGCGCGCGGCCGGCCGGTGTAACGCTCACCTTCTGCAGCTTGCCCCAGAGCATTGCCTGGCCGGAATCCGGCAGCGGTGCGCCGCCCTTGTTGGAGGCGAGCGCAAGATCGGCGCCGGCACTTGTCTCCCATTCCATCGGCAGGCGAAACCCGACCGTCGTCTTGTAGGAACGGGTGGACACCTTCACCGGTGACCAGATCAGCAGATCATCCGCAAATACCGGATTGGTCAGCGGCAGAAGGGCAAAAACAAAGCAGGCAATCTTTATCTTCGTCATAATATCGCATCGTTTTGAACTAGCACGCCGGGCGCGCCGACAGGCGCAGAGCAGACGTGGAAGCGCTCGCATCGAACGCAATGAAGGACGGCGCGGACACGCAATCCCGGTTCAGTCTTCGATTTTTGTTGGCCCGGTTTTTGTTTGGCCCGTGGCCAGTGGCATAAATTGCCGGTTGCTCGTCGGACACATCAGTGCCCAGCGGATTTGCCTTTTTCGACCGTAATCAGCCGTAGCAAATGATCATCCCCTTGGGGACTGTTATCAGGATCACATCATGGCAGGGGCATGTAAACCCCTCTGGGGTTGAAATTTGCTGCACCGCACACTTGCTGCCTCCCGCGATCCCCTGTAGAGCCGATGCCGAATATGCAATTTCTTGCGAAATCGACCATGATGACGGGCAAAATCGCGCCTCGGCGCCTCAGTATCTTCGGTTCGACAGGTTCGATCGGCCAGAATACGCTGAATGTCATCGACCATATGGGCGGCCGGGACAATTTCGAAATTTCCGTCCTGACGGGCCACGGCAATGTGGAATTGCTGGCCCAGCAGGCGAAATCATCAGGCGCACGGCGGGCCGTCATCGCCAATGACCGACATTACGAATCACTGAAGAGCGAGCTTTCGGGCAGCGGCATTGCAGTCGCTGCCGGCAAATCCGGCCTGATGGAGGCAGCAGACTGCGAAGCTGACTGGGTAATGGCGGCCATCGTCGGCACGGCCGGGCTGGCACCCACCCTTGCCGCGGCACGCCGTGGCGCCGATATCGCGCTCGCCAACAAGGAATGTCTTGTTTCGGCCGGCGATCTTTTCATCGAGTCCGTGAGGAACGGCGGCGGCAAGCTGTTGCCCGTCGACAGCGAACACAATGCGATCTTCCAGGTGCTGGAGGAAAACCAGCGCCATGCCGTTGAGCGTGTGATCCTGACAGCATCGGGCGGCCCCTTCCGCACCTCCTCGCTGGAGGAGATGGCCAATGTTACGGTGGAGAGCGCACGTGCTCACCCGAGATGGTCGATGGGCCTGAAGATTTCCATCGACAGTGCGTCGCTGTTCAACAAGGCGCTCGAAATGATCGAGGCGAAGCATCTTTTCGGCCTGCGCCCCGAGCAGGTGGAGGTGATCGTCCATCCGCAGTCGGTCATCCATTCGATGGTCGGCTATACGGATGGCTCGGTGCTGGCGCAGCTCGGTGCACCGGATATGCGCACCGCAATCGGCTACGCCCTTTCCCATCCGCGCCGGGCGAATCTACCAATCGAGCGGCTGGATTTCGCCAAGCTCGCGCGGCTGGACTTCGAGGCTCCGGATGAAAAACGCTTCCCTGCCCTGCGGCTTGCCCGGCTGGCGATGACGCGCGGCGGCGTCCAGGGAGCGGTGTTGAACGGGGCCAAGGAAGTGGCGCTCGAAGCCTTCATCGACGGCCGCCTTCCCTTCCTCGCCATGGCCGAGATCACCGAAAAGGTGATGGACGATCTCCTCAGCCTGCCAGCGGCCGCGACGATGGACGATGTGTTCGCCGCAGACAAGGAAGCCCGGCAGCGGGCTGCCGGGCTGATCCAATAAAAACCTGCTCCTGAAAAATCAGGCGACGTGGCGGGCAAGTGCGCAGCGCGACCAGAGCGAATGCAGCGCGCTGACGAGATGTTCGATATCCGCGTCCGAATGCAGCGGTGTCGGCGTGATGCGCAGGCGCTCGGTCTTCTTCGGCACCGTCGGATAGTTGATCGGCTGCACGTAGACACCGAAATTGTCGAGCAGCAGATCCGAGATCCACTTGCACTTGGCGGCATCGCCGACCATGACCGGCACGATATGGCTCGGGTTCGGCATGTGCGGAATGCCCTGCTGGTCAAGCAGCATACGCAGCTTCCGCACCCGATCCTGATGGCGAGCACGCTCGAACGGGCTTGCCTTGAGATGCCGTATCGACGCGACCGAGCCGGCAGCAAGCGCCGGCGGCAGCGACGTCGTGAAGATGAAGCCCGATGCAAAAGAGCGGATGAAATCGCAGAGCGCCGCAGATGCAGCGATGTAGCCGCCCATGACGCCAAAACCCTTGGCGAGCGTGCCTTCGATAACCGTGACACGATCCATCAGGCCTTCGCGCTCGGCGATGCCGCCGCCGCGCGGACCGTACATGCCGACGGCATGCACTTCGTCGAGATAGGTCATCGCGCCATACTTGTCGGCGAGATCGCAGATTTCCTTGATCGGCGCGATATCGCCATCCATGGAATAGACGGATTCGAAGGCGATGAGCTTCGGCGCCTTGGGATCGGCAGCAGCGAGCCTGGCTTCGAGATCGGCCACGTCATTGTGCTTCCAGATGACCTTCTCGCACTTGGCGTAGCGAATGCCCTCGATCATCGAGGCGTGGTTGAAGGCATCGGAGAAGATGATGAGGCCAGGGATCTTGGCGCCGAGCGTGCCAAGCGCTGCCCAATTGGAAACATAGCCTGACGTGAAGGTCAGTGCGGCTTCCTTGCCGTGCAGATCGGCAAGCTCCCGCTCAAGCAGAACATGGTAGTGGTTGGTGCCAGAGATATTCCGGGTGCCTCCCGCACCCGCGCCACAGTGATCGATGGCTTCTTTCATCGCCTCGATCACCTTGGGGTGCTGGCCCATGCCGAGATAGTCGTTGGAGCACCAGACGGTCACTTCCTGTTCGCCGTTTGCCGTGTGACGGGTTGCCCGCGGAAAGTTACCGCGATGGCGCTCCAGATCGGCAAAAACGCGGTAACGGCCCTCAGCGTGAAGCCCGTCCAGCTCGCTTTTGAAAAACGCTTCGAAATCCATCATATGCTCCAGTTCGTACGGCTGTTTCTTGCTGAGACCGCAACCGCACGTCAACCCTTACGTCCCTGATTTAACATCAACTGCGGCAAAAGGCGCAGACTTTTGAATGATTCCAGATAAAAAATATGCGAGCCGTGATCGGGGAAATTGATCGGCGTCAATTCCGGCAAAAAAATTCGCTTTTAATCGTGGAAAGAAACCCGCGCCTTTCGAAAAAAGCTCGATCATGGTGGACAAGCCCTTCTTGCGACATAGTTTTCGGGCTAGCCTGGCGAAAAAACAGGTTAGGGACGACATCCGCCCGCTGGGGCGCCAAAAACCTCGGAGAGAAGAATGAAAAAAGTCCTCGTACTCGCATTGATCGGCCTTTCGATCGCAAGCTGCACACCCACGCAACAAGGTGCCGGCATCGGCGCAGCGTCTGGTGCCGTTATCGGCGGCGTGGTCACCGGCGACGTGCGCGGCGCGGCAGTCGGCGCAGCAATCGGCGGCGTTTCAGGCGCATTGATCGGCAGGGTCGCAGAGCAGCCCGGCCAATGCTACTATCGAGACCGGTATGGTCGCCGCTACATCGATGATTGCCGCTGAGATCTGCAATCAGAATGGGAAAAATGGAAATCCCGGACCCTCGTCCGGGATTTTTTTGTACTAAATTAGTGCGCCAACAGTTTAAATTGGTACACGTGGCGCGATTTTGCCGCTAAGCTTGTTATCGGCTGGGCAACGCAGAGCTTCATTTTAATGTAACCAAAAAGCGGCGGATGCGGATTAGAGGGACGGGCCTGAGAACGGGTATTGCGTATCGAGCAGTCGCCATGGTGGTGGTCGCAGCGGCGGCTGCATTTTCACCAGTCCTCGTGGGCAATGCTTACGCATTCAAGCTTTTCGGCATCACCATATTCGGCAAGGACGAGGACGAAAACCTGCAGGTCCCCGATCCGGTGCGTTATGACATCGACCTTGAGACCGGCACAGCTGATAGCGACCTGAAAGAGGCCCTGGAAAACAGCTCTCGCCTTGTCGGTGACAAGAGCAGGCCGGTTTCAGGCGATCTTGGCATTGTCGTCAAAGCCCGTGACGACCGCGAGAGGCTGATCGCGACACTTTACGAAAAGGCACGTTACGGCGGCGTTGTGACGATCACCATCGATGGCCGCAACATAGACGATCTCCCGCCCAACCCGACTTTTGATCGCTCGAAGCCGGTTCCGGTCAAAGTGGATATAGCCCCTGGTCCGGTCTTCACCGTAGATGAGGTCCAATTCGGCGGCGATGCTGCGCACCGCAATCCCGCCGATTACGATCTCGCGCCGGGCGAGCAAGCCGGCTCGCTCGCCGTCATCAAGGCTGGCGATACGATCGTCGACCAGTTGAAGAGCGAAGGAAGGCCCTTTGCCAAGCTGACCGAGCGGCGCGTGGTCGCCGACCACAGCAGGAACACCGTCGATATCGTTCTCGCTGCCGAAGGCGGTCCGGTTGCTCCGATCGGCGACGTCGGCGTGACCGGGGAGGAAAGGGTCAAGCCGGAATTCATCCAGCGCTACTCCCGTCTGCAGAAGGGCGAAGCCTATTCGCCGGAGGCGCTGAGGAAGGCAGGCGAGCGCCTGCGCGCGCTTGGCGTGTTCTCCAGCGTGACGATCCACGAAAGCGACGCACTGGCTTCCGATGGTACCTTGCCCATGACAATCGAGGTTTCCGAAGGTAAGCGGCGCTACCTCGGCATCGGCGCGCAATATTCGACGATCGACGGTTTCGGCGTCAACGGCTACTGGGGCCACCGCAACCTGTTCGGCGGGGCCGAATCGCTGCGCATCGAAGGCGCCGTCTCGCGCCTCGGCGAAGCGTCCGACCTCGGCGATCTCGATTACTCCGCCGGCATCCTCTTCACGAAACCGGGCTTCATCCATCCGTCCGCCACGCTGAAGGCCGGAATCGTCGCCAAGACGCAGAATCCGGATGCCTATAATGCAAAGCTTATCACCGCCTCGCTTGGCCTCTCTTATGAATTGACGGATCAGGATACCATCTCGGCAGCCGGCGAGGTGAGCTTCGAGAATGACGACGACGCTTTCGGCAACAACAATTATCTGACCTTCACGCTGCCGATCACCTATGATCGCGATGCCCGTGATGACAAATTCAATCCGACCGGGGGCTACCACGCCACGCTGTCGGCAAAGCCGGGCTATGAGTTCATGAACGGCACGGTCTATTCGGCCTTCGAGGGCTCGATATCAGGCTATCTCGGTCTCGGCGCCGAAGACGGCGTCGTACTTGCCGGCAAGCTTGCAGCCGGCACGCTGATCGGCGGCGACGGCGTTCAGGATATTCCTGCCACCCAGCGTTTCTTCGCCGGCGGTGGCGGTTCCGTGCGTGGTTACGGTTATCAGGAAATCTCGCCCTACAACGAAAACGACGAGGCGACTGGCGGCCGCTCCTATGTAATCGGCTCCTTCGAAGCTCGCATCAGGATTACCGATACGATCGGCGTCGTGCCCTTTATCGATGTCGGCACGGTTTCGGACAGTATTGCGCCTGATTTTTCCGATATCAGGGCCGGTGCGGGCGCCGGTATCCGCTATGCAACGCCTTTCGGTCCCCTTCGGCTTGATTTTGCCGTACCGCTGAACAAGTACGACGGTGGAACTGAATATGGAATTTATGCCGGCATAGGCCAGTCATTCTAGAAATGATGGAGTATTTCCGTGACCGGAAACGGGAATGCCTTTGGAATGCCGATTTCGCAGTGTTTTCCGACCTGTGAGCTGTCATGAAAACGGGATAGTGTCCGCTCTTATGCAAATGTTGGCGAAAATCATGAACTGGATAATGCGGCTTGTCGGGTACGGCCTCGGCGCTGCGCTCATCCTTGCCGTCATTGCTCTCGCGATTTTCGGCTTCACCTCATTCGGCGCCCGCATCATCACCGAAAATGTCGCTTCGGCACTTTCCAACCGCGATATGACGATCTCAGTACGGGAACCCGAAGGCCTGCTGACCGGTGGGTTGCGCGCTGCCGAGATTACCCTCTCGGACACGCGCGGCACATTCGCAGAAGTCCGTGGTATTGCCATCGACTGGAATCCCCTGGCGCTGTTGACCGGAACGTTCAGCGCCAAACAGGTCTCTGTTGCCTCCATCGATGTGCGCCGTAAACCGGTACTCACCTTGCCTTCCAGGCCGGCGCCCCCGGAGGAACAAGGCAGCAGTGGTTTTCGGCTACCTATAAAGATCGATATCGAGCATATCGCCCTGCCGGATATTTCACWCGCGGCGCCCCTGACCGGACGCGCCTTCTCGCTTGCCGCTACCGGCAATCTCAGAGCCGATGGCGATGGCGGCGAGGCAACTATCAACGTCAACCGCCATCAGGTTCCCGACGCCAAACTCTCCGCCGATGTTGCATTTACCCCGGCAAACAGCCACCTCCGGCTGAATGCCCAGCTTGCCGAACCGCAGGGCGGCCTGCTTGCTGGCTTTCTCGGTCTGCCCGGCAGCCCGGCCGTTAACATAGCGCTCAATGGCGAAGGCCCGATTTCGGATTGGAACGGCAAGCTGCAGGCAGCCCTTGATGGCCAGCAGCGCGCCTCACTGGAAGGCAAGCATGCGATTACGCCCGACGGCCTGCATCATCTCGACCTCAAGGGCGGCGGCGATGTGAGCTCGTTGCTCCCCATGGCATTCCGGCCGCTTTTTGCAGGCCAGACGAATATCGATGTATCCGCCACCTTCGACGATCACGGCAAGATCGATATTCAGACCGGCAATCTCGCCACCGGCAGCGTCGTCATCGCCGCATCCGGCACACTCGATCCTGCCGGCAACAACAGCCTGAATGCCAATGTGCTGGGCACCTCGGGTCCTGTCGATTTCCGCTGGCCGCTTGCCGATGGCGAAGCACGCTTCATGATTTCAGGCCTCAACCTGGCGATGACCGGACAGGCGCAGGCCGTGCGCATCAATGCGAGCGGATCGCTGGATTCCGCCACAATGCCGCAAGCCGACATCGGCAACGTCAAACTGACGGCCAAGAGCGATGCCTTCAATCTCGCCAATGGCGCCGGCGATATCCAGCTGCGTCTCGTCGCCGGCGACGCGACATTCACCGAGCCCAACCTCAACCGCGCCGTTCGCGGCCCGATCACACTCGTCGCTCCGCTTCAGATTTCACGCAACGGCATCGGCTTCAACGGCACGACGATCGAAAGCGCCAATATCGGCGCCGATCTCAATGGCTCCTATCGCCTGGCTGACAATACACTGACCGGCAATGCGAAATTTGTCGTACAGCCGGCCGCGCTACCGCCGGCCGTCGCTGAAAAGTTCGATGCGCCGATCAATCTCGAGACCCAGGTCGCCGGCACTATCCCCTCAAAGGTGGCGCTGTCGAACATCACGATCAAATCTCCGACCATCGAGGCAGGCGGCAACGTTGCGCTCGAGGATGACGTGCTGACAGCCGATCTCGCCGGCAAGCTTCCCGACATCGGCAAGCTGCTCTCGGGCACAAGTGGGGAAGCGGATTATAGCGTCAGAGCCAGCGGCACGCTTCCGGCGCTTGCGCTCACCGCCAATGTAAAAGCCGCCAGCCTGCAGATGGCCGATCGCAAGGTGGGCAATCTCAACATCGACCTGACGGGCTCTGCCGATCCCGCCGCTCCGCAGGGCCGCGTAGCCGCAACGGGCACGATCGACGGCCAGCCGATTGGCATCAACGGCGATGTCAGATCCGAAAACGGAACGATTTCTATCCCCGCGCTGACAGCCGATGTCGGCAGCAATCGCCTGACGGGCAATCTCACGCTTTCCTCAGGCATGACACCGGCGGGTGTGCTGACCTTTGACTTCCCGGATATCGGCCTGCTTGCAGCCCTCGGCGGCCAGAAGGCGGAAGGCGACCTCAAGGGCTCTGTCGATATCACCGGCAATGACGGCAAGATCGCCCTCAAGATTGCCGCCAACGGCAACGGCATTCGCCGCGACACGCTGACGATCGCAAAGCCTGCGATCGACGTGACCGTCAGCGATGTCCAGGCTTTTGCCGCCAACGGCACGATACGGGCCGACGAGTTCGGCATCGGTACCAACAAGCTTACCGGCATTGCGCTTGATTTCGCCCAGCAGCAGACCCGCACCGACTTCAATCTGAATGCAGGTTATGACGGCAATCCGCTGCAGGCGGGCGGCAGTGTGCAGTCCGCAGGCGGCATGATTGATCTCAGCCTTGACCATTTCGCCGCAAAGCCACGCAACATTCCGGTCGAACTGGCATCGCCGGCGCAGGTCAACGTCACCAAGGGAGTTGCCAGTCTGAACGGTCTGACCGTGAAGACCGGCAGCGGCTCGGTATCGGTTACCGGTTCTGCCGGTGAGACACTGAAGCTCGACGCCGTCATCACCGACCTGCCCGCAAGTCTCGCCAACAGCTTCGTCCCTAATCTCGCCGCTGACGGCGCGATTTCAGGGACGGTCAACGTGACCGGCACATCAGCCGCTCCCGTCGTCAATTTCAAGCTCGACTGGAAGGATGCGGCCACCAGTCATACGAAGGGCGCCGGCATCGCCCCTCTTGGCGTCTCCACATCAGGAACGTTCGCCGAAAACAAGCTGACTTTCGAGGGCGGCATTAGCGGCGCTGACGGTCTATCCCTGAAGGCTGGGGGTGATGTTGGCCTTGCGGATCCGAACGGCCCAATTCTCAATATCAACGCGGACATCGTCAGTCTTCCGGCAAAGCTCGCCAACGGTTTTGTTCCCGATCTTGCGGCCGAAGGCACGGTTTCGGGGACGGTCACCGCGACGGGCACGCCCGCGGCACCAGCGGCCGATTTCAAGCTGAACTGGAAAGGCGCCGCGACAAGCCAGACAAGGAGCGCCGGACTTGCCGGTCTGTCGCTCAACGCATCCGGCAGGTTTGCGGATAACAAGCTCGATTTCGATACGGCACTCACCGGCAAGGGCAAATTATCGCTGAAAGCTCTCGGCAACGTCGCGATTACCGGAACCACGATCGGCAACATCAAGGTCGATGCCGAGCTTGCAAATGTCCCCGCCAATATCGCCAATGGTTTCGTGAAGGATCTGGACGCCAGCGGAACGATTTCGGGCACCGCCTCGGCATCGGGGACGCTTGCCGCACCGGCTGCGGATTTCAAGCTCAGTTGGCAGGATGCCACGACACGGCACACCAAGACCGCCGGCCTGACCGGACTGGATCTTGCGGCAACAGGCCATTTTGCCGACCAGAAACTCGATTTCGATGCCAGCCTCACCGGACCGAAAACCTTATCGCTGAAGGCGGCGGGCAATATCGAGCTTGCGGGGGCGGCGGTGCGCAATCTCAAGGTCGACGCCGACCTGGCAAACCTTCCTGCCAATCTCGCCAACGGCTTCGTTCCCGATCTCGGCGCTGAAGGAACGATTTCCGGCAAGGCGTCGGCCTCGGGCTCGTTGCCGACACCGGCAGTCACCTTCGATCTCGCTTGGGCCAATGCGGCAACGCGCCAGACAAAGAG
This sequence comes from Rhizobium sp. 05N49, assembly GCF_056396805.1. NCBI lineage: Bacteria > Pseudomonadati > Pseudomonadota > Alphaproteobacteria > Hyphomicrobiales > Rhizobiaceae > Rhizobium > Rhizobium sp. 05N49. The sequence continues at coordinate 97,635 of NZ_JBFTME010000003.1, forward strand.
CAATGGCCTCACCGATCTTTCCGCCCGGGCCACGGGCAAATATGAAAACAACAGGGTCGATTTCGACGCCAATCTCGGCAGTGGCAATGGCGCGCTGCTGAAGGCGAAGGGCGGGGTAACGATCGACGGCACCGCCATTCGCGACCTCGCCGTCAACGCTGACATTGCCGGACTGCCCGCAAACCTCGCCAATGGCTTCGTGCCCGGTCTTGGCGCCGAGGGCATAATCTCCGGCACTGCAGTCACCTCAGGCACGCCGACGGAGCCGGTGGTCGATTTCAAGCTCGACTGGACGAACGCGGCAACGCGCCAAACCAAGAGCGCCGGTCTTTCTGGCCTCGCGCTTGCCGCTTCCGGCAAATATGTCACCAACCGTCTGGATTTCGACGCCAATCTCAATGGCAAGGGTGGCGTGTCGCTGAAAGCCGCCGGCAATCTCGCGCTGGCAGGCACCACGATCCAGGGCATCGATGCAAAGGCCGATATCACCAACCTGCCGGCCGCCGTCGCCAATGGTTTCGTCCCCGATATTGGTGCCGAAGGCATCATCACAGCGACGGCCACGGCCTCAGGATCACTGACCGCCCCGACGGCCAATTTCAAGATCGACTGGAAAAACGCCGGGACGAAACAGACGAGAACTGCCGGCCTCTCCGGCCTGGCGCTCGCCGCTTCGGGCAAACTCAATAAGGATCGGCTGGATTTCGATGCCAATCTCAACGGCAGCGGCGGCGTCTCGCTGAAGGCATCCGGCAATCTCGATATAGCCGGAACGACCATCAAGGGCGTCAACGCCAAGGCCGACGTCACCAATCTCCCGGCTGCCGTAGCCAACGGTTTTGTTCCGAACCTTGGTGCGGCCGGAGCCATCTCCGCAACCGCAACTGCTTCCGGCGCACTTCCCCTTCCCTCGGTTGATTTCAAGGTCGACTGGAAGAATGCCGAAACGAGCCAGACGAGGAGCGCCGGCCTTGCCCCGCTCACCATCGGCGCAAGCGGCAAGCTGGCCGACAATCGCCTGACGGTCGACACCAGCCTTGCCGGCGACGGCGGATTGTCGCTGAGAGGCGGCGGCAATCTCGCAATGACAGGCAACCGCGCCATGTCGATGCGTTTCAACGGCAGCCTTCCCTTCGCCGTTCTCGGCGCACAACTCGCCCAGCAAGGTCTCGTTGCCGAAGGCGTCGCCAATGTGAACCTGGAAGTCAGCGGTACGACGGCCGCCCCTGTTATCAACGGCACGGTCACCACGGATGGCGCAAAGCTGATCGACGTGCGCCGCAACCTCGCCCTCGAAGGCCTCGGCGCGACCATTACCTTCAACGGCCAGCAGGCCGTCATTTCTCGGCTGAATGGCAGGCTCGCAAGCGGCGGCTCTATTTCGGCCAGCGGCTCGGTCGGCATCAGCGGCACCTTCCCCGCCGACCTTTCCATTCGTCTGGATCATGCAGTCTATGTCGACGGCACTTTGGTTGTCGCAACCGTGGACGGGGCACTCGGACTAAAGGGACCGTTGCTCTCCAATCCCATGCTTAGTGGTAAGCTCCACATCGACAAGGCGTCGATCACCGTGCCGGAGAGACTGCCGACGTCGCTACGCGAAATCGATATACGTCACATCCACGCGCCGCCTGCCGTGCTTGCCCAGCTCAAAAACAATGCGCAGCAGCAGCCACGGGAAAAGTCTTCGACCATAATGCTGGATATCCAGCTCGACGCGCCCTCGCAGATCTTCGTGCGCGGCCGTGGCATCGACGCGGAAGTCGGCGGCAACATTACGATCCGCGGCTCGGCTGCCGCACCCGAAGTTGCCGGCGCCTTCACCATGCGCCGCGGGCGTCTGACGATCCTCAACCGCCGCCTCGATTTCTCCGACCGCAGCCGCATCACTTTCGCCGGCGACCTGACGCCCGCCCTCGACATGGAAGCAACCTCCACCTCTGGCAGCACGACGCTGACAGTCGATGTTGCCGGCCTTGCGACTGACCCCGCTATCACCTTCTCCTCCTCGCCGGCCCTGCCGCAGGATGAAGTGCTGGCCCAGCTGATCTTCGGCCAGTCCATGTCACGCCTTTCTCCGGTGCAGATCGCCCAGCTTGCCGATGCCGTCAGCCAGCTCGCCGGCAACCGCTCGACCTCGCTCTTCGAAGGTCTGCGCAACCAGCTCGGCGTCGATGATCTCGACATCAGCACCGACTCGAAGGGCCAGACCAGTGTCAGCGTCGGCCGCTATCTCAACGAGCGGACCTATTTCGAGCTGCAACAGGGCGGAGAAGCCGGTGCCAAGGCGATTATCAATCTCGATGTCGGCCGCGGCGTGAAGCTGCGCGGTGCCGCCGGCGGCAACGGATCGGGCGAAGCCGGGATCGTCTACGAACACGAGTATTGAGGCCGGGCTAGAAGCTCGTCTTGCTGGTCTTGAGCAGAATGTTGGTTTCGGTCGTGTTGATACCGTCGACGAGACGTATCCGGCGCAGCGTTTCATCGAAAGAGGCGAGGTCCCGATCCTCGAGCTCGGCGACGAAATCCCATTTGCCATTGGTGCTGTGCAATGCGCGTACCTGGGGCAGGCCACGCAATTGGGCAGCAACCTTGTCGGCAAGCTTGCCATGCACTTCGATCATGACGATCGCCCGAACGCCGGCCGAACGTGTCTCATGACCGGTGCGGATGGTAAAGCCGGCGATCGTCCCGTTTTCCACGAGCCGGTCGATGCGGGCAGTCACCGTTGCACGCGAAGCGCCGGTCAGCGCCGCAAGCGACGAAACGGAGATTCGCGCATTGTGCCGAAGCGCACTCAAAAGCTCGTTGTCGAGGTCGTCCATGATTTCACTTTGTCAAATTAGCTTTATCAATCTGCGCAATCATAATCCATTTCTGACACTTTTCCATCTATTTGCCGCCGCGTCTTTATCCCACTATCGGCCAAAACAGGCCTCACAACGGAGCCCTACGAATGGAAGTACAATCTCAATCTGTCGCCCTCATCGGTGTTCCCCTTGAGGAGGGTTCCGGCCGCAGAGGCGCGGGCATGGGGCCGACAGCATTGCGTATCGCAGGCATCGACAAGGCTCTGGCCGAGCTCGGCCACACGGTCGTCGATACGGGCGATCTCAGCGTCGTCCCGGCCAGGGACCTTCCCAATCATCCGAAAGCGCATAATCTCCGCGTGGTCGGCGCCTACACGCGCGCGCTCGAAGCAGCCACATATGACGCAGCGAAAGCCGGCCATTTCCCGCTGATCCTCGGTGGCGACCACAGCCTTTCCATGGGTAGCGTCTCAGGCATGGCGCRTTATGCCGCCGAAAAAGGCCGCCCGCTCTTCGTCCTGTGGCTCGACGCCCATTCGGATTTCAATACGCCCGAGACCTCGCCGTCGGGCAATATTCACGGCATGCCCGTTGCCTTCTTCTGCGGCCTGGCGGATTTTGCAGAGATCCTGCCGAAGGACCGCGCATTCGTCGATCCGAAGAAGATCTTTCAGGTGGGCATCCGCTCAGTCGATGCGGCCGAGCGGGTCGAAATCCGCAGGCACGGCGTCAATGTCTTCGATATGCGTTCTCTCGACGAACAGGGCGTGGCCGTGATCCTCCGCCAGATTCTGGAAACGGTCGAGAAGGCGAACGGCCTGCTGCATGTCAGTTTCGATGTCGATTTCCTCGATCCGGATTTTGCGCCCGGCGTAGGCACCACCGTTCCCGGCGGCGCCACCTTCCGCGAAGCGCACCTCATCATGGAGATGCTGTCCGACAGCGGCCTCGTCTCCTCGCTCGACCTCGTCGAACTCAATCCTTTCCTTGATGATCGCGGCAAGAGCGCCCGCATCATGGTGGAGATGACGGCAAGCCTCTTCGGTCGCCGCATCTTCGATCGTCCTACACGCGCCGCATAAGGGAGCACCGGCCATGAACATCTCGTCGAACCTCATCGCCACCGAACAGCGTCTTGGAGCCAATAACTACAAGCCGCTCGATGTCGTGCTGACGCGAGGAGAAGGTGTTCATGTCTGGGATACGGATGGCAAGCGCTACCTCGATTGCCTCTCGGCCTATTCTGCCGTCAACCAGGGTCATTGCCATCCGAAGATCCTTGCCGCCATGGTCGAGCAGGCCGGCCGTCTGACGCTCACCTCGCGCGCTTTCCGCAACGACCAGCTCGCTTATCTCTATGAGGAGCTGGCTGCACTCACAGGCTCCCACAAGATCCTGCCGATGAACTCCGGCGCGGAAGCCGTAGAGACCGCCATCAAGGCGGTTCGCAAATGGGGTTATGAGGTAAAAGGTGTGCCGGAAGGCAAGGCGGAGATCATCGTCTGCGCCAATAATTTCCATGGCCGTACGCTGAGCATCATCAGCTTTTCGACGGACCCTGATGCCCGTACCGGCTTCGGGCCCTATACACCGGGCTTCAGCATTGTTCCCTTCGGCGATGCCGAGGCCTTCGAAACGGCCATCAATGCGAATACCGTCGCGGCACTGATCGAGCCGATCCAGGGCGAGGCTGGCGTTATCATCCCTCCGGCTGGTTACTTCACCCGCGTGCGTGAACTCTGCACGGCAAACAACGTCACGCTCATCCTCGACGAAATCCAGACCGGTCTCGGGCGCACCGGCAAGCTGCTCGCCGAAGAACACGAAGGCATTGAAGCCGACGTGACGCTCATCGGCAAGGCGCTTTCCGGCGGCTTCTATCCGGTCTCGGCCGTGCTTTCGAATTCGGAAGTCCTCGGCGTGCTCAAGCCCGGCCAGCACGGCTCGACCTTCGGCGGCAACCCGCTGGCCTGCGCGGTCGCCCGCGCGGCGCTGAAAGTGCTGACCGAAGAAGGGATGATCGAGAACGCCGAGACGATGGGCAACTATTTCCTCGAAGGTCTTCGCTCGATCCGCTCCAACATCGTCAAGGAGGTGCGCGGACGTGGTCTTATGCTCGCGATCGAACTGGAGCCGGAAGCCGGTGGCGCCCGGCAATATTGCTACGCCTTGAAAGATCGCGGCCTGCTCGCCAAGGATACGCACGACCATACGATACGATTCGCGCCGCCGCTGGTCATCACCAGGGAAGAGGTCGATTGGGCCGTCTCGCAAATCGAAAAGTCGATAACCTAAAGTAAAACCAGATTTATCTTACAACCATTACTATCTACCGGAGGAGAAAAACTAATTCTCCTCCATAAAAATTTGTAAAAGTGGCGCAAGAATCCGATTAAATCTGGATTTGGTTACTCATTATTAATCCTGAAAATCATACTTAATCGATGTGAATGTAGATAATCCTGAGCCTTGGCGCCAAGGATCGAGATTCACGATAACATTGATACCGATTCACCTCGTTTGTGAAGCAGGACAGACTCCAAGTACTGTCGGATATACTGCGATGTTGTGGCAGGTCCGCATTACTCAAATCCGGTCCATTCTCCGAGAGATCGGCTGGTAGCAACCACACATCGGAGGGTCGGAATGTCATTGTTTTCGCTGGGTGCGACGCCGGATTCACGCGCGATTGTCACAGCTCTCATGAAGTCGCAGGCGACGATCGAATTCGACCTGCAGGGAAAAATCCTGAATGCGAACGAGAATTTCTGCCGCGCGCTGGGCTACAAGCTGAGCGACATTGTCGGCAAGCATCACAGTATTTTCTGTGAGCCGGACTATGTTGCCTCCCCGGCCTACCGGGAATTCTGGCAGAAGCTCGGCAGAGGCGAATTCGATACCGGTGAATACAAGCGCATTGGCAAGGATGGCCGCGAAGTCTGGATCCAGGCGAGCTACAACCCGCTGATGTCGGGCGGCAAACCCTATAAGATCGTCAAGCTGGCAAGCGACGTGACCGCCGTCAAGCTGAAAGCCGCTGATGCAGAAGGCAAGATCGACGCTCTCTCGCGGGCTCAGGCGGTCATCGAGTTCACTCCTGACGGAGAGATCCTGGAGGCGAACGAGAATTTCCTCTCGGTCATGGAGTACCGGCTGGAGGAAATCCGCGGCAAGCATCACGGCATGTTCTGCGACCCGGCCTATGTGCGCTCGGACGCCTATAAGGAGTTCTGGAAGAAGCTTGCCGCCGGCCAGTTCGTCGCCGCGGAGTTTATGCGCATCGGCAAGGGCGGCAAGGTCGTCTGGATCCAGGCATCCTACAACCCCATCTTCGATATGAGCGGCCGCGTCTTCAAGGTCGTCAAATTCGCGACCGACGTCACCGAGCGTGTCCGCGCCGTCGATGATCTGGCCACTGGCCTGACCGCACTTGCCGAAGGCGATCTGACGAAGCGGGTCGAAAATCCTTTCCCGCCCGCGCTGGAAAAGGTCCGCACCGATTTCAATGCCGCGATCGACAAGCTCGGCAGCGCCATGCGCACGGTCCTCCTCAATGCCGAGGCGATCGCCAGCGGTGCGCGCGAAACGAAGGAAGCAGCCGACGTGCTGTCCAAACGCACCGAACAGCAGGCGGCGACAGTAGAGGAAACCGCTGCCGCACTCGATGAAATCACCCAGACCGTTGCCGACAGCGCCGGACGCGCCGCCGATGCGGGCAGCCTCGTTGCGGAAACGAAACGCGGTGCGGAACATTCCGGCAGCATCGTCCGCAAGGCGGTCGACGCCATGGGCCAGATCGAGAAATCCTCACGCGAGATCAGCAATATCATCGGCGTGATTGACGAGATCGCCTTCCAGACCAACCTGCTGGCACTGAATGCCGGCGTCGAGGCGGCGCGTGCCGGTGAGGCCGGCAAGGGTTTTGCCGTCGTCGCCCAGGAGGTTCGCGAACTTGCACAGCGCTCGGCCAGCGCCGCCAAGGAAATCAAGGCGCTCATCACTGCTTCCTCGGAGCATGTGAAGAGCGGTGTCGATCTTGTCGGTCAGACCGGCCAGTCGCTCGAACGCATCGTTACGCAGGTCGGCAATATCGACATCAATGTCGCAGCGATCGTCGAGTCCTCCCGAGAGCAGTCGACCGGACTGGTCGAAATCAACAAGGCCGTCAACATCATGGATCAGGGCACGCAGCAAAATGCCGCCATGGTGGAGGAGACGACGGCGGCAAGTGCCCGGCTTTCGTCCGAGACTGAAAACCTCCGCAATCTCGTTGCACAGTTTAGATTTGCGCAACACTCTTCCGTTAATGTCATCCATAACCGTAACGATGCTTCGCAAGGTGCAAAGCCATCGTATGGTGTGAAGGCAAAGCTCGTCCGCGCTAATGGGGGCGCATCCGCTTCTGCCCTGGCTTATGACAGTTGGGAAGAATTCTAATGGCCACGATCAATTCCACTAGCTTCAGCGGCGATACGCTCGAAATCATTGCCTTCCGCCTCCATGATCAGGAATTCTGCGTCAAGACCACGACCATCCGCGAAATCCGTGGCTGGGCGCCATCGACGCCGATCCCGCACTCTCCGGCCGACGTCATCGGTGTCATGAACCTGCGCGGTTCGGTCATCCCGATCATCGACCTCGCCTACAAGCTCGGCATGAAGAGCACTGTTGCCAATGAGCGCAGCGCCATCGTCGTTGCCGAAGTGCACAATATGGTCATCGGCATGCTGGTCGATCGGGTTTCCGATATCCTGACGATTTCTTCCAGCCAGGTGCAACCCGTTCCTGAAGTGACCGCGTCCTTCGACCGCGCTTTCTGCGAAGGTATCATCGCTTCTGAAAATGGCATGATCTGCTTCCTGAATCTTGCAAAAATGTTCAAGGAAAACGAGACGGACGAACTGGCCGCCTGATCGCCACGCCAGGCAGTTTGACCGAGACAAGAACCGCCCCACACGGGCGGTTTTTTGTTCATATCCGATGCGATCTGAACGTGTAATTTTCTCTCGAAAATATATATTTATTAGTATTGCCTTTTATACAGAAAATTTACCGTCCACCATCATCATCGGTTGTGAAGCATCAAGAAGATACGATTTGTGATAGGTGAAAATAACGGTTGTTGCCCGGCCGTATTTTCACGCCGCGAACCCATGCTTGTTTGGTCTTCAATTCAGGGGTTGGGCGCGAATATCTGCGTCCTATTTCAGAGGGGACGGGAATGCTTGGTCTATCACCCAATTCGAAATATGTTCTCAATGCTATCTCGAAGTCACAGGCGATTATCGAATTCGACCTGACCGGAGCCATTCTCACGGCAAATGAGAATTTCTGCAAAGCGCTCGGTTACGATCTCAACGAGATTGCCGGCAAACATCACAGCATGTTCTGCGAACCGGCCCACGCGGCAACCGCCAGCTACCGGGATTTCTGGACCCGCCTAGGCCGTGGCGAATATGATGCCGGCGCCTATAAACGCCTGGCAAAAGGCGGTCGCGAGATCTGGATACAGGCCTCTTACAACCCTGTCTTCAAGCATGGCAAACCTTTCAAGGTCGTGAAAATCGCCTCCGACATCACCGAGGCCAAGAAACGCGCCGTCGAGGACGCCGGCAAGCTCGAGGCAATTTCACGTTCGCAGGCCGTCATCGAATTTACCCCCGCAGGCGACATCCTCACGGCCAACGAGAACTTCTGCAATGGTCTTGGCTATTCGCTGTCCGAGATCGTTGGCAAGCATCACAGCATGTTCTGCGATCCAGCCTATGCGCGAAGCGACGAATACAATCAGTTCTGGCCGCGGCTGGCAAAGGGCGAGTTCATCGCCAACGAATTCGTCCGCTACGGTAAGGGCGGCAAGGAAATCTGGATCCAAGCCGCCTACAATCCGATCGCCGACGCGGATGGCAGGATCTACAAGGTCGTTAAGTTCGCAACCGACGTGACACAGCGCATGAGCGCAATTTCCCTTCTCGGCACGGCCCTGCGGCAGCTCTCAGAAGGCGATCTGACGCGGACGCTGGACACGGCCTTCGTCCCTTCGATGGAGCAGTTGCGCCACGATTTTAATGCGACGATCGACAAACTCTCCAGGACGATGAAGACCATTGGTGAGAATGCCACCGCTATCGCCGACAGTTCCCGCGAGATCGGTTCCTCGGCAGACTCTTTCTCCAAGCGGACGGAACAGCAGGCCGCTTCGGTCGAGGAAACGGCGGCAGCTCTGGAGGAGATCACCACCACGGTCAACGATTCCAGCCAGCGTGCCGACGAGGCGGGCCGCCTGGTCGGACAGACAAAACACAGTGCGGAACAATCCGGCACGGTCGTGCGCAAGGCAGTTTCGGCCATGGACCAGATCGAGCAATCCTCCCGCGAGATCACCAATATCATCGGCGTCATCGACGATATCGCCTTCCAGACCAACCTGCTGGCGCTTAACGCCGGCGTCGAAGCGGCTCGTGCCGGTGAAGCCGGCAAGGGTTTTGCCGTCGTCGCCCAGGAGGTCCGCGAACTCGCACAGCGTTCTGCCAGAGCAGCGAAGGAGATCAAGGCGCTGATCAATACATCGAGCGAATTGGTGAAAAACGGCGTCGAACTGGTAGGACAGACCGGCAGGGCGCTGGAGGAAATCGTCGTTCAGGTTGCCAGCATCAATTCAAACGTCGCAGCGATCGTCGAAGGCTCCCGGGAACAGGCGACCGGCCTCAAGGAGATCAATCAGGCCGTCAACAGCCTCGATCAGGCAACGCAGCAGAACGCCGCCATGGTGGAGGAGAGCACGGCCGCCAGCCAGAACCTTGCCGCGGAAGCCGATGCACTGCGAACGCTGGTCTCGCAGTTCCAACTCCCCGGCGGCAATATCGCCGCGACAAGGCATCTGACGAAGCCAGCTACTTCTCCGGCCCTGCATCTTGTCGCCCGCACTGCAAGAACCCGTGGCGCAGCGGTGACGTCTGCCGAAAGCTGGGTAGAATTCTGATCAGGCCTCATTCGGATAGCTCGTGCCGCCGCAAGAGCGGCACGAGCCCTTTATGATCATGACCCTTGGCCGACGCCGGGAAGAACGGCCCCTCTGATATTGGTCTATCGAACTGGATGTTCCGCCGGTTCCGGTTTGCGAATCAGGGGCACAGCCTGCAGCACGAGTGCGTCGAGGCCGTTCTCTTCCTTTTCCAGAATTTCGAAGAGTTGCCGCCGCATGCGCGGCTCCCAGAATTTGTTGATGTGCGTCGCAACTCCCTGCGCAGCTTCGCTTTCGGGCTGCGTCTTGAAAAAGGTTGCGATCTGGTTTGCCATATAGACAAGCTTGGTCTTGGTATCATGCGACATCGGCGATGCTTCCGGGCGACAAGCGATGTGGGTGGGTGAAAATCTCGAAATCCTCTCCGCGCACGAGAGCGACAAGCGTCATGCCGGCTTCCTCCGCCGTGCGGATGGCAAGTGCTGTCGGCGCGGATATGGCGATCAGCACGGGAGCACCAAGGATCGCCGTCTTCTGAACCATCTCGACGGACAGGCGGCTTGTGACGGCAACGGCGCCTGAAGCGCCTGTTTCACCGGCTCTGATAACGGCGCCGCAAAGCTTGTCGAGCGCATTATGCCGGCCGACATCCTCGCGCACGGCGATCAATCCCTTGCCAGGAATGTAGAAGCCGGCGCCGTGAACGGCCCGCGTCTCGCGATGCAGCGGCTGAGATTCATTGAGCAACGCAACCGCCTGGACGATATCGGCATGCGACAGCGACAGCTCAGCCTTGGACACGTCCGGTACGGTGCGGACCGCCTGCTCGATCGACTCGATACCGCAGAGGCCGCAACCGACGGGTCCGGCCATGCTCCGCCTGCGCCTTCGCAGTGCATCCTCGACGTCGTCGAGGAGGGTCACCTGGACGTCGATACCCTTCTCGTCTTCCAGGAGTTCGATACCGGCGACCTGGCTGCGATCACTGATAATACCCTCGGTCAGGCTGAAGCCGACAGCGAAATCCTCGAGATCATCGGGCGTGCCCATCATGACCGCATGCGAACTGCCGCCATAGGAAAAGGCGATCGGCACTTCCTCGGGCACGATACGCTCGCCCCGCGCCATGATACCGCCTCTCCGGGCGACTTCCGTCACGCTTATGCGGGTCGGCCGTTCCGTCATTATTCCGCCGCCTCCATCTTGCTGGCGATGCGGCGGGACTGGCGGGCCTGCTCGTCATATTCGACCTGCCATTCCGACGGGCCGTTGGAGGGCGAAACCTGCACTGCCGTCACCTTGTATTCCGGGCAGTTCGTGGCCCAGTCGGAGAAGTCTGTCGTGATGACGTTTGCCTGCGTATCCGGATGATGGAAGGTCGTATAGACGACCCCGGGCGCCACGCGATCCGTAATCAATGCGCGAAGTGTGGTATCGCCCGAGCGACTGCCGAGCTTCACCCAGTCACCATCGCGGATACCGCGCTGTTCGGCATCATGCGGATGGATCTCCAGCCGGTCCTCCGAGTGCCAGACGACGTTGTCGGTACGGCGTGTCTGCGCACCGACATTATACTGGCTCAAAATGCGGCCGGTCGTGAGTAGCAGCGGGAAGCGCGGGCCGGTGCGCTCGTCGGTCGCTACATATTCCGTACGGATGAACTTGCCCTTGCCGCGCACGAATCCATCCACATGCATGATCGGCGACCCGAGCGGATGTGTCTCGTTGCAGGGCCACTGAACCGAGCCCATCTTTTCGAGATAGTCGTAGGAGACCGATGCGAAGCTCGGAGTCGTTGCGGCAATCTCGTCCATGATCTCGGACGGATGCGTATAGTGCCAGTCGAGGCCCATTGCCTGAGCAAGCTTCTGTGTCACTTCCCAGTCCGCATAGCCGTTGCGCGGCGTCATGACCTTGCGCACGCGGTTGATGCGGCGCTCGGCATTGGTGAAGGTGCCGTCCTTTTCCAGGAAAGTAGAGCCCGGCAGGAAGACATGCGCATAGTTCGCAGTCTCGTTCAGGAAGAGATCCTGCACCACGACACATTCCATGGCGGCAAGGCCGGCGGCGACATGCTTCGTGTCCGGATCGGACTGAAGAATATCCTCACCCTGAATGTAGAGCCCCTTGAAGGAGCCATCGACGGCGGCATCCAGCATGTTCGGAATACGCAGGCCCGGCTCGTTGTTGAGCTTCACGCCCCAGAGCTTTTCGAAAATATCGCGCGTCGCATCGTCCGAGATATGGCGATAGCCCGGCAGCTCATGCGGGAAGGACCCCATGTCGCAGGAACCCTGCACGTTGTTCTGGCCGCGCAGCGGATTCACACCGACGCCTGGACGGCCGATATTGCCGGTTGCCATGGCAAGGTTGGCGATTGCCATGACGGTCGTCGAGCCCTGGCTGTGTTCTGTGACGCCCAGACCGTAATAGATGGCGCCATTGCCGCCGGTCGCAAAAAGCCGTGCAGCGCCGCGCACGTCTTCCGGATTCACGCCGGTAAACTTCTCGACAGCTTCAGGGCTATGCTGCGGCTCGGCCACAAAAGCCGCCCAATCCTCGAACTCCGACCAGTCGCAACGCTCACGGATGAACTTCTCGTCGTAGAGGCCTTCGGTCACGATCACATGCGCCAGCGCCGTCATGACGGCAACATTGGTGCCAGGCTTCAGCGGCAGATGGAAGGAGGCCTCGACATGCGGCGAGCGGACGATATCGATGCGACGCGGATCGATAACGATCAGCTTGGCGCCCTGCCGCAACCGCTTCTTCAGGCGCGAACCGAAGACCGGATGACCATCGGTCGGATTGGCACCGATGATAATGACCACATCGGAATGCTCGACGCTGTCGAAATCCTGTGTGCCGGCCGAGGTGCCGAAAGCCTGGCCCAGCCCGTAACCTGTCGGCGAATGGCACACGCGGGCGCAGGTATCGACATTGTTGTTGCCGAAGCCGGCGCGTATCAGCTTCTGGACAAGGTAAGTCTCTTCGTTGGTGCAGCGGGACGATGTGATGCCGCCAATCGCTTCACGTCCATACTGATACTGGATGCGGCGGAACTCGGAAGCGACATGCGCATAGGCCTCGTCCCAGGTCACCTCGCGCCAGGGATCCGTCACCTTCTCGCGGATCATCGGATTGAGGATGCGGTCCTTGTGGGTCGAATATCCATAGGCAAAGCGGCCCTTGACGCAAGAGTGGCCGCGGTTTGCCTGACCATCCTTCCACGGCACCATGCGCACCAGCTCTTCGCCGCGCATTTCCGCCTTGAAGGAGCAGCCCACACCGCAATAGGCGCAGGTCGTGACAGCCGAATGTTCCGGCTGACCGATGCGGATGACCGATTTTTCCGTCAGCGTCGCCGTCGGGCAAGCCTGCACGCAGGCACCGCAGGAAACACATTCGGAATCGACGAAATGCTCGTGCATACCGGGCGAAACACGCGAGCCGAACCCGCGCCCTTCGATCGTCAGCGCGAAGGTGCCCTGCACCTCCTCGCAGGCACGAACGCACCGGGAGCAGACGATGCATTTCGACGGATCATAGGTGAAGTACGGATTGGACTCGTCCTTCGGCATCCATTTCAGATTGATCTCGCCGCTGTTGCGCGCCTTGACGTGGTTGTCGCCCTCGTAGCCATAGCGCACATCGCGCAGGCCGACGGCGCCCGCCATGTCCTGCAACTCGCAATCGCCATTGGCCGCGCAGGTCAGACAGTCGAGCGGATGGTCCGAGATATAAAGCTCCATGACGCCGCGGCGGATATTCTTCAGCCGCTCCGTCTGCGTATGGACGACGATGCCGGACGCCACCGGTGTCGTGCAGGAGGAGGGCGTTCCGTTGCGGCCGTCGATTTCGATCAGACAGAGACGGCAGGAACCGAAGGCATCGACCATATCGGTCGCGCAGAGCTTCGGCACCTGAATGCCGGCCTCCATGGAGGCGCGCATGATCGAGGTTCCCTCGGGAACCGTAACCTGCCGGCCGTCAATGGTCAGCGTCACCATCGTTTCGGATTTCGAAGCCGGCGTTCCGTAATCGATTTCATGAATGAGAGACATGGCCTATTCCGCCGCTTCAATGAGAGGGACCGGAGCAAAATCTTCCGGAAAATGCGTCATGGCGCTCATGACAGGATAGGGCGTGAACCCGCCGAGCRCGCAGAGCGAGCCGAACTTCATCGTATTGCAGAGATCGGCGAGCAGTTCCCGGTTCTTCTCGGGCTCTATGCCCTGGGCAATCTTGTCCGCCGTTTCGACGCCGCGCGTCGAGCCTATGCGGCAGGGCGTGCACTTGCCGCAGCTTTCCACCGCGCAGAACTCCATGGCGAAGCGCGCCTGTTTCAACATATCGGCGGTATCGTCGAAAACGACGAGGCCGGCATGGCCGATCAATCCGTCCTTGGCCGCAAAAGCTTCGTAGTCGAATGGCGTGTCGAAGAGAGCCCGCGGGAAATAGGCACCAAGCGGCCCGCCCACCTGCACCGCCTTCACCGGCCGTCCCGATGCCGTACCACCGCCGATCTTCTCGACGATATCGCCGAGAGACAGGCCGAAGGCGGTTTCATAGAGCCCGCCATATTTCACATTACCGGCAATCTGCAGCGGAATGGTGCCGCGCGACCGGCCCATGCCGAAATCGCGATAGAAGGCCGCCCCCTTGTCCATGATCACGGGCACGGATGCGAGCGAGATCACGTTGTTGATGACGGTCGGACAGTTGAACAATCCCTTATGGGCCGGCAGCGGCGGCTTGGCGCGCACGATGCCCCGTTTGCCTTCCAGGCTGTTGAGCAGCGCCGTTTCCTCGCCGCACACATAGGCGCCTGCACCGGTGCGGATCTCCATGTCGAAGGTCTTGCCGGAGCCGAGCACCGAAGCGCCCAGAATGCCGGCCTTGCGGGCAATCTCCACCGCCTCCGTCATCGTGGCGATCGCATGCGGATATTCCGAGCGCGTATAGACGAAGCCTTTCGTGGCTCCCGTCGCAAGCCCGGCAATTGCCATGCCTTCGATGAGCACGAAAGGATCGCCTTCCATGATCATCCGGTCGGCGAAGGTGCCGCTGTCGCCCTCATCTGCATTGCAAACGATATATTTGCGAGAACCGGCCGCATCGAGCACCGTCTTCCATTTGATGCCGGTCGGAAAGCCCGCGCCGCCACGACCACGAAGACCGGAATCGGTCACTTCCTTGACGACATCGGCAGGCTGCATCGAAATGGCGCGGCGAAGGCCGGCAAGCCCGCCATGGGCCTCATAATCGTCAAGCGAAAGCGGATCGGTAATGCCGCAGCGGGCAAAGGTGAGACGGGTCTGGCCTTTCAGGAACGGGAGGTCCTCGACCTCCCCCAGACAGAGCGCATGCATCCCGCCTTCCATCAACCCCGCATCAAAGAGATCGGCGACATCCTTCGTCCTGACCGGCCCATAGCCGATCCGTTTCCCGAAAACCTCGACCTCAACCAGTGGCTCGAGCCAGAACATTCCGCGCGAGCCGTTGCGCACGACTGTCGCATCAAGGCCGCGGGCGACGATCTCCTGGGCAATCGCCGTTGCCACCTTCTCGGCCCCGAGCGAGAGCGCTGCGGCATCGCGCGGAACATAAATCTTCACAGTCATCGACGTGCCTCCGCAACGAGCTCAGCGGCCAGTTCGCCATCGACCCGGCCATGCACTTCGCCATCCAGCATGGCGGCTGGCGCACAGGCACAGAGGCCAAGACAGTAGACCGGCTCAAGCGTGACGCTGCCGTCGAGTGTCGTCTGATGAAAATCGATGCCGAGCAGGGTTTTGATACGCTCGGCCAGTGCATCGCCGCCCATCGACTGGCAAGCCTCGGCGCGACAGAGTTTCAGCACGTGCCGGCCGGCAGGATGATCGCGGTAATCATGATAGAAAGTGACAACGCCGTGGACCTCGGCGCGGGAAAGGTTGAGCTCCTCGGAGATAACCGGCAAGGCTTCCTGCGGCACGTATCCGAACTGCTCCTGGATTTCATGCAGAATAGGAAGGAGTGGTCCTTCGAGGGATCGAAGATCGTCAACGATCGAGCGGATACGTCCGGTGATATCGCCCTGAGCGACACGTATGTTCATCAGCAGCTCTCCCTTACGACCTGCGAATTCCTTGAAAACCGCAAAACTCCCCATGTCATTGCGAATTCTGTCGAACTGTCTCAGGGAAGCTGGTCGCAATCAATAAAGCAGTCTCGTTGATTGATAGCTTTTTTCTATCAAAATTCGGCGTCTTCAACGAGTGTTCTTGCTTCGTGCAACAAGGCGGAGACGAGCGGCGTAAAAGGTTCTCGAAAAGGAGCGACAAGGCCAACAAGATGGTGCGCCTCCGGCTCGGTGATCGGAATCATCCGGATCTCCACAGGAAACCCGAATGATTTCGCGACGTTATGCGGCATGATGCTCGCCCAGCGGCCGGTCCGCACATGTGAAAAAAGCACAATCATCGAGTTTGATTCGAGCGTCGGATGGACTGTCGCGCCTGCTTCGGCCAGATGTCGGTTGATGATACGCCGGTTTTGCATGTCAGCCGTCAATAGGCAAAGCCGAAGATCTCCCACTTCACGCCACGTCACACTCTCGCGATCCGAGAGCGGGCTGCCGGCGGCAGTGATGAGATTGTAGCGTTCCGCATAGAGCGGCACCGAGGTGACGCGTCCGAGCGGCTCGTTTTCCAGATAGGTGATGCCGGCATCGATCTCGAGATTTTCGAGCATGCTCAGCACCTGCAGTGAATTGCGCGAGACGATGGAGAAGGTGACGTCGGGATGCCGTTCCTGGAAGGGCGTCGTGATTCGCGACAGCATGGCGAGCGCGGTCGGAATGGAAGCCAGGCGCAGATGGCCGGAGAGACCCGTGCGGGCGGCGCGCATTTCCTCGCGCATGGTACGCGTGTCACCGACAATGCGCCGGGCCCATTCGAGCACGCGCTGGCCCTCGGGCGTCAACCCTTGAAAGCGGGAGCCGCGCTGCACCAGCATGACCCCCAGCTGATCTTCAAGCTGGCGAATGGCGGCCGAGAGCGTGGGCTGGGAAACGCCGCATTCCTCTGCCGCACGACCGAAATGTTTCTCGTTGGCGAGTGCGATGAAGAATTCCAGCTTGTCGATCATCCGGCCTCCTGCCGAATTCGGGATGAGGCCTATCTTTGCGACTTGAAGGCCGCTTCGCAAGAGCCGCGGCTTCAGACCTTTTCAACAACCGGGAAGAGACTGAACAGTGATTCGAGGAAAGCCAGAACGCTTTCATTTCCCATGCTGTAATAGACGAGCCGTCCTTCACGACGCGTGTTGACGAGGCCTTCGAGCCTCAGTCGCGCAAGCTGCTGAGACACCATAGCCTGCTGTATACCAAGGATATCCTCGATCTCGCCAACCGTTTTTTCCCCTTCCGAAAGGATACAGAGGATGAGCAACCGGGTCTGATGGGCTAGCGCCTTCAGGAGATCACTCGCCTCGTGGGCTTTATCAGCAAGCTTCTGCAAGTCCTGGCTGGTCATGCCCAGCTTCGGTTTAGGCAATGGCATTTGCTTCTCGGAAGGAGGTAATAGGGTAGATCAGTACAATATCATATTCGCAGAAGCGAATTGGTCAAAAGTCGTCAAATACCAAAAAAAGTCCAACCAAATCAGCAGATAAGCTGGCCGCCATTGATCTCCAGAACCTGACCGGTGATGTAGCCGGACAACGATGGCGCGGCCAGGAAGAGATAGGCCGGGGCGCAATCTTCCGACGTTCCGAGCCGCTGCAGCGGGATCGACTTGCGTGTCTGTTCCAGTTTTTCGCGGGATGAATAGCGTGCATGGAAATCGGTATCGATCGTACCGGGCGAGACGCAGTTGACCCTTATATCGTCAGGCGCGAGCTCGCGGGCAAGCGCCTTCGAATAGGTCGCGACGAAGGCCTTTGATGCGGAATAGATCGCCGAACCGGGACTACCGCCCGTTATCGCGGAAATCGAGACCGTGTTGACGATGGCGGCACCCTGCGCGGCCCGGAGCGCGGGAAGCAGGGCCCGGGTGAGCTCCACCACCGACGTCTGGTTGAGGCGCACGACGGTCTCATAATCGGCATCGGTCAGTTCACCGGCGGGAAAACGCCCATGCATCGTGCCGGCATTGTTGACCAGCACATGCACCTTGTCGAAGAAATCGAGCGCCTCTTGCGCAAACTTCGCAGCCCCGCCCTGCTGCAGGAAATCCGCCGGCAAAAGCAGGGCCCGGCGTTCCGATTCGGCAGTCAGCAGAAAATCCGGCAGTTCGCGCTCCCCGTCGCGCCCGGTATGGACAAGCACGCGCGCACCGCAATCCAGAAACTGTCGGGCAACTTCGAGGCCGATACCGCGGCCGGCACCCGTCACGACGACATTGCGGTTTTCGAATAACTTGGGATGAAACACGAAGTTCTCCTCATTTGCGGGCCGGTCCGCCGCTTGCGCTATCACGCCTAACATATGCGGGCATCAGCCAAAAGAAAGTTCGAAGATCTAGGCACCCGGGTCGAGCAGCCGCGCACCGGCGCCCTGTCTGCCAAGTACATCGAAGGGATTGCGCAGCGGGCAGGCGTCGATAGAGAGGCAACCGCAGCCGATGCAGCTCGTCAGATGATCGCGTAACAGGCTGAGCTGCCTGATGCGGATATCGAGATTGTCCTTCCAGAGCCTTGATAACCTCTGCCAGTCCTCGACTGTCGGCGTACGGCTCTGCGGCAGGGTTTCGAACGCAGTCTGAATTTCAGAGAGCGGAATGCCAACGCGTTGCGCCACCTTGATGATGCCGAGACGCCGCAGCACGTCGCGGCCGTAGCGCCGCTGGTTGCCGCGGGTGCGAATGCTGAAGATCAGCCCTTTCGCTTCGTAGAAATGCAGGGCGGAAACCGCAAGTCCGCTGCGCTCTGCCACCTCGCCCACCGTCAGAAGTTTGCTCAAGGAGAATCCCGGATTCTGCTGCATGACCCATTGACCTCAATATTAGTTTAGGTTTTATAGACTGCGCTCCCGAGGCCGTAAAGCCGAGATAAGAAGGAGCAATGCATGCACAAACCCATGAGGCTTGCCGTCATCTATGGCAGCACGCGCGAGGGACGCATCTGCGACAGGGTGGTGAAGTGGCTCGAAAGAGAGCTGGCCCGCTTTCCGCAATTCGAGATCGACATCATCGACCCGCTGGCATTTTCACTGCCGCGAGAGCATTTACCGCATCATCCGGAGGCAAGGCGGCTTGCGGACAGGCTTCATCAGGCCGATGGTTTCATCCTCGTCACCCCGGAATACAACCACAGCTTCACCGCTTCCCTGAAATTCCTCATCGATCTCTTCGCCGAACCCTGGCACGGAAAGCCGATCGCCTTCGTCTGTTATGGCGGCATATCCGGCGGATTGCGGGCAGTCGAACAACTTCGCCTCGTTTTTGCGGAGCTTCACGCCGTCACGATCTGCGATGCCGTGAGTTTCAATTCCCCCTGGCGCCGTTTCGACAATGAGGGCCGGCTGCAGGATCCGCAGGAAGCTCTGCGCAGGCTTTCCCGAATGATGTCCCAGCTGCAATGGTGGACTGAGGCCCTGGTCGCCGCCCGCAGCGACACGCCCTATGCCGGCGTCGCCGCCTGAGACAAAGACATCCGGCTCCGTCTCTGGCAGGTACGGACCGGCTGGACACCCGGACAGGACCTCCGTCCGGGTGTTTCCCCTCGGGCACCTTACAAAGTGCGCCTGAACTGCACGCGCCTCTTGGCGACCGCATAGCCGGGTAGGAATTTTACGGTTGCGGTACCGCAGGCCGGGTGATAGCTTCCGCCACAATTTCACGGGGGAGCTCCGAATTGCCGGGGCTGAGATGTGAGGCGCATGCCTCCGGACCCTTTAAAGCTGATCTGGGTAATGCCAGCGGAGCGAGGTCCAATTGTTTTCCGGCGCACAAGTGTCTCTATATCCGATGTCCGGCAATTTCGTCGGCATCATCCTTGACGCGATCAAGGCTCTCGAGCCCTATCGCGATCATCTTCGCATCGAAACCGATGATATTTCCACGCTGATGGTCGGCCCGCCCGACGTGCTGTTTGCCGCCATGCGCGACCTCTTCGTCTCGGCTGCCGCAAGTGGCGAGCATTGCGTATTGTCCGCCGCGATCTCGCGCGGCTGCCCCGGCGAACCGGATGATGCAATCTGCGGCGCCGGCCTGTCCTCAAGCCGCTCCGAGCCGCTCGCCGAGCGCGTGGAGGCCGCGATCGCAGCAGTCAGGGATACGACCGAGACTGGTCAACCAACGGCGGCCCAATTTTCTCTCTATGTCATGGGAACTGGCACCCATATGGACGAGATTTACGGCTGCATCGATTTCCTGAAGCGCTCGGGCACATTCGACCGCTCGAAGAATTTCTGCACCAAGCTGCGCGGCGACGCCGGCGCGATCTTCGCGACCATCCATGAAGCTTTCTATCGCTTTGGCGATCCCGAAGGTCACGTGACACTGGATATCACGGTCTCCGCGAACAGCCCGAGCAAAGCCTGAGACGCCTGACGGCATGACCCTATCGAAACCGGATTCGACATTTGCGCCACTGAGGCGGGCCTTGCCCGCCATTCTCGCCATGCTTGCCTTCCTGGCTGTCTGGGAGCTCTATGTCGATCTCTCCGGCATCAAGCCCTCGATCCTGCCCTCACCTTCGCGTATCCTTACACAGGGCTGGCTGAACAGGCAGGCGCTGCTCGACAACACCTGGCCGACGCTCGGCGCGACGCTCGGCGGTTTTGCTTTGTCGCTCGTCTTCGCCTTCGCCTCGTCGGTACTGATGGATTTCGTGCCATTCATGCGCCGTGCGCTGCTGCCGCTCTTCATCGTCAGCCAGACATTGCCGCTGGTCGCGATCGCTCCCCTCGTCGTACTCTGGTTCGGTTTCGGGCTGCTGCCGAAGCTTCTGCTCGTCGCTCTCGTTACCTTCTTTCCGCTGCTGGTCGCCCTGCTTCAGGGCTATGAAGCGACGGACCGGGATATTGCCGAGCTTCTGAGTTCCATGAAGGCAAGTCGCTGGCGCATCTTCTGCCTGGCACGGCTCCCTTCCGCCATGCCTTTCTTCTTTGCCGGCCTGCGTATTTCGATCACCTATGCCGTGGTCGGCGCCATCTTCTCCGAATATGCAGGCGCCGCGCGCGGCCTCGGGATCTATATCCTCAACGCCAAGAACAATTTCCGGCCCGACCTCGTCCTCGCCGCCGTCGTCGTCAGCGCTCTTCTGACCCTTTGCCTCTTCGGCCTCACCCTGGCGGTGCAGCGTTTCGTCATGCCCTGGCAATCCGCTGCGGAGAAACGCCGATGAACGCGATGCTCGAGCTGAAGAATGTGTCGAAATCCCTCGACGGCATGGAAGTGCTGAAGGACATTTCTCTTCATATCGCCAGAGGTGAATTCGTCTCGATCGTCGGCCCATCCGGCTCCGGCAAGTCGACGATCCTGCGGCTGCTGACACAGGCGCTGCAGGCCGACAAGGGAGAGATTGTCTTCGACGGCATCCAGCTCTCGCAGGCCGCGCATGCATTCGCCTTCATGCCCCAGCGCGATGCGCTGATGCCGTGGCGAAGCGTCATCGACAACGCGATCCTCGGCCTCGAAGTGCACGGCATGCCCCGCAGCCAAGCGCGCGCCGTGGCCGCCCCGCTCTTTGAACGCTTCGGACTTGCCGGCTTCGAAAATCACTATCCCGCGGCCCTTTCGGGCGGCATGCGCCAGCGTGCGGCCCTGCTGCGCACGGTGATCCAGCGGCAGGACATGCTGCTGCTCGACGAGCCTTTCGGGGCACTCGATGCGCTAACCCGCACCCAGATGCAGGAATGGCTGCAGGGCATGTGGACCGGTCATCGATGGACGGCCCTGCTGATTACCCATGACGTACGGGAAGCCGTCTTCCTGTCCGATCGTATCTATGTGCTGTCCGCCCGTCCGGCTGCCGTGATCAGGGAGTTCAAGGTGCCGCTCGCAAGACCGCGGACGCTTGCAGATCTCGGCTCCCCGGCCGCTCAGGCGATCGAAACTGAAATTCTTCAAACATTGCTGCATCCGCAAAGAACCTGAGGAGGTCCTGATGCTTCTCACCCGCCGACAGACCCTTTTTGCCGCCATGGCCGCAAGCCTTGCCGGCCGCACCGCCTTCGCGCAATCCTCCCCAAAGGTGCGTATCGCGCTCGACTGGACACCGAACACCAACCATATCGGCATCTATGTCGCCAAGGCGAAGGGCTTCTATGAGGCCGCCGGCATCGATGTCGAGATCCTGCCCTATGCCGATACGAGTGCCGGCACGTTGGTCGCAAATGGTGTTGCCGATTTCGGGATTTGCGGAGAGATCGAGACCTTTACCCAGCGCGCCGCGGGCGCCGATGTGAAACTCGTCTATGCCGTCGTGCAGACGGAAACCGGCAGGTTGATCTTCAAGGGCGGCCGCAACGATATCAAGAGTCCGAAAGATCTTGATGGCAAGACCTATGGCGGCTTTGGCGGCGCATGGGAGGAGGCACTCGTCTCTGCGATGATCCGCAACGACGGCGGCAAGGGCACCTTCCAGAATGTCACGCTCGGCACCTCGGCCTATGAGGCGCTCGACAACGGCGCGGTGGACTTTACACTGGAAATCTACACCTGGGAGGGTATTGCCGCCCAGCTGGAGAACCGGCAGGTCGGACGCTGGCGCTATAGCGACCATGGAATTCCCGACGAACAGACGACCGCAATCGCTTCCAGCGATGCCTATCTTTCGGCCAATCCGAAAAATGCCCGCGCCTTTGTCCAGGCAACACTCAAAGGTTATGCCTATTCGGTCGACAATCAGGACGAGGCCTGTGATCTCCTGATTGCCGGCAGCAACGGCGCGCTGCTGAATACCGATCTGGTCAAGGCATCGCAAAAGGCCCTGGTCGAAGGTCGTTTCCTAAAGGGTGACAACGGCGCGATCGGCATCATCGATGCGGCCAAGGCCGAAGCGATCGGCACGTTCCTATTCGACCATGGCATCCTGCTCGATGCCAATGGTGAGGCGCTGAAGGAAAAGCCCGACTTTTCCGCCTATTACACGAACGATCTGCTTGGCTGAGATGACCCCGCCCTTGCCGGCAGCAGCTTTCCGCTGCAAAGTCCGGCGAGGAGCGAGGGAGTGACATGCAGCAGCAGGACCGGGTAGCCGGAGCAGATTTCTTGCGTGCAACCGCTTGCCTGCTTGTCCTCATCCACCACCTTGTTCTGCGCATCGACCTTAACAAGACCGAAGGGTTTCAGCCGGCGCTGACCGCCCTGCGCTTCGGCAATTTCGGCGTCGCAATCTTCTTTATCCTCAGCGGCTTTCTGCTGGCCTTGCCGTTCTGGCATTCCCTTGATGCCGGTTATGCAATACCTGACCTGCGCACCTATGTGCTGCGTCGAGCGGCCCGCGTCGTGCCCGGCTATTGGGTAGCTTTGACCGCAGGTTTTATCCTCAGCATCACATTGCTTGGGCATGCGCTGACACCGGAACTCGTCATGCGTTATGTGAGCGGTCTCCTGTTCATGAGCCAGTGGCACTGGCGCACCTTCTTTCCTGTCGAAGGCAACGGCCCGCTCTGGTCCATATCCTTCGAAGTAACGAGCTATGTGCTGCTGCCGCTTGGTTTCCTTTGGCTTTTCGCTATCCCGGAAAAACGCCGCACTCCGCTGATCACGCGCCTTGCCTGGCTCGTCATCATTGCTGTGGCGCTGCTTGCCCACGAGACTTTCCGCACGCTTGTTCCTCCCAATGAGATTGATCGTGGCTGGCAATATGGCATGCAGGGCGGCGCAAAGGAGTGGATGCCAAACTACAATCCCTTCGGTTTCTTCGCGATTTTTGCGCTCGGTGCGCTCGCGGCAGGCCTTCACACGATACTGCCGCGAAAGCGTCAGATCCTGTTCGACATCATTGCCTTCGCCTGCCTGGTCATCGCCGGCCTCCAGCTGCCGCTTTCGACGGGAGGCCCGTGGGAAGCCTATGGATGGCTCGGCATCCCTTACGTCTTTCCGCTGTTCCCACTCATGACCGCGGTTGCGCTCGTTGCCCTCTCGCGCTCCACCCTGCTTGCGGCGTTGCTCGACAACGCCTTCGTGCGCTTCACGGCAACCGTCTCTTTCGGCATCTACATCTGGCAGGACATCGTACTGACCACGATGCAGACGATCTCACCGGCCATATTCGGGATCGGTAAGGACAACCCCCTGCGCGATTGGCTTATTGGTTGTGCCCTTGCGACGACGATTGTCTTTCTTCTCGCAAGCCTCAGTTATTTCGCTCTCGAGCGGCAGGCAATACGACGCGCCGCACGCATAACGCGCAAGAATTAAGCCTTTACGCAATATAGTTAATTCCTAACCAGCCAAAAATATCAGGGACATATTTCGAAATACTCCCAAATTTGGCTCAATTAGGGTAAGGAAAACATTAAAGAAGCGGGTGACAAACCGACCCGGTCCATGTATTTGTGCCAGCGCGACGCACTATTCCAGTATTTCCACGGACGTTGCTTAATGAACGTGTTTACTTCAAATAAGCTTCAAGACACGGCTTTCTCAGTAAAGACAGTGAAGATGAAGGCTCCCGACGCAGCGAATTCCAATATTCGCCAGCCGGAAAGCTTTGCCTCATTGGATGGCGGAGGCTGGCTTCAGCTTGGCTTGAAGAGAGCTTTCGACATTTTCGGCGCAACGAGCGCGCTCATCATCCTGTTCCCCGTCCTTCTGACGATCGCCCTCCTCATTGTGATCGACGATGGCGGGCCTGTGTTTTTCCGGCAGATTCGTTGGGGGCGGAAGGGCAGCAAGATCACTGTCTACAAGTTCCGCTCCATGCGGGCGGATCTCTGCGATCCCACCGGCGTCGAACAAACCGTCAAGGGTGATCGGCGCGTGACGCGGATCGGCGCCTTCTTGCGCAAGACCAATATCGATGAACTGCCCCAGCTTCTCAACGTCATTAAGGGCGATATGTCGCTCGTCGGTCCCCGTTGCCACGCCATCAACATGCGCGCGGCCGGTATGCTCTACGAGGAACTGGTGCCTGAATATCATTACCGCCATCTGATGCGGCCAGGTATTACCGGCCTTGCCCAGACGCGCGGCTGGCGCGGTCCGACGGAACGCCCGACGGAGGCACGCGCCCGCATCGCCAGCGATATCTATTACATCAGGAATTTCAGCCTCTGGCTGGATATGAAGATCCTGCTTGGCACGCTGCTCTCCGAGCTGCGCGGCGGCACCGGTTTCTGAGATACCGAGTTTCCACAGACCAGATCGATCAGGCGGGCGGCGAAACACCGCCTTTTGTTTTTGCAGCACGCTGCAGCATAAATGCATCTTGTTTCCGGATAAAAAAAGCGGCCTTGAAGGCCGCTTTCTTGTTCAATCCAGAATGTCTACCTGAACCGATCAGTCCTGACCGACCATACCCTGCAGACGGGTCATTTCCATGATGAAATGCTCAAGCTTGGACTTGTGCTCATGATGCACGACATCCTCAAGTTCCTGCTTCGCAGCTTCGATGCGGCGGGTCAGTTCGTCCTTGTTGAGTTCCTCCACCGGAAGGGCAGATTCAGCAAGGAGCGTGCATCCCGTCGGCAGGATGTCGGCAAAACYGCCGAACACAACGTAATCCTGCTTCGAGCCTGAAGAAGAACGAACACTCACGATGCCCGGCTTGATGGTCGTCATCGTCGGGGCATGGTGGGCCATGACCGTCATCTCACCTTCAGTGGCGGGAATGACGACCTCAGTCACCATCTCCGACAGCAGCAGGCGCTCCGGCGAAACGAGCTCAAAGTTGAAATTGTCAGCCATCAGTGACTTACCTTCTCGGCTATGGCCTTTGCATCTTGCAATTTGGTCCCGCAGAACGGGCAGTGCATCATCGCATGATCGAGATAACCGAGACCTTCCTCGGTCTGAGCCAGTCCGACAACCATCATCATCACGCCATTATCGGCCCGGTAGATGGTCGGCGCGGCCGGTTCAGGAAGCTCTGCCACGACACTTTTGAGCGTGTCGCAGCAGAATATCTCGTCCTGAGCGTCGCTCATCAAGCGGCAGCGAGCTTTTTGGCCTTCTCGATGGCTTCTTCGATCGAGCCAACCATGTAGAAAGCAGCCTCGGGCAGGTGGTCGTAATCGCCGTTGACGAGGCCCCTGAAGCCCTTGATCGTGTCTTCGAGAGCAACCAGCTTGCCCGGCGAACCGGTGAAGACTTCGGCAACGAAGAACGGCTGCGACAGGAAGCGTTCGATCTTGCGGGCGCGGGCAACAGCGATCTTGTCCTCTTCGGACAGTTCGTCCATGCCCAGGATGGCGATGATGTCCTGTAGGGCCTTGTAGCGCTGCAGGGTCGACTGAACCTTACGGGCAATTTCGTAATGTTCGTCGCCGACGACCAGCGGATCGAGCATGCGCGAGGTGGAGTCGAGCGGATCGACGGCCGGATAGATACCCTTTTCAGCGATCGAGCGCGACAGAACCGTGGTTGCGTCCAAGTGGGCGAACGAGGTTGCCGGCGCCGGGTCGGTCAAGTCGTCGGCCGGAACGTAAATGGCCTGAACCGAGGTGATCGAGCCCGTCGTCGTCGTGGTGATGCGTTCCTGCATCTGCCCCATGTCGGTTGCGAGCGTCGGCTGATAGCCCACAGCAGAAGGGATACGGCCGAGCAGAGCCGACACTTCCGAGCCAGCCTGCGTGAAGCGGAAGATGTTGTCGACGAAGAACAGAACGTCCTGACCCTGGTCGCGGAAGTGTTCAGCAACCGTCAGACCGGTCAGAGCGACGCGAGCGCGGGCGCCCGGCGGTTCGTTCATCTGGCCGTAAACGAGCGCAGCCTTCGAGCCTTCGCCGCCGCCATGCTTATTGACGCCCGATTCGATCATTTCGTGGTAGAGGTCGTTGCCTTCGCGGGTACGTTCACCCACGCCAGCGAAGACCGAGTAACCACCGTGCGCCTTGGCGACGTTGTTGATCAGTTCCATGATGAGAACGGTCTTGCCGACGCCTGCGCCGCCGAACAGGCCGATCTTGCCGCCCTTTGCATAGGGAGCAAGAAGATCGACCACCTTGATGCCGGTGACGAGGATCTGCGCTTCCGTGGACTGCTCGACATAAGCCGGAGCGTCCTGATGGATGGCGCGCTTGTGAGCGGTGTTCAGCGGACCAGCTTCGTCGACCGGCTCGCCGATGACGTTCATGATACGGCCGAGCGTTTCGTTGCCAACCGGAACCGAGATCGGAGCGCCGGTATCGGTAACCTGCTGGCCGCGAACGAGACCTTCGGACGAGTCCATCGCAATGGTACGAACTTCGTTTTCGCCGAGGTGCTGAGCAACTTCGAGAACCAGACGGTTGCCGTTATTGTCGGTTTCCAACGCGTTCAGGATCTTCGGCAGTTCGCCTTCGAAAGCAACGTCGACGACGGCGCCGATAACCTGTGTGACTCTGCCGACAGAGCCGGTCTTGGGGGTAGCTGCCTCAGCCATTTTCTGACCCTCTTTTCCTAACCTCAGAGCGCTTCCGCGCCCGAAATGATTTCAATCAGTTCCTTGGTGATCTGAGCCTGACGCTGACGGTTGTAGCTCAACGTCAGCTTGTTGATCATCTCACCAGCATTGCGCGTCGCATTGTCCATCGCGCTCATCTTGGCGCCCATTTCACCCGCGACGTTCTCGAGGAGAGCGCGGAAGATTTGGACCGAGATGTTGCGCGGGATCAGCTCGTCGAGGATCGACGCCGGATCCGGCTCGTATTCATAAACGGCACCAGCATGCTCTTCATCTACGGCAACGGCTTCCGGAGCCTTGGCCGGGATGAGCTGCTGTGCGGTCGGAACCTGGCTGATGACCGACTTGAACTCGGAGTAGAACAGCGTGCAGACGTCAAACTCGCCGGCTTCGAACATCTCGATGATGCGCTTGCCGATCTGGTCGGCATTCTCGAAACCGATCTTCTTGACTTCGCGCAGTTCCTTGCGCTCGACGATCAACGACGCGAATTCGCGACGCAGGATGTCATAGCCCTTCTTGCCGACGGTGAGAATCTTCACCGTCTTGCCTTCGGCGACCAGCTTGCGAACGTGATCGCGAGCAAAGCGCGCAATCTGCGAATTGAAGCCCCCGCACAGGCCGCGTTCGGCCGTGCAGACGACGAGCAGATGCACCTGGTCCTTGCCGGTGCCGGTCATCAGAACCGGGGCACCGTCCGCATCGGTAACGGCCTTGGCAATATTCGCCAGGACCGCATTCATACGCTGCGAGTAAGGCCGGGCGGCCTCGGCCGCCTCCTGCGCACGCCGAAGCTTCGCCGCGGCGACCATTTTCATCGCCTTGGTGATCTTCTGCGTCGCCTTGACGGAGGCGATCCGGTTTTTCAGATCCTTAAGTGAAGGCATCCGTTATCCGTCCTAACCTAGGGCCCGTTACTGGAAAGACTTGGCGAAGCTGTCGAGAGCAGCAGTGAGCTTGCCCTTCGTCGCGTCGCTGATAGCCTTTTCCGTGCGGATCGCATCGAGGATGGCAGAGCCTTCCGAACGCAGATAGGACAACAGGCCCTGTTCGAACTTGCCGACCTGAGCGACCGGCAGCTTGTCGAGGTAACCGTTGACGCCCGCGAAGATCACGGCGACCTGCTCTTCCGTCTTCAGCGGCGAGAACTGCGGCTGCTTCAGGAGTTCGGTCAGGCGTGCGCCGCGGTTCAGCAGACGCTGCGTAGCAGCGTCAAGGTCCGAACCGAACTGGGCGAAGGCAGCCATTTCACGATACTGGGCGAGTTCACCCTTGATCGAGCCGGCAACCTGCTTCATGGCCTTGATCTGAGCCGAGGAACCGACGCGGGAAACCGACAGACCGACGTTAACGGCCGGACGGATACCCTGATAGAAGAGGTCGGTTTCAAGGAAGATCTGGCCGTCGGTGATCGAGATCACATTGGTCGGAATGAAGGCCGAAACGTCGTTACCCTGCGTCTCGATGACAGGAAGAGCGGTCAGCGAGCCGGCGCCCTGGTCGTCGTTCATCTTCGCAGCGCGCTCGAGCAGACGCGAGTGCAGGTAGAAAACGTCGCCCGGATAGGCTTCGCGGCCCGGCGGGCGGCGCAGCAGCAGCGACATCTGGCGGTAGGAAACGGCCTGCTTGGACAGGTCGTCGTAACCGATCAGCGCGTGCATGCCGTTGTCACGGAAATATTCGCCCATGGCGCAGCCGGCAAACGGTGCCAGATACTGCATCGGAGCCGGATCGGAAGCCGTCGCGGCAACGATGATCGAATACTTCAGCGCGCCGCGCTCTTCGAGCACCTTGACGAACTGCGCGACGGTCGAACGCTTCTGACCGATGGCCACGTAAACGCAGTAAAGCTTCTCACCTTCCGGACCGCTCTCGTGAATGGCCTTCTGGTTGAGGAAGGCATCGAGCAGGATCGCGGTCTTGCCGGTCTGGCGGTCGCCGATGACGAGTTCGCGCTGGCCGCGGCCAACCGGGATGAGGGCGTCGATGGCCTTGAGGCCGGTCGACATCGGCTCATGAACCGACTTGCGCGGAATGATGCCCGGAGCCTTGATGTCGACGCGCGAACGGCGGGTCGCATTGATCGGGCCCTTGCCGTCGATCGGGTTGCCGAGAGCGTCGACAACACGGCCGAGCAGTTCCGGACCGACCGGAACGTCAACGATCGCGCCAGTGCGCTTGACGGTGTCGCCTTCCTTGATGTCGCGGTCGGCGCCGAAAATAACGACACCGACATTGTCGGATTCAAGGTTGAGCGCCATGCCGCGGATGCCGCCGGGGAACTCGACCATTTCACCAGCCTGAACATTGTCCAGGCCGTAAACGCGAGCGATGCCGTCACCAACGGAGAGAACCTGACCGACTTCCGAGACTTCTGCCTCTTTGCCGAAGTTCTTGATCTGGTCTTTAAGAATTGCGGAAATTTCCGCAGCGCGGATATCCATCAGCCGACCTCTTTCAATGCAAGCTTAAGGGTAGAGAGTTTGGTACGAAGAGACGTGTCAATCTGACGGGACCCGACCTTGACGATCAGACCACCAAGAATTGACGGATCAACCGTGACAGCAATCGCCACGTCTTTGCCGGTGACGCCCTTGAGCGCCGCCTTCAATTCATTTTCCTGCTCTGCCGAGAGAGCATGGGCCGAAGTGACTTCGGCAGAAATTTCGCCACGCTGGTTGGCAGCAATGATGCGGAAGGCCTTGATCATGCCCGGCAGGGCAAACAGGCGGCGGTTACGCGCCACGACCTTCAGGAAATTGGCAAAGAAGCCCGAGATGCCAGCTTTTTCGCTAAGAGCGACGATCGCCTTGAGCTGATCTTCTGCGGAAAAGACCGGGCTCAGCACAAAGCGCTTCAGGTCTTCGCTTTCGTCCAGCATAACCTGGAAACGGTCGAGATCAGCGGTAACGCTATCGACCGCGCCTTCTTCGAGCGCCAGCTCGAAAAGCGACGAGGCATAGCGCTCGGCAACACCAGAAGTAAGCTGGGACGTGTCTGCCACGGGCACAAATTTCCCTGATTTCAATTCAAAATCCGACTTCCGACGGGCGCCGAGTCTATGATCTTGAATTCGTTTTGATTTCCCCCAGAAATCGCAAGAGAAGCCTCTTGCTTCTTCCGAAATTCGGGGTCCGTCTAACATAGGATATCGGGACTCGCAACACGCGTAACGCCCGAATACGTGTTTCGCATGATTTTCTGTCAGCAAAATTACTGAAACGTCCTGAAGTGGCCCGCGAAACGCTATAATTTCGGCTTTGGATCAGCCCTGCAGGAAGCCGAATACGTGTAGCAACGGCAATGCGGCCACGGCCGCCTGCACAACCAGAAGTAAATAGTTGAGGAGCGTGCTCCCCTTATCTGACAGGATGGAAATAATGCGCGCGAAAGCCGCCATTGCGAAGGCCGCTCCGAGCGCCAGATAGGTCCAGTCCTGCGCCAGCATGATTGCGGCAACGCCGAGGCCGAGATAGAGGCCGCCCATAGACCGCATCTCGCCGAAGCCCTCGCGCCGTTCGCCGCGCGGTGCGAGCCCGAAAGCCCGCATGGCAAGACCGGGCGCGAACATGATGACGAAGCCGGCAAGTGCAGTGAAAGCCGCGGCACCAAAGGCAAGCTGTTCGCTAAATTCCGTCGGGAAGTAGAATTCCATGCCGCGCCCCTAATCGCCAGTTGATTCGGCGTTTATGCCATGATCGACGGCATCCGGAAACGCTGAGACTGTAACGATCTACAGGAAGCTCTGTGGATCGATGTCAAGCTGCACCTGAATCGAACCTCGCTCCTTCGGTGATTGCGACAGCATTGCCCGCAGATAGGCCTGCATGTCCGAGTTCCGGCGCCCATGGATCAGCAGCCGGAAACGATGGCGTCCGCGCACCAGCGCCAACGGCGCCTCTGCTGGGCCGAGAACGGAAATGCCCGCAACCTGCGGCGCGGCATTGCGCATGCCGCGCGCATGGTTTTCCGCATCGTGCCGCGTATCGGCTGAAACGATGATGGAGGCGAGCCTGCCGAAGGGCGGAAGGATTGCGCGCTCGCGCTCGCTGATCTCGCGTTCGTAAAAGGCTCGCGCGTCGCCGGAGACGATGGCCTGCATGACCGGATGTTGCGGCTGATAGGTCTGAAGCAGCCCATGGCTCTTGAGGCCGGTTCGCCCGGCGCGTCCAGTGACCTGCGAAAGAAGCTGGAAAGTCCGCTCCGCAGCACGCGGATCGCCGTTGGCGAGGCCAAGATCCGAATCGACGATGCCAACCAGTGTCATCAGCGGAAAGTTATGGCCCTTTGCAACAAGCTGCGTGCCGATGACGATATCCGCCTCGCCCTTGGCGATGGCGTCGAGTTCCAGCCTCAGCCGTTTCACCCCGCCCATGATGTCGGACGAGAGCACGATGGTGCGCGCATCCGGAAAATGTCGTTCTACTTCTTCAGCGATACGTTCCACGCCGGGACCACAGGCGACGAGATGGTCGAGCGTTCCGCATTCCGGGCAGGCTTCGGGTGTCGGTTCGGAATAACCGCACTGATGGCATTGAAGCTGCCGACGGAACCGGTGCTCCACCAGCCAGCTCGAACATTGCGGGCACTGGAAACGATGGCCGCAGACACGGCAGAGCGTCAGCGGCGCATAACCGCGGCGATTGAGAAAGAGCAGCGCCTGCTCGCCCTTCTCCACCGTCTTGCCGATCGCCCGGATCAGAACCGGCGACAGGAATCCGCCGCGCTCCGGCGCATGGCGCCGCATGTCGACAAGATGCAGGTCGGGCAGTGCGGCATCGCCGAAACGCGTCGGCAGATGGATCGTGCTGTAGCGTCCGCTCTGGCCGTTGACCTGGCTTTCGACCGAGGGCGTCGCCGAAACGAGTACCAGTGGAAAATCGCCGATCCGCGCCCGCACGACCGCCATGTCTCGCGCATTGTAATAGACGCGGTCTTCCTGCTTGTAGGCAGGATCGTGCTCTTCATCGACGATGATGAGGCCGAGATCCTCGAAAGGCAGAAACAGCGCCGAGCGCGCACCGGCCACGACCCGCACCTCGCCTGTCACCGCCTGCCGCCAGACCTTTTCACGCATACGCGGTGCAAGATCGGAATGCCACTCGGCCGGTTTCGCACCGAACCGATCCTGGAAACGTTCGAGAAAGCTGGCAGTAAGCGCGATTTCCGGCAGCAGGATCAGCACCTGTTTGCCCCGCCTCAGCGTCTCCGCAATCGCTTCGAAATAGACTTCCGTCTTTCCGGAACCCGTTACGCCATCGATCAGCGATACCGCAAATTCCCCCTTGCGCACTTCGTCCAGGATTTCGTTGGCCGCCTCCTTCTGCGGCCCCTCGAGGCGGGAGCCGATAAAATCCGGATCGGGGGTGGCAACGACAGGTGGCGGCGGCAGGAAGATGGTCTCGAAAATGCCCTGCGCAATCAGTCCATCGACGACGCTGGTGGATACACCGGCAGCATGCGCAAGGCCGATGCGTGTCCAGGATAGCCCGTCCGCAGCGGTATCGAGCACGCGGGCGCGCGCTGACGTCATCCGCTCCGGCTCGCCGCCGACGAAGCGCAATCCTTCCACCATCGGCTCCGGCTCGAAGGCATTCGGCGCCCTCAGCGCCATGCGCGCCACAAGTCCCGGCGGCGAAAGCGTATAGGCGGCCACCCAGTCGATGAAATCCCGCATCTCCTTGTTGAGTGGCGGGCAATCGAAGACATGGGTGATGGGTCGGAGCTTCTTCGGATCGACGCCGTCTTCACCGCCATCCCAAACGACGCCGATCACCTGGCGCGGGCCAAGCGGCACCTGCACGACCGAGCCGGGCTCGACCGCCATGCCATCGGGCACCGAGTAGGAATAGGGCCTTGGCGCCGGCATCGGCACCAGTACCGGAACCGTGCGGTTCACGGGCGAGGCCTCGAAAAGCGCGCCAAAGAGATCGGACGAATCTGTGCTCATCGCGGCAGACCATGCCCGCAACGGCCGAAAAATGGAACCCGCCGACAATGAGGCTTATTCGTCATCATCGTCTTCACCGGCGATCGCTCCCGTCAGCCGCATGCCTTCAATCCAGGTGGCGCCATTCTCGCGGATAACCTTTCGCGGGCGAACGCCGCAGCGTTCGCGCACGGCCTCGGCCAGTTGCACCGAATGGGTGACAATCCAGACCTGAGTGCTTTTCGACGCTTCGGCGATCATATCGGCAAGCGGCACGAGCATATCGGGATGCAGGCTCGCCTCCGGCTCGTTCAGGGCGATGAGCGCCGGCAGACGATAAGAGAGCAATGCGGCCGCAAGGCCGAGGAAGCGGATCTGGCCATCGGACAGCTCGCGCGGATGGAAGACGCGGTGCGGAAAATCCGGAAGCATCAACCCGAACTCGGCCGTCTCGCCCGGTTCCGACACGACAAGCCTCGCCCCACCGAGCGCAGATGCCAGGATACGGTCAAGCTCGACCGTATCCTGCCGGATATGTGCAAGCGTTGCAAAGACGGCGGCGAGATTGGATCCGTCCTCATCCAGAATCGGGCTGGTGACCGGGAGACAGGGGTGGCGAAGCGGAGACGCCCTGTCGGTACGAAAACCGTGGAAGAAGCGCCAGTTGTTGACAATGCGGCGGAAGGCGGCAACCTCGGGGAAATGGCCGGCATCCCCAAGGAGCGCGATCGCGGTTTCAGAGGTCAGGGCTTCGTCCGGATAATCCTGCATCCGTCCTGCAGCGTCGCGGACGGAGATGCCAGGACCGGCACGTCTCATCATCGTCACTGCGCGTCGACCGGTTTCGACGGACAGTTCTTCGGCTTTGATCTGCGGCTCCAGCGCGAATCCGGCCGCCGCCGGCGGACGCAGCCCTGCCTCGACATGATATCGGAATGTGACGGCGCGCTCCTCGTCGACGATCTCGACCTCGAGACGGATTCGAGCAGGCCCATCGGACGTGCGGCGTGATCCTGACCAGAGGGCCGATAACATCCCGCCCTCTGCCGCTAGTTCGTAGCCCAGCCGCCCGCGAACCGCCGCCTGTACGAGCTGCAGCGCTCGATAGAGATTGGACTTGCCGGCGCCGTTTTCGCCGAGGAACAGCGTGGTGTCCGCCAGATCCATGCGGATCGAGCGCAGCGACCGGTAATTCTTGGCAAACATGGAGCGAAGACGCATGTCTTCGCTTTAGCGCAAAGCAACGCTAAAAAGAATGGGCGGCAACGGGCTCTCGCAACGGCTGAGCGGAGACGGGCACGAACTGCGCATTCCCATCAGCCGCCATATCGTGGACCGTGAGCTTTTCCAGCGCCTTCGTCACCTCGGTCAGGTCGCCGTCAAGCTGTTCGGCAGGAATGAGATTGCCGATGACGAAATCGAAGCGATCGCCCTTCTTGTTCAGAAGCTCGTGGAAGACGGTCATATCGCGCAACTCGGTCGACCATTTGGCAAACCAGTAGAACAGACCGGAATTGCGCGCCGTCACATGAACGGGAAGAATCGGCAGGCCGTATTTGCGGGCGAGACCGACAGCAGAGGTTTTCCACGGCCGCTCGTTCAGCCTTCCATTCGCCCAGTAGGCGATGCGGCCGGAAGGAAACAGCACCGTCGCCTTGCCTTCCTTCACAGCATGGTTGGTCAACTGCAGCGTCTCGCGTGTCTTAAGCTTGCTCTTGAATTCCTCGCGCCACTCGACCGGAATGATTATTTCCGCAAAGCGCGGATTGACGCGCACCGCATCACGATTGGCAAAGAACATCATATCCGGCCGGCGCGTCTTCAGGAGATCGAAGACAGCCACGCCATCGGCAATACCGGTCGGATGGTTGCTGACGAGGATGAAACCGCCGGACGCCGGAATGCGCTCGCCATTGGTGACGTTGATGTCGAGCTTCAGCAGGTTGCTCATATATTCGAACGACTGAAAGCCCGGCATATTGGCAACGTCGCTGGCGAATTCGATCGCCCTGTTATAGCGCAGCAGCGTGTAGAGAAACGGCCGGAGGACCGGCCAGAGCGGATGCCGGACGATCTTCTGTCCACGCTCGGCAATCAGCGTATCGACGATATGGCCGGGTTTTCCGTGTGAGACCAGGGCGATCGCTTCCGCAAGCTGTCCGAAAGCCGTCATGGAGTCGCGCCGTGCCATAAAAATTCCTGTCTTATAGGAGCTGTAAGCTATCTCAGCGAATTATGATCGATACATGACAAGGGTTTGGCAAGCATTAGCAATTCCATAACGCCACTGTTCCAGAATTGGCATTATGGAAATCAAATTCAAGAGCCCTGGCCATGAATGAACTCCTGATCATCGCCGATCCGCACCTGATGACGGAACGCAGTGCCTGGCTCGAAAACCTGGCCCGCGAACGCCGTCTTTCCGGACATACGCTCGATGCTTATGAGCGCGACACACGCCAGTTCCTGACCTTCATGACCGGTCACCTCGGCGGCCCCACGACTCTGCGCGACGTCGAGGCGCTGCGCCCGGCAGACTTCCGCGCCTTTCTGGCCGCCCGCCGCAAGGAAGGTTCCGGTGCCCGTTCCGTGGCTCGCAATCTCGCCGGCATTCGCTCTTTCCTGCGTCACCTTGAAAAGAAGGGTCTCGTCAATGCAGCAGGGGCGAGCGCCGTGCGGTCACCGAAGCAACCGAAATCTCTCCCGAAGCCCCTGTCGGACAAACAGGCCATCACCGCGGTCAGCAATGAATCGCAGCTCCATGACGAGCCATGGATTGCCGCGCGCGACGCCGCCGTCATGACGTTGCTTTACGGCTGCGGCCTGCGCATTTCTGAAGCGCTCGACCTGACGCCCGCCGATGTCAGGACCGGCACCACCACGCTGCGCATCACCGGTAAAGGCAACAAAACGCGCCTCGTGCCGCTGCTGCCCGTCGTCTTTGAAGCTGTCGCTAAATACCGGCAGCTCTGCCCCATTCATCTTGACGAAGGCGAGCCGCTCTTTCGTGGTTCCCGCGGCGGCAAACTGCAGCCAGCGATTATTCAGCGTGCCATGCAGAAGCTGCGCGGCGCCTTTGGCCTGCCCGAGACTGCCACCCCGCATGCGCTGCGCCACTCCTTTGCCACACATCTGCTGGCCGGTGGCGGCGATCTGCGTACCATCCAGGAATTGCTCGGCCATGCCAGTCTTTCCACCACACAGGTCTATACCGGCGTCGATGCGTCAAGGCTCCTGGAGGTATATGATAGGGCGCATCCACGCGCATAAGCCTTCGTTAACGCTGTCTCTTAAAGGAATATGCGCAAGCCCGGCGTAGAGCATCAGGCTTGAAGCACATGTGACCGGATTACCATCATGACGATATCCATCGGCCACCGCACTTTCCATGTCGCGCAGTCGGGCAATATCCTGCTCTGGCTGATCGCCGCCTTTCACATGCTGCTGGCCGCCGCATTGCTTGCAGTCATCTTCTCGGTCACGCCGGCCGATGCCGCTGAAGACAGCTGCGGCGGAAAGGACCTTCTCAGCGAGCTGCGGCAGAACGAGCCGGCCCGCTATGCCGAGGCGGTGAAAGAGGCAGATGCCACGCCGAACGGCAAAGGTATTTTCTGGAAGATCGAGAAGCCCGGTCTTAAGCCCTCCTGGCTGCTCGGGACCATGCACGTGACCGATCCACGCGTCCTGAACCTGCCGCCCCGCGCGCAGGAAGCCCATGATGGCGCCGACACGATCGTCATTGAATCCGACGAAATCCTCGACGAGAAGAAGGCCACTGCATCGCTTCTGATGAGGCCGGACCTGATGATGTTCACGGACGGCACGACTATCGAAAAGCTTCTTTCGCCCGAAGACTATACCCGCCTCGAGGACGGACTGAAGCAGCGCGGCATCCCGCTCTCGGCCGTTTCGCGCATGCGTCCCTGGATGATCGCAAGCGCCGTCGCACTTCCCGCCTGTGAGATGGCCCGCAAGGCCAAGGGCGTGCAGTTTCTCGACCAGAAGATCGCGGCCGATGCGGCCGCGGAGGGTAAACAGGTCAAGGGGCTCGAAACCCTGGCCGAACAGTTGCAGGCCATGGCCGAGCTGCCGACCGAGTTTCATCTGAAGTCGCTGATCGAAACCCTGGAACTCGGAGCCAAGATGAATGATGTTGTGGAGACCATGACCGACATCTATCTCTCCGGCGATATCGGCATGACCATGCCCATGCTGAAGACCGTCACGCCCGAAGGCAGCGAAGAAGACAGCGATTATGCCGCCTTCGAGCAACGCATCATCCTCGACCGCAACAAGGTGATGGCCGAACGTGCCGTACCGATCCTCGCCAACGGCAACGTCTTCATGGCCGTCGGCGCCCTTCACCTGCCGGGCAAGGAAGGCGTCATCGAATTGCTGCGCCAGCAGGGCTTCACCGTCACCGCGGTTAACTGACCGCCTTTAGCCGGCAGTCATTCGC
Source organism: Rhizobium sp. 05N49 (assembly GCF_056396805.1). NCBI lineage: Bacteria > Pseudomonadati > Pseudomonadota > Alphaproteobacteria > Hyphomicrobiales > Rhizobiaceae > Rhizobium > Rhizobium sp. 05N49. The sequence goes on from NZ_JBFTME010000003.1 coordinate 135,335, forward strand.
CGCAATACATCAGTCTTCCAGTAAAACTGATGGACCAGCGCGCCGAAGACATGCGTGACGATGACGATCCAGAGAACGAGCTTCAGGACGTCAGCATGCAGTGAGCCCAGTGCCTCGACACCAAAATAATAGGCCGCAATGCCTGAAGCAGGCAGAGCGAGCAACAACAGATAGAGGCTCGCATGAACCAGCCGCGCAGCGAGCCGAAAGATCGCCGGCTCCTCTGCAGCTTTAGGCGGTACACCCTGCACGAAGCGCAGGGCGAGCCTGAGGATCGTCACGATCAGTATCGCGATACCGACATAGGCATGGATGTTGGCTGAAGCGATCTGTTCCGGTGACGGCGTGCCGCCGTGGCGGACAAGCCGCCGCCACGTATTCATGCCGTCAGGAAATAGAAGATTGAAGAGGACCAGGAGTACGGTCACCCAGTGGAGGAACCGTTGGGAGAGGCTGTAACCGACAACGACACGATCACCCATTTTCTTGTCTCTCATCAAATAGTCGGCAGATCTTGCCTACCAAATGAAAATGCCGCCCGCCCGAAGGCAAGCGGCATTATGAATGATTGCTGATATTTAATCTTACATATGGATCGGCTTGAAGAAGGCGGCGAGTGCTGCTTCCTTCACGGCCTCAGACATGGTCGGATGCGCATGGCAGGTGCGGCCGAGGTCTTCGGCTGAACCGCCGAATTCCATCAGCACGGCAATCTCGTGGATCATCTCGCCGGCACCGAAGCCAACGATATGGCCGCCGAGGACGCGGTCGGTTTCCTTGTCCGACAGGATCTTCACGAAACCATCGGTTGCCAGCATCGCACGGGCACGGCCGTTTGCCGTAAACGGGAACTTGCCAACCTTGTAGGCGATACCGGCGGCCTTCAGCTCTTCCTCGGTCTTGCCGACGGAAGCGACTTCCGGCTGCGTATAGACGACGCTCGGAATGACGTCGTAATTAACGTGGCCGTGCTGGCCGGCGAGGATTTCGGCAAGCGCCACACCTTCGTCTTCGGCCTTGTGCGCCAGCATCGGTCCCTTCACAACGTCACCGATGGCGTAGATACCCTCGACATTAGTCTTGAAGTGGCCGTCGATTTCGACGCGGCCGCGATTGTCGAGCTTGACGCCGGCTTCTTCCAGACCAAGGCCCGCCGTGTAGGGAATGCGGCCGGTCGAGATCAGCACGACGTCGGCTTCGAGCGTCTGGGCCGCACCACCTGCGACCGGCTCAAACGTCACCTTGGCGCCCTTTTCAGCCTTTTCGACACCGGTCACCTTGGAGCTCAGCTTGATATCGATACCCTGCTTTCCGAGCATGCGCTGGAACTGCTTGGAGACATCGGCATCCATCGCGCCGAGGATCTTGTCGAGAAATTCAATGACGGTCACCTTTGCGCCAAGGCGCGACCAGACCGAACCGAGCTCGAGACCGATGACACCGCCCCCGACGACGATCATCGTTTCAGGCACTTTTTCCAGCGCAATGGCGCCGGTGGAGGATACGATGATTTTCTCATCGAGATCGACCTTCACGCCCGGAATGCCGGAGACGTCGGACCCGGTGGCGATGACGATGTTCTTGCCCTCGATCTGCTGAACTGAGCCGTCTTCGGCGGTCACGGAAACCTTGCCAGCGGAGACGATCTTGCCGGTGCCATGGAACGCATCGATCTTGTTCTTCTTGAAGAGGAAAGCAACACCGTCGACGTTGGACTTCACGGTCGCATCCTTGTGCGCCAGCATCTTGTCGAGATTGAGCTTCGGAGCAGCGACTTCGATGCCGAGCTCTTCCATGTGATGTGTTGCGTGGAACATTTCCGAAGCGTGCAGCAATGCCTTGGATGGAATGCAGCCGACATTCAGGCAGGTGCCGCCATAGGTCGCGCGCTTTTCCACGACTGCGACCTTGAGGCCGAGCTGCGCGGCCTTGATTGCCGCGACATAGCCGCCGGGGCCGGTTCCAATAACAATCACATCATAGGACATTGCTTTTCCCTTTACGTTATTGATTAAAGCGTGTCGCGATCTTTCAGATTCGCTTGCCGCGCTTTAAGCTCTTGTTGTCGCATGTCGTTACCGCAAAACCGCTGCGCACTTTTGCGCGACGTGCTTTAGCGCCCGCCGCTCACATTGAGGATCGCGCCTGTTATGTAGGATGCCGACGGCGACAGCAGGTAGACGATTGCATCGGCCACCTCTTCCGCCTCTCCGGCTCGCTTCATCGGGATCGATGAAGCCATGTCTTTGGGCCTGTCCGGCTGCCCGCCGGAGGCATGGATATCCGTCTCGATGATGCCGGGGCGGATCGCATTCACTCTGATGCCTTCGGCCGCGACTTCCCTGGAAAGTCCGATCGTGAAGGTGTCGATAGCTGCCTTGGAGGCGGCATAGTCGACATACTGTGTGGACCCGCCAATGACAGCCGCCATCGAGGAGATATTGACGATCACGCCGCCCTGCCTGCCATGCCTGGAGGACATGCGCCTCACCGCCTCACCGGCACAAAGGATGGAGCCGGTTACATTGATCCGCATCATCCGTTCGAGACGATCGGCCGACATTTCATCGACACGCGCGGTGTAGTCGACGATGCCGGCATTGTTCACCAGCCCGTCCAGTCGCCCAAAATGCTTGTCGACCACCTCGAACATCGAGACGATATCGGCGGCATTGCCGACATCACCCCTGATCGCGATCGCGTCGCCGCCGGCCTTCTTGATCTCTGAAACGACGGCATTTGCCGCATCCTCGTTCGAGGCGTAGTTCACCGCAACACGCCAGCCATGGCGGGCAGCAACCAGGCAAGCGGCTGCACCGATGCCGCGGCTGCCGCCGGTCACGAGCAGAACGGGACCATCAGTCATTGTGCACATCCCTTGAAATCGAGAACATCCCACGGCGCGACCTTTGCCTTGCCGTCACCCCAAGCCGAAGACTGGCGTATCGCCGGGCCGAGGCCGGGAAAGACGATCTTCTCCGCCGCCGGGCTGTCGCCGGATTGAAGATTATCGAGCCCGCCATTGGCGCTTGCGCGATAAACGAAGCCCTGCCAGACCATGCAGGCATCGAGATCGGCACCGGTGACATCGCCATCCGGGCAGTTGAACATCACCATGCCCATGGTCCGCTCCGGATCGTCGGAAGACATGACATAGCCATTCATGACGACCGGGCTCTTCAAGGCGCTGAGCTTGAACTGATGGGTCGAGGTCATGGCCTCGGAGGTAATGGGCGAAAAGCGCAGTTCATAGGCACCATCACGATCTCCATAGATCGCGCTGGCCTGCTTGCACTCGGCAGCGGTGGCGGAAACTGGCGCGCAGGACAGTGCGGCGATGACGATCGCTGCCAGACCTTTCCGTTTCGTCGCCATGTGCTCCCCACTCATTATAAGTTCGGCTTTCTGCGCCCGTCGGCGTTTTCGATGACCTGGAAATCCGTCAGCAGCACCAGTGGATGCTCTTCCTTGTCCATACCCCAGAACACCGGATAGAAGCCGTCGCCCGAGCCGCTCCAGAAGATCGCGACATTGCCCTTCTTTCCGGCTACCGGTCGGTGCAGGGCATAGACACCCTTGTTGGCATCAAGCTCCGGGGCGAGCACGTCGTTATAGTAATTCGCGTCGGAATCGGGCTTCTGGGTCTGCACCTGTTGCTCGCGCTCCCCGATCAGATCGAGTGTATCGGCATCCATGTAGCTGCCGAGGCCTGCATCGACGGGGTAGCCGAAGATCTCGTCATCCTTGAGCGTCGCGATATCCTGACCGGGAACGGTCGCAAGCTCCCAATGATCGGGCTTGCCTTCGCCGAAACGCATGCTGGCGGCGGCAACACGCCCGAAAGCCTCATAGAGCCGCACCGGATAGTCGCCTGCAGGAACCGTTCTTGCGAAGGCCGGCCGGTCCGGCTGCGCCAGCGGATCAGCGGCGACGATATGGCCGGACGTGAGCTCGACATTGCCCATATCAACCGTCTTGAGAGAGCGTGCGGAAAGCTCCGCATCGCTAAGCGACACGAGGTCGAAATTGCTGCTCGCCTTGTTCACGTCGAAAGCGAGAGCCGAGACCGGCATGAAGGCAACCATGGCACAGAATGCTGCGCCTGCCGCTCGCATGATCCGGTCTCGCATGGCAGATCGCTCCGCTTAGAGGTCCAGAACCAGACGTTCCGGATCTTCCAGGCTTTCCTTGACGCGCACGAGGAAGGTCACGGCTTCCTTGCCGTCAACGATGCGGTGATCGTAGGAGAGCGCCAGATACATCATCGGGCGGATGACGACCTGACCGCCGATGGCGACCGGACGTTCCTGGATCTTGTGCATCCCGAGAATGCCCGACTGTGGTGCATTGAGGATCGGCGAGGACATCAGCGAACCGTAAACGCCACCATTGGTGATGGTGAAGGTGCCGCCCTGCATTTCGGCCATCGAGAGCGAACCGTCACGAGCTGCCTTGGCGAGACGGCCAAGTTCCTTCTCGACTTCGGCAATCGACATCTGGTCGGCGTCGCGGATAACCGGGACGACGAGGCCCTTGTCCGTGCCGACGGCCATGCCGACGTGGCAGTAGTTCTTGTAGATGATGTCGGTGCCGTCGATTTCGGCATTGACGGCCGGCAGTTCCTTCAGGGCATGCGTCACGGCCTTGGTGAAGAAGCCCATGAAGCCGAGCTTCACGCCGTGCTTCTTCTCGAAGACATCCTTGTACTTGTTGCGCAGGTCCATGACGGCCTTCATGTCCACCTCGTTATAGGTGGTCAGCATGGCAGCCGTGTTCTGTGCATCCTTCAGGCGCTTGGCGATCGTCTGGCGCAGGCGCGTCATCTTCACGCGCTCTTCGCGGGCAGCATCTTCGACCGTCGACGGGCCGCGCGCGGCAACGGGTGCCGCCGGAGCAGCAGCGGCCGGAGTGGCGGCAGCCTTGGCGACGGCAGCGATGACATCACCCTTCAGAACCTGACCGCGCTTGCCGCTGCCATCGACCTGCTCTGCCGACAGATTGTTTTCTGCGAGCATCTTTGCCGCAGCCGGAGCCGGCGGCATGGACGATACCGACGCGGCGGGAGCAGCGGCAGCTGCTGCCGGAGCAGCCGGCGTCGGGGCCGGAGCTGCAGGTGCTGCAGCCGGGGCGGCGGCAGCGGGCGCAGCGGCGGCGGCCGCACCTTCGGCGATCTGGCCGAGAAGCGCGCCGAGACCAACCGTCTCGCCGGCCTGGGCGACGATTTCCGAGAGCGTGCCGGATGCCGGCGCCGGAACTTCGATGGTCACCTTGTCGGTTTCAAGCTCGAGAATGGGCTCGTCAGCCTTGACGGCGTCGCCGACCTTCTTGAACCAGGTGCCGACGGTTGCCTCGCTGACGGATTCACCGAGTGTTGGAACGCGGATTTCTGTGGCCATTGTTCAAATCCTGATTGTGCTTGTTATCGTGTTAGATAGCGGTCCCGGCTTGCGGCCGGAGAATGATTGAGGGCATTGGCGAGACATCGAAACGGAAACCGAGGTCGGAAGAGACGATCGGGTCGGCATCGGCAAGCGCCTGTGCCGCCGCCTGGTCCGCAGCCTCGACGACCGCGATGCCGAATGCCCCTTCGCCCGCGAAGACGGGGCCGACGGCAATCGCCGATCCCGCAAGAGCGTTCTGGTGCCAATATTCGGCATGGCGCTTCATCGCCGCCATCTCCTCCCCGGTCCCGTCGTGCGGGAACGTGGAGCGCGGCGGCACAAGTTTCATGAAGAAATATGCCATCGCGCTTCCCCTTTTTTGTTAGCCGCCCAGCGCATCCTCGAGGAATGCTGCGAGCTGCGACAGGTGCTTGGACATCAGGCCCGTTGCCGGCGAAGCGGCGGCCGGGCGGCCGGTGTAGCGAACGCGCTGATACTTCGCATCGATATGAGCAAGAACCCATTCCAGATACGGGTCGATGAACGACCAGGCGCCCATGTTCTTCGGCTCTTCCTGGCACCAGACCATTTCCGCGTTCCGGAAGCGGGACAGCTCGTTGATGAGCGCCTTGGCCGGGAACGGATAGAGCTGTTCGATGCGCAGCAGGTAGATGTCGTCGATGCCGCGCTTTTCACGCTCTTCCAGAAGGTCGTAATAGACCTTGCCGGTGCAGATGACGACGCGACGGATCTTGGCGTCCTTCTGCAGCTTGATCGGGCCGTCCTTGATGACCTCGGCATCGTCCCACAGGAGACGGTGGAAGGAGGATTCACCGGCCATTTCGGCAAGCGTCGAGACCGCGCGCTTGTGGCGCAGCAGCGACTTCGGCGTCATCAGGATCAGCGGCTTGCGGAAGTCGCGCTTCAGCTGCCGGCGCAGGATGTGGAAGTAGTTCGCCGGCGTCGTGACGTTGGCGACCTGCATGTTGTCTTCAGCGCAAAGCTGAAGATAGCGCTCCAGACGGGCCGACGAATGTTCCGGACCCTGACCTTCATAGCCGTGCGGCAGCAGGCAGACGAGACCCGACATGCGCAGCCACTTGCGTTCGCCGGACGAGATGAACTGGTCGAACACGACCTGCGCACCGTTGGCGAAGTCGCCGAACTGGGCTTCCCAGAGTGTCAGCGCATTCGGACGAGCGAGCGAATAGCCGTATTCGAAGCCGAGAACGGCTTCTTCCGAAAGCATCGAGTTGATGACTTCGTAACGGGCCTGCGTCGGCGACAAGTTTGCCAGCGGGATGTAGCGTTCTTCAGTTTCCTGATCGTAGAGAACCGAATGGCGCTGCGAGAAGGTGCCGCGTTCGCAATCCTGACCGGAGAGGCGGATCTTATGGCCTTCGACGACGAGCGAGCCGAAAGCAAGTGCTTCCGCCATCGCCCAGTCGAGGCCTTCGCCGCTCTGGATCATGTTGGCGCGGTTTTCCATGAAGCGCTGGATCGTGCGGTGCGCGTTGAAGCCATCAGGAATTTCCGACAGCTTGCGGCCGATATCCTTGAGCGTTTTCATCGGCACGGCGGTCTTGCCGCGGCGCTGTTCGTCGGCATTGTCTGCCGTGCGCAGGCCCGACCACTCGCCGTCCAGCCAGTCGGCCTTGTTCGGCTTGTAGTGCTGGCCGGCCTCGAATTCCTGCTCGAGATGCGCGCGCCAGTCGGCCTTCATCTTTTCGACTTCGCCGTCCGTAAGCAGGCCTTCGCGGACGAGGCGATCAGCATAGAGCTGCAGAACCGTCTTGTGGCCGCGAATGACCTTGTACATCTTCGGCTGCGTGAACGACGGCTCATCGCCTTCGTTGTGGCCGTAGCGGCGATAGCAGAACAAGTCGAGCACCACAGGCTTGTGGAACTTCATGCGGAATTCGGTCGCGATCTTGGCTGCGTAGACGACGGCTTCCGGATCGTCGCCGTTGACGTGCAGGATCGGCGCCTCGATCATCTTGGCAACGTCGGACGGATAGGGCGACGAGCGCGAGAAGGCCGGGTTCGTCGTGAAGCCGATCTGGTTGTTGATGATGACGTGCATCGTACCGGCAACGCGGTGGCCGCGAAGACCGGAAAGACCGAGGATTTCGGCAATGACGCCCTGGCCGGCAAAGGCCGCGTCGCCGTGTATCAGGAGCGGCAGAACCTTGGCGCGCTCGGACAGCGGGATGATATCGCCGTCCCATACCGTAGCGCTCATGTCCTGCTTGGCGCGGGCCTTGCCCATGACGACAGGGTCGACGATTTCGAGATGCGACGGGTTTGCCGTCAGTGAGACGTGCACCTTGTTGCCATCGAATTCGCGGTCGGAGGAAGCGCCGAGATGGTACTTCACGTCGCCAGAACCTTCGACTTCGTCAGGCGCGTAGGAGCCGCCCTTGAATTCGTGGAAAATGGCGCGGTGCGGCTTGCCCATGACCTGGGAGAGCACGTTCAGACGACCGCGATGGGCCATGCCGAATACGGCTTCCTTGAGGCCGAGATGGCCGCCGCGCTTCAGGATCTGTTCGAGCGCCGGGATCAGCGATTCACCGCCGTCGAGGCCGAAGCGCTTGGTGCCCTTGAACTTGACGTCGAGGAATTGTTCGTAGCCTTCGGCTTCGACGAGCTTGGCGAGGATCGCCTTCTTGCCTTCGGCCGAGAAGGCAACGCCCTTATCCGGACCTTCGATACGTTCCTGAATCCATGCCTTTTCTTCCGGATTGGAGATATGCATGAATTCGACGCCGAGCGTCGAGCAATAGGTGCGCTCGAGAATCTCGATCATCTCGCGAATGGTCGCGTATTCGAGACCGAGCACGTTGTCGATAAAGATCTTGCGATCGTAGTCTGCAGCCGTGAAACCGTAATTTTCAGGCGCAAGCTCGTGATAATCATCCACCGGGGCGGCGATGCCGAGCGGATCAAGCTTGGCATGCAGGTGGCCACGCATGCGATAGGCGCGGATCATCATGATGGCGCGGACGGAATCGCGCGTCGCCTGCAGCACATCGGCTGCATTTGCCGGCTGGCCAGCGGCTTCGGCCTTCGCCTTGACCTTGGTCTCGATGACCTTTTCGACGATGCCCCAGTCGCCATCCAGCGCCGAGACCAGATCGCCGCTTGCCTGCAGCGGCCAGTTCTTCTTGCGCCAGGAAGCGCCCTTGGCCGCCTTCTTCACATCAGCGGGGTCTTCTTCAAGCGCCTTGAAGAAAGACCGCCACTGGTCGTCTACCGAGTTGGGATCGTCTTCATAACGGGCGTAGAGCTGCTCGATATAGGCAGCGTTGGCGCCATCCAAAAACGAGGTGATCTGAAATTGCTCGTTGGCTTCTTGCCGTGCCATGGTGTTACGCGGACGCTTCCGCCCGCCTCCTGACTTAGATGAATTTGCCGGCTTCATCGCCGGCTGCCGCATTCCGATTGCCGCCTGTCCGCGGCGCATCCGCTTTGAAATGAAGAGCCGGGCGGAGGCCGGGATGCCGCTCCTCCGCCCGGGGTATATAAGTTGGATTAGCCCTTGAGGACTTCAACCAGCGTCTTGCCGAGGCGAGCCGGAGATGGCGACACCTTGATGCCTGCCGATTCCATTGCCGCGATCTTCGATTCCGCGTCGCCCTTGCCGCCGGAAACCACAGCACCGGCATGGCCCATGGTGCGGCCCTTCGGCGCGGTACGGCCTGCGATGAAGCCGGCCATCGGCTTCTTGCGGCCCTTCTTGGCTTCGTCCTTGAGGAACTGTGCCGCGTCTTCTTCGGCCGAGCCGCCGATTTCGCCGATCATGATGATCGAGGTCGTGGCTTCGTCGGCCAGGAACATTTCGAGCACGTCGATGAATTCGGTGCCCTTGACCGGGTCGCCGCCGATGCCGACAGCCGTCGTCTGGCCGAGACCTTCATTGGAAGTCTGGAAGACGGCTTCGTAGGTCAGCGTTCCCGAGCGGGAAACGATACCAACAGAACCCTTGCGGAAGATCGAGCCCGGCATGATTCCGATCTTGCATTCTTCCGGCGTCAGGATGCCCGGGCAGTTCGGTCCGAGCAGGCGCGACTTGGAACGGTCGAGGCGGGCCTTGACGCGAACCATGTCCATGACCGGGATGCCTTCGGTGATGCAGGTGATGAACGGGATCTCGGCGTCGATCGCTTCAATGATCGCATCGGCGGCACCTGCCGGCGGAACATAGATGACGGACGCCTTGGCGCCGGTCTTTTCCTTGCCCTCGGCAACAGTTGCGAAGATCGGCAGGCTTTCGCCCTTGGAGCCGGTCCAGGTTTCGCCACCCTTCTTCGGGTGAATACCACCGACCATCTGCGTACCGTAGTAAGCGAGCGCCTGTTCGGTGTGGAACGTGCCGGTCTTGCCGGTGAGGCCCTGAACCAGAACCTTGGTGTCTTTGTTGACGAGAATGGACATGCGAGGCCTTTGTTTAGGAGAGGTTGGAAGACGTGAGGGACGCGCGACGATAGGTGCCGCTGACGACCTCCTGCCAAGTATCGCTGCCTGCAGGCGAAAAGCTGACGCCCATCCGGTAGCAGTCTTCATTTTCAAATGTGAATACGGTGCGCTGTCTGCCGCGCGGCGAAGCCTTCATCAGCACCAGTTCATTGCCATTCCACGCGCCGGAAGCCGGTGAGGGCGGAGCAAAACCGACGCTGTCGAACTGGTAGAGCTTGTAGCTCTGGTCCGAACCGTCGAAGCCAAAAACATTGCGGGCTTCGAAGGAAATTTCTCCGTCACGCATCTGGCGGTAGGACTGCTCGACGAAGAAGCCGCCGAATAGCGCCTCGCCAGAGAGCGAAGCGCTGGCTTTGCCTTCCTTCGTCCAGGCCGAAGCCGCGACATGCTCTTCCCCTTCCCAGAGGCCGGCAAAGGCCTCCAGGCGGAAATGAGCAGCACTGGGCGTGGACTGGGAAGCCATGGCCGTTCTCAACCGTTGATCGCAGCGACAATCTTCTTGGCCGCGTCATCCAGATCGTCGGCAGCCGTAATCGCCAGACCCGACTCGTTCAGGATCTTCTTGCCGAGCTCGACATTGGTGCCTTCGAGGCGCACGACGAGCGGAACCTTGAGACCGACTTCCTTGACCGCGGCAATGACGCCCTCGGCAATTACATCGCACTTCATGATGCCGCCGAAGATGTTGACGAGAATGCCTTCGACCTTGGGGTCTGCCGTGATGATCTTGAAGGCCGCAGCAACCTTCTCCTTGCCGGCACCACCGCCGACGTCGCAGAAGTTCGCCGGCTCCTTGCCGTAGAGCTTGATGATGTCCATCGTCGCCATGGCAAGGCCAGCACCGTTGACCATGCAGCCGATGTTGCCGTCGAGCGCCACGTAGGCGAGATCCCACTTGGAGGCTTCGATTTCCTTGGCGTCTTCTTCCGTCTCGTCGCGTAGTGTCTTGACGTCGTCATGACGGAAAAGAGCGTTGCCGTCGAAAGACATCTTGGCATCGAGGACGCGCAGATGGCCGTCCTTCATGACGATCAGCGGATTGACCTCGAGCAGGGCCATGTCCTTTTCGCCAAACGCCTTGTAGAGCGCCGGGAAGAGCGTCTTGGCATCTTCTGCGGCCGCGCCATCGAGCTGCAGCGCCTTCGAGATCGCGGCAACGTCGGCAGCCGTAACGCCTGCTTCCGGATCGATCGCGATCGTGTGGATCTTCTCAGGCGTGTCGTGGGCGACAGCTTCGATGTCCATGCCGCCTTCGGTCGATACCACGAAGGCCACCTTGCCGACCGAGCGGTCGACCAGGAGCGAGCAATAGAGTTCGCGGGCAATGTCGGCGCCATCTTCGATATAGAGGCGGTTGACCTGCTTGCCGGCTTCACCGGTCTGTGCGGTCACCAGCGTATTGCCGAGCATTTCCTTGGCATGAGCAACGACTTCGTCGATCGACTTGGCGAGACGAACGCCGCCCTTGGCATCCGGGCCGAGTTCCTTGAACTTGCCCTTGCCGCGGCCGCCCGCATGGATCTGGCTCTTGACCACATAAAGTGGACCGGGAAGCGACTTGGCGGCAGCCTCGGCTTCTTCAACCTTGAGGATAGCCACACCCTGCGCGACCGGCGCGCCATAGCCCTTCAGCAGAGCCTTGGCCTGATATTCATGAATGTTCATGGGTTTATCCCTATTTCGATAACGTCAGCGCACCGATTACTTGAGAGCGGGCGCGATGTTGATGCAGGCTTCGCAAAGACCGGCGACAGCGCCGACGGACTTGTCGAAGGCTTCCTTCTCGGTCTTGTTGAGATCGATCTCGATGATGCGCTCGACGCCACCGGCACCGATAACGGTGGGAACGCCGACATACATGTCCTTGACGCCGTACTGGCCGGTCAGGTGAGCAGCGCAGGGCAGAACGCGCTTCTTGTCCTTGAGGTAGGATTCAGCCATTTCGATCGCAGAAGCAGCCGGAGCGTAATAGGCCGAACCGGTCTTCAAAAGGCCGACGATTTCGGCGCCGCCGTCACGAGTGCGCTGGATGATTTCTTCGAGGCGTTCCTTGGTGACCCAGCCCATCGTGACGAGGTCGGTCAGCGGAATGCCGCCGACGGTCGAATAGCGGGCGAGCGGCACCATCGTGTCGCCGTGGCCGCCAAGAACGAAGGCCGTGACGTCCTGAACGGAAACGTTGAATTCCTTGGCGAGGAAAAGACGGAAGCGCGAGGAGTCGAGAACGCCGGCCATGCCGACGACCTTGTTGGCCGGAAGGCCGGAGAACTTCTGCAGCGCCCAGACCATGGCGTCGAGTGGGTTGGTGATGCAGATCACGAAAGCGTTCGGGGCATACTTCTTGATGCCGGCGCCGACCTGCTCCATGACCTTGAGGTTGATGCCGAGAAGGTCGTCGCGGCTCATGCCCGGCTTGCGCGGAACACCGGCAGTGATGATGCAGACGTCAGCGCCTTCGATGGCGGAATAGTCGCTGGCGCCGGTCAGGTTGGCGTCGAAGCCTTCGACCGGGGAGGACTGTGCGATATCGAGACCCTTGCCCTGGGGAATGCCGTCGGCAATGTCGAAGAGAACGATATCGCCCAGCTCCTTCAGGCCGGCGAGATGCGCCAGCGTGCCACCAATCATGCCAGAACCGATGAGTGCGATCTTGTTACGCGCCATTTCGCTTTTCCTTTGCGATCAAAATCCGTCGGGCGACGCGCGGGCATCGCCCAATGTCGCAATCGCATAGACCTAAAGCCAAAAAATGGCAATGCATTATTTTTGGTGCAGCAATTTCAATCGTTTAGATATTAAAATTCTTACGTAAACGTAAGATCAATTGTCACCAAAGTGTTACTCGGCAGCCCGCTGTTGATGATGCGCTGCGAGATATTCGGCGCTTCTCATTTCGAAAAGGCGAGACACCGTGCGATCGAATTCAAAACCTTCGGTTCCGCGCCTTTCGGCGAGCAGATCTTCAGGCATGGCGGCAGCGGAAACGCAAAGGCGGACGCCGTGATCGTAGAACGTATCGATCAGAATGATGAAGCGCTTGATCTGGTTCCGCTTTTCAGGGCCTAGCAAGGGAATGTGATCAAGGAAGATCGTATCGAAGCGCTCGGCGATGGCCAGGAAATCGGCAGCGCCCAGCGGTTTTTCGCAGAGATCCGAGAAGGAGAAGCGCGCCATGCGATCGACGGCGAGCGGCACATCGATCGCTCGTCCCTTCATAGCGATCTCCGTCGGCAAGGCCTTGCGGCCGTGCAGCGCCTGCGTCCATGACGCATCCATCGCCATGTCGGTGCGCTCATCGATCGGCACGAGATAGACTGGCTGGCTGTTCAGCTTCTCCATCCGGTAATCGGTCGGCGAATCGAGCGTGACGATCTCGACATGCTTCTTCAGGAGATCGATAAAGGGCAGGAAGAGCCCGCGATTGAGGCCATCCTTGTAGAGATTGTCTGGCTCGACATTCGAGGTCGCCACCAGCACGCAGCCGCGCGCAAAAAGCTCGGAAAACAGCCGCGACAGGATCATCGCATCGGCGATATCGGTGACGGTGAATTCGTCGAAGCAGAGCAGCTCCGCTTCCTCGAAAAGAGCGGCGGCGACAGGCGGCATAGGATCGGCCTGCTTCGTTTCGCCGTTCTTCAGCTTCTGCCGATGGGCGGCGATGCGATTGTGCACATCGGCCATGAACTCATGAAAATGCGCGCGCCGCTTTTTCCGGCATGGCGCCATCTGGAAGAACATGTCCATGAGCATCGTCTTGCCGCGCCCGACGCTGCCATGGATATAGAGGCCCTTGATGCCGGCCTCCGCCTTCTTCTTGGATGCGAATAACCAACCGAGTGCGCTGCTCTTGGCCGCAGGCCGCTTCTGCTTGAGAGCGGCAAGTATCCGGTCGAGGCACTTGGCCACATCCATCTGGGCAGAATCAACCTGCAACGTCCCCGATGCGGTCAGCGATTTGAGCTGCTCGGTGACGCTGAGCGAATAGTCTGGCATTGGCTGCATGAGGGCTTGTCCGCCTATGCGTAACCGGCGGAACCCCGCCGGACTGACTTACCGGCTGAGGGTGATCGGCTGCCCGGTCGAGGTCTGGCCATTGAAGCTGTTGTCGGCGACCTTGTAGACGGAACCGATCTGGTTGCCGCTGCGGTCCTTGAGCAGAACCTGCTTGCCGGACACTTCCCAGGAGCCCATGGCCGTCAACTCGCCAACGCAGCCGCGCGTACCGCCGCGCGATCCGCTGCCGAGATTGGTGAGCGTCAGGAACATGTCGCAGGTGCCGTTGACACGCCAGCTGCCGACCATCGATTCCTTGGTGACATCAAGCGAAGTCGCTGGTGCAGCACCACCGGGCTGGACACCCGCCATCGGCGCCGTCGAGGTCGGGGCGGCAGGAAACTGCCCGGCCGGAGGAGGCAGCTGGCCGCCCTGTACGGAAGGTACCGGCTGCGCCGTCAGCGGCGGAGGCGCACTGTTACTGCTGTAATCATATGAGGTGCGCTGGCATCCCGCCAAGGCCAGAGCGGCCGTTAGACCCGTCACCACATATCGCAACTGCATCATCAAGCTCCCGAATGTCCGCCTCAACCGCAGAGATATTTCAATTCTGGGTTCGAATTACCGTATTTCACTTTGGTTAATCAAGTCAGCACAATACAAATCAGCCTTCGAGACACCTATGGCGAAGCCGGCACAATTCAACCAACCGCTCGCCGGACTTCTTGCTGGTAAAATATGTCAGCAAGGTGTTGTGCCCGGGCGTCCGCTCCCTGATCAAGTTTGATTTGCTCGGCGAGGTCCTGATAACGCTCAATTGATGCCGCGAGAAAGGACTGGATGCGCTTGGGCGGCAGGCCCTCGCCCATCTCGCGCGTCTGGCCTTTGACGATCACCAATTCATGAATCGCCTTGCGCAAGTCCTCATCGATGGTGACTGCGGCCAGACATTGCATCATGTTCATCGGCGGCAGTTTCTGAAACCCATTCGAGTGCATCCATTCGAGCGCAATTGCCGGACGGATCGCATAAAGCAGCTTCTTGAGCCTTATCGGACCGTCCCCATGTGTCTGCCAGTGACTGCGCAGCAGACCGACATAGTGCAGCGCGACCTTCGGCGGCAACATGATCTCGTCAAGCACGTTGGAAAGACGGCTGCGAAATCCGGGCTCCTCTTCATAAGCGATTGGCGATTTTACCCATTCGACGACAACGGCATTGCCTTTGAGGGCGAGCAGCAGCGCCTTGCGCAGATCCCAACCGCCAGTGTCGATATCACCAACGATCGGAAACTCGATCACATCCCGATGCGAGATCAGTCCGATATGGTCGGCGACCGGACGGACATAGACGAAACGGCAATCATAATCGCTGTCGGGTGAGGGAAAGCCCCAGGCACGGCTTCCGCTTTCGATCGCAAAACCGATGCGGATACCCTGTTGTTTGACAGAGGCAAGCCGCGAACGGATTTCGGCGACCGCCTCGGGATCAAAACCTTCGATGCCGGCTGAAGCGTCAGCACTCACACGCGACGCTCAACCATCATCTTCTTGATTTCGGCGATCGCCTTGGCCGGGTTCAGCCCCTTCGGGCAGGTCTGCGCGCAGTTCATGATCGTGTGGCAACGATAAAGGCGGAACGGATCCTCGAGATTGTCGAGGCGTTCGCCGGTCGCTTCGTCTCTGGAGTCGATCAGCCAGCGATAGGCCTGGAGCAGGACGGCCGGTCCGAGATAACGGTCGCCGTTCCACCAGTAGCTCGGACAGGAGGTCGAGCAGCAGGCGCAGAGAATGCACTCATAGAGGCCGTCGAGCTTCTGACGGTCTTCGTGGCTCTGCTTCCATTCCTTGGCTGGCGTCGGCGAAACCGTCTTCAGCCAAGGCTCGATCGAACGATGCTGCGCATAGAAATTGCTGAGATCGGGAACCAGATCCTTGACGACAGGCATATGCGGCAGCGGGTAGATCTTCACCGTGCCCTTGATGTCGTCCATCCCCTTGGTGCAGGCGAGCGTGTTCGTGCCGTCGATGTTCATCGCGCAGGAACCGCAGATGCCTTCACGACAGGAACGGCGCAGCGTCAGCGTCGGATCGATCTTGTTCTTGATGTAAAGAAGCGCATCGAGAACCATCGGTCCGCAATCATCGACATCGATGTAGAATGTGTCGATCGACGGGTTCTGGCCGTCATCCGGGCTCCAACGATAGACGCGGAACTCGCGGGTGTTCTTGGCACCCGCCGGCTTCGGCCACACCTTGCCTTCGCGCATCTGGGAGTTTTTAGGGAGAGCGAGTTCAACCATGTCAGGTTCCTCTGATCAGTATACGCGGGCCTTCGGCTCGATCTTGTGGGGATCGATGCCGTCTGCGATGAGGTCGGTGTGGACAGGCCGGTAGTCGAGCTTCACGTCGCCCGCCTCGTTCACCCAGGCCAGCGTGTGCTTGCGCCAGTTGACGTCGTCGCGGCCTGCGAACGGACCTGACGTGTAGTCTTCGCGGGCGTGCGAACCGCGGCTTTCCTTGCGGGCTTCGGCGCCGTAGATCGTCGTGATGGCGTTTGCCATCAGGTTCTGCAGTTCCAGCGTCTCGACGAGGTCGGAATTCCAGATCATCGAGCGGTCGGTGACCTTGATGTCCTTGAGTTCGCCCCAGATTTCCGAAAGACGGCGGCAGCCGGATTCCAGCGATTCCTGGGTGCGGAACACGGCTGCGTCTTCCTGCATGGCGCGCTGCATCTTCTCGCGCAGCACCGCCGTCGGCGTGCCGCCACTGGCGTAACGCAGGCCGTCGAAACGGTCCATGATCTTGTCGCAGGCAGCCTTGTTCAGCGCCGGCACCGGTGCGTCGCGATCAATGATCTCGCCAGCACGGATCGCCGCAGCACGGCCGAAGACCACGAGGTCGATCAGCGAGTTGGAGCCAAGACGGTTTGCGCCGTGAACCGAGGCGCAGCCGGCTTCACCGACGGCCATCAGGCCGGGGATGATACGTTCCGGGTTGGAGCTGTCGGCGTTCAACACCTCACCCCAATAGTTCGTGGGAATACCGCCCATATTGTAATGGACGGTCGGCAGAACCGGGATCGGCTCGCGGGTCACATCGACGCCGGCGAAGATCTTTGCGCTCTCGGAAATACCCGGCAGGCGCTCATGCAGCACGGCCGGATCGAGATGGTCGAGATGCAGGARGATGTGGTCCTTGTTCTTGCCGACACCGCGGCCTTCACGGATTTCCAGCGTCATGCAGCGCGAAACGACATCGCGCGAGGCGAGGTCCTTGGCCGACGGCGCATAACGCTCCATGAAGCGCTCGCCTTCGGAGTTGACGAGGTAGCCGCCCTCGCCACGAGCGCCTTCGGTGATCAGACAGCCTGAGCCGTAGATGCCGGTCGGGTGGAACTGCACGAATTCCATGTCCTGCAGCGGCAGGCCCGCACGCGCGATCATACCGCCGCCGTCACCGGTGCACGTATGGGCAGAGGTTGCCGAGAAATAGACACGACCGTAACCGCCGGTCGCCAGCACCACCATCTTGGCGGCGAAGCGATGGATCGTGCCGTCGTCGAGACACCAGGCGACAACGCCGGTGCAGCGGCTGCCGTCGTCGGACATGATCAGGTCAAGCGCAAAGTATTCGACGAAGAACTCGGCGTTGTTGCGCAGCGACTGGCCGTAAAGCGTATGAAGGATGGCATGGCCGGTACGGTCGGCAACGGCGCAGGTGCGCTGTACCGGCGGGCCTTCGCCGAAATTCTGCATGTGACCGCCGAACGGGCGCTGGTAGATCTTGCCTTCCTCGTTACGCGAGAAGGGCACGCCGTAATGCTCGAGCTCATAGACCGCCTTCGGCGCTTCCATGGTCAGATACTGCATGGCATCGACGTCGCCGAGCCAGTCGGAACCCTTGACGGTATCGTAGAGGTGCCACTGCCAGCTATCGGGCGTCATGTTTTGCAGCGAGGCGGCAATACCGCCTTGGGCGGCAACCGTGTGCGAGCGGGTCGGGAATACCTTGGTGATGCAGGCCGTGCGGAAGCCCTGTTCGGCCATGCCGAGCGTGGCGCGCAGACCGGCGCCGCCGGCGCCGACGACGATCACGTCATAGGAATGGTCGACATAGGTGTAGGCCTTCCCATTCTGAGCGGGTGAAGACGTTGCCATGATACGGTTATCCTACGAATGCGATTTTCAGAATGGCGAAGAGACAGAGGCCTGCGATCAGCACCGCAAAGAACGTATTCAGCATCAGCAGCAGCAACTTGCCGATCTCGCCGTGAACGTAGTCCTCGATGATGACCTGCATGCCGAGCTTCATATGGATGGTGCCGGAGATGACCATCAGGCCCATGATGACGGCGACGAACGGGTTCGACAGTGCTCGAACCACGTCGGCATAAGGCGCGCCGGCATAGACGATCATGAAGATGGCGAAGAAGATGATGAGGGGCACATTGGCGACGGCCGTCAGGCGCTGGCGCCAAAAATGATCGGTGCCTTCCTTGGCGGAGCCGAGGCCGCGAACCTTGCCCAGAGGAGTGCGCATATCCATGAGTGCGACCTTCAGAAGCGAATGATGAAGCCGATCACCCAGACCAGCACGGTCAGACAGAGCGATCCGATGATATTGGCGATTGCGAGCTTGGTCGAGAATTCCTTCTCGAAGCCATGTCCAAGGTCCCACATGAAGTGGCGGAAGCCGCCGAGCAGGTGGTGGATCAATGCCCAGGTGTAACCGAGCAGGACAAGCTTGCCGATAATGCTGCCAAGCACCCAGTTGGCCCAGTCGTAATAGGCCTGGCCGGTGGCGGCCGCGATCAGCCACCAGGCAATCAGCAGCGTGCCGAAATAGAGAGCGCCACCGGTGATACGGTGAACGATCGACATGACCATGGTGGGGATTGGCTTGTAAATTTGCAGATGCGGCGACAGGGGCCGGTTTGTCACATTCGCCATCAGAACCTCGCGGCGTCTTCTCTTTGCCCTTGATGTCAGGGGCATTCTCAGTCAACCACACGAATGACAAAATTCTGTGTGCGTTGCATCAATCTCGACGTTTAATCACCGAAACCCCTGACGACAAGCATAATTGCTGCCTGCTTTTAATTTAATCGATTCGCGTTACCGGGAAGTTTTCACGGCCGCGAAACTCGTCTCTTTCGCTCTATTTTTAACCTGACTGCACACCTGCGTGGACAACATCGGCCTTTTGGCGCAATCTGGCGTTAACGATTTGTTAGCGTTTCGGAGTTTGGTCCATGTTTCCCAGTCTGCCCAAGACCGCCCTTGCTCTTATCGCGGTGCTGGCAGCACTGCCAGCCGCAGCTGGAGAACGCCACTTCGATCATCACTTTCCGCGCCACAACGGCTTTAATGACGGCGTCTTCCTCGGCAGGCGCACACACTGGGACAGTGGCCTGCATTTCACACGTGACAACGTCATCCGCTATCGCCCGCGCACCCCTTTTCTCAGGCAGTTCAACTATCCGGGGACAAGCCGTTACGGCCGCAACAACATCGTCGTCATCACATCCCAGCCCCAGAATTATGATCAGAATTACGGGAGCAACGGCGTCTACGCCGGATCGTCCTATGCCTATCAGACGGATGGCGGGACCTATGTCGGCGGCGACGGGTACTATCGTCTGGCCGGGCCGGAGCGCAACCTTGCCCCGAAGGCCAAGGTGATCGATGTCGGCATCGCCGACGATCCCTGCTCTTATGAAGCCAATGTCTGCGTCATCAGACCCTAAGGTCTGAACCGCCAGACAGTCGTCTTCTTGACCTCGCTGTCTTCAAGCGCCCGGGTGACGGGCACTTCATAGACGGCGCAGAATTCCAGCCTATCCCTTGGCAAATAGGTGCGCCCGGGATCGCCGACCAGCACGTCCTTGCCCTCGGCCGCGAGCGTCTCGAACCAAGGCACGAGCGCCCCGGCGAAGGATTTGTCGTAGAAAACGTCGCCTGCGAGAACCACATCGGCATCGACGTTCTGACCAATCAAATCGGTCTCGTTGAAGTCCAGCGAGACCGAATTGGCGGCCGCATTCAGCCGCACCGCCGTCTGTGACCACGGATCGATATCGGAGGCCGTCACCTTGGCCGCGCCAGCCTTGCTTGCGGCAATTCCCACCAATCCGGAACCGCTCGCGAAATCCAGTATGCGCTTTCCTTTGACCGTTTCGGGCTGATCGAGAAGGTAGCGCGCCAGCCCCTGACCACCCGCCCAGGCAAAGGCCCAGAAAGGCGGCGGCAGGCCGATCGCCTCCAGCTCCTCTTCCGTTTTCAGCCAGAGCTCATGAGCTTCGCTGGCCAGATAAAGCTGGATTTCCGGCACATGCGACGGCGCAAGCAGGCTGGTATTGGCGCGGATGAAGGTTTCCGGGTCAGTTTTCAAAGCTGCTCAGCGCGGCGGGTTGTCGAAACCGCCCATGCGGCAGACCTCGGCCCATTCGTCGTCGGTCACCGGCTGCACGGAAAGCCGCATCGAGGTGACCAGCGACATCTTGGACAGTTTCTCGTTTGCCTTGATGTCCTTCAGCGTCACCGGCTTCGGCACGTCCATGACGGCGCGGATATCGACGCAATCCCAGCGATCGTCACCCTTCGCTGTCGAATCCGGATGCGAGAGGGCGCAGACTTCGACGATACCGACGATCTCCAGCCCGTCATTGGAATGGTAGAAGAAACCCTTGTCGCCGATCTGCATGGCCCGCATGTTGTTCCGCGCAAGGTAGTTGCGCACACCGGTCCATTCTGTGCCCTTCTCGCCGGCCGCCTTCTGCTGTTCCCAGGACCAGGCCGCGGGCTCGGATTTATAAAGCCAATGCGCCATCGCCCTCAAGCCTCCGGCTTGTTGAAGACCCAGTTGAAGGGCTTCACCTCGACGCTTTCGAAAAGGCCGGCCAATGCATAGGGGTCGGCAGCGCCGAGCGCCGTGGCATCATCAGCCGTTTCGGCATGGACAATCACGAGACTGCCATTCGGCTTGCCTTCCGTATCGAGAAACGGGCCAGCCATGGCAAGTTTGCCTTCGGCATTCAGCTTGTTCAGGTAATCCAGATGGGTCGCGCGCGTTTCCATGCGCACATTGAGATGGCCGGGCTTGTCCTTGCAGAGAAGGGCGAAAAGCATGTCTGTCTCCTATTCGGTCGTAATCGGACGTGTCATCAATTGTTCGATGGCTTCGGGTATGCCGAGCCTGCCGTCGATGATCGCGGAAACCGCGTCGGTAATCGGCATCTCGACGCCGAGCTCCTCGGCAAGTCGCGAGGCAACTGCAGCAGCAAAGGCCCCTTCCACCAACTCGCCATGCGAAGGATCGACCTTTTCGCCGCGTCCGAGCGCAATGCCGAAACGCAGGTTACGCGACTGATGGCTGGTTGCCGTCAGCACCAGATCGCCAAGGCCGGAAAGCCCGCGCGCCGTATCGGCATTGCCGCCCTCGGCGACGATGAAGCGCGACATCTCGGCAAGCCCGCGGGCAATCAATGCCGCGCGCGCCGAATCGCCAATGCCGGCGCCTTCGACAATACCGCAGGCAATCGCCAGCACATTCTTCAACGCACCGCCAAGCTGCACACCGATGCGGTCTGCCGAGGCATAGAGGCGGAAAGTGCGGCCGGAGATCGCCTGTGCCAGCCGCTCGGCAACCTGCATGTCGGCCGCGGCGATGGCCATGGCCGTCGGCAGCCCCTTGGCGATATCGGCGGCAAAGCCCGGGCCGGAGAGAACGCCAACCGGATGATCGGGCAATTCCCGCTCCAGCATGTCAGTCAATAGCGCGCCTGTTTGCCTTTCGATGCCCTTTGCGCAGGTGACCAGGACGGCATCCTTGGCCAGATAAGGACCATATTGCCGAGCGGCGTCTGCCTGCGCTTGTGACGGCATGGCAAAGAGGACGATGCCCGCGTCGGCGATCGCATCTGCCTCAGCGGAGAATTCCAGCGTTTCCGGCAGTGGGATGCCAGGCAGAACAGCGTCATGAAGCCGTTCCGACCTGAGATCTTCGATCAGCGCGGGATCGCGGCCGACGAGAATTGCCGAATTGCGCCCAGTGAGCGCGATGACGGATGCAAGCGCCGTACCGAAAGCTCCCGATCCGACCACAGCGATCCGTTCGCTCATGCCTTGGCTCCCCGCTTTCCCGATCCGAGCACGGTTCCGGCCTTGGAATCGAGCGGCCACCGCGAGCGCGGCTGCACATCGAGATCGTCTGGCACTACTCCCTTCGCCATGCGCTCAAGTCCGGCCCAGGCAATCATCACGGCGTTGTCGGTGCAGAGGTGAAGAGGCGGCGCGATGAAACGGAAGCCATTCTTGTCGCAGAGCGCCTGAAGCGTGCTGCGGATCTCCTGGTTCGCTGCGACGCCGCCGGCCACCACCAGCGCCGGCTTTTCGGGAAGGTCCGGAAATTCCGCCTTGAACCGCTGCAGGCCGCGGCCGATGCGATCTTTCATCGTGCGGGAAATCGCCTTCTGGAAGGAGGCGCAGATATCGGCGACATCCTGATCCGTCAGTGGCGCGATCTCGGTCGCGGCCTGACGCACGGCCGTCTTCAGGCCCGAGAAGGAAAAATCGAGCCTCGCTTCGCCAACGAGCGGCCGCGGGAAATTGAAACGGTCGGCATTGCCACCCTGCGCCATCCTCTCCACCGCCGGCCCGCCGGGATAGGGAAGGCCGAGCAGTTTCGCCGTCTTGTCGAAAGCCTCGCCCAGCGCATCGTCGATCGTCGTGCCCCAACGCTCGTACTCGCCGATGCCGCGCACGAGGATGAGCTGCGTATGGCCGCCGGAAACGAGCAGCATCAAGTAAGGAAAGGAAAGACCATCCGTCAGCCGCGCCGTCAGCGCATGGCCTTCCAGGTGGTTGACGGCATAAAGGGGTTTGCCCGCCGCCTTGGCGATCGCCTTGCCGGTCATCAGCCCGACAAGCAGCCCCCCGATCAGGCCAGGCCCCGATGTCGCGGCAATCGCGTCGACATCCGAGAGCGACACATTGGCGCGCTTCAGGGCTTCGTCAATCAGCTCGTCCAGCGCTTCGACATGGGCGCGGGCCGCAATCTCCGGCACCACGCCACCATAGGCGCTATGCTCGTCGAGCTGGGAAAGAACGACATCCGACAGGACATTGGAGCGGCCTTCGGCATCGCGCTCGACGACCGCAACGGCGGTCTCGTCGCAGCTTGTCTCGATGCCGAGGATGCGCAGAAAGGGAGCCATGAAATCTGTTCGTTGATTGCGATAGGGGTTAAACCTGTTTACGAGAACTCCGGTAACAACGGAACAAAGCGGATGCAAACAAAACCTTTCCGTATCGGCACGCGCGGCAGCCCGCTGGCGCTCGCACAGGCGCACGAAGCCCGCGATCGGCTGATGGCAGCCCACAATCTCCCCGAGAAAATGTTCGAAATCGTCGTTCTGACGACCAAGGGCGACCGCATTACCGACCGTTCGCTGGCCGAGATCGGCGGCAAAGGACTTTTCACGGAAGAGCTCGAGCAGCAGCTTACAGCCGGCGATCTCGATTTTGCCGTGCATTCGAGCAAGGACATGCCGACCAACCTGCCAGAAGGTCTCTGTCTCTCGGCCTATCTGCCGCGTGAAGACATTCGCGACGCGGTCGTCGGCCGCACCGCTCCGAAGCTGATCGACCTGCCCCATGGCGCAACCGTCGGCTCATCCTCGCTTCGCCGTCAGGCGCTCATTCGCCGCATGCGGCCGGATATCAACGTCATCACTTTCCGCGGCCTTGTGGACACGCGCCTGCGCAAGCTGCAGGAAGGTCAGGTCGACGCGACGCTTCTGGCGCTTGCGGGCCTCAAGCGTCTTGGCAAGGTCGAGGTGATCACCGATATCCTCGACCCCGATAGCTTCCCGCCGGCACCCGCACAGGGCGCAATCTGTATCGAGAGCCGTATCGGCGACAACAGGATCGACGAACTGCTGACGCCGATCAACGATCCGCCGACCTTCGACACGGTCTCCTGCGAACGCGCATTCCTTGCCGCCCTCGATGGCTCCTGTCGCACGCCAATTGGCGGTTACGCCATCTGCGAGGGTGATCAGATCCGTTTCTCGGGTCTCATCATTACCCCTGACGGCCGCCATCAGCATGCGATCACCATAGATGGCAATCGCCGCGATGCCGCTGCACTCGGCACCCGCGCCGGACAGGATGTCCGCGCAAGAGCAGGAAGCAGCTTCTTTGAGGACTGGAGCTAGCCGGCATGCGAGTGCTCGTCACCCGTCCGGCACATTCGGGCGAGCGAACCGCTCAACGTTTACGCGAGCTAGGCCACGAGCCACTATTGCTGCCGCTGACCCGTCCCATTCACGATGCGGCAGCCGCTCTTCAGGCTCTGGAAACAACCACTGGGGCGATAGCGATAACGAGCGCGGAGGCGGTGCGCACGCTACAATCTCTGGATGACGCGCTGACACCCCACCTTTCGCGCCGTCTCTTTGCCGTCGGCCAGACGACGGCTGAGGAGGCCCGCAAGCTGGGATTCCGCTCCGTCACGACGTCGTCCGGCAGCGGCCGCGAACTGGCCGAGTTGATCGCGGCAAACAATACCGGCGGGCTTGTCTATCTCGCCGGCCTTCCGCGTGCCGAGGCCTTCGAGACGCGGCTGACCGAGCTGGGGCGTCAGTTCTCAGTGGCAGAATGTTACCGGATGGAATCTATCGCTCTCGCCCCCGGGACGGTCGCCACCTTCCTCACGCGCAATCCTCCTGATGCTGTTCTTTTCTACTCCCGTCAAACGGCCGCAAATTTCTTTCAGATCCCGCAGGTAGAGTCCCTTTTATTGCAGCTGCCGAAAATCCGTCTCATTTGTCTCAGCAACACTGTAGCGGAAGCTGTTCCATCTCTTTTGAGCACAGCCTTGGAGATTTCGCCGATGCCGGATGAAAAAAGCCTTTTGTCGCTGCTTTGAAGGCTTTAGCCGCCCAAATTTGATCTAACCTCTTCCCTTAACTGCCGTCCCTGTCTAGTTTCGTTGCAATGCAGGATAATGAGGACCTCATGGTATCGGGAAATCCGCCACGCCACTCGAAGAGCTCCGACAAGCCGGTCACGATTGACCTGGACGCGCAGGACTTCGCCTCGGCGACTGATCCTGAAAAGCCTGCTGAAGAAGCCACACAAGCCATCGATGATACGCCTGTCGCCGAGGCCGTCTCCGCCGCAGAAGCCGCGGGTGAACCGCTGTCCGAACACGAGAGCGAACGCGCCGCCGGCGCGCAGGATGGATCCTTCTCCAAGGAACCCCCGCTCTCGGAACCGCTGCAACCGCCGCCGCCGCAGAAGGGAGCGGTCACTTCGGGTCTGATCGCCGCGGGCATTTTCGGCGGCCTTGTCGCACTGCTCGGCGCCGGAGCCATTCAATATGCCGGTTATCTGCCGGGTTCCTCCACCTCGCAGACGAATTCAGCCGATATGGCCGATCTCGCCGGCGAGATCGAAGGGCTCAAGCAATCGGTCGCAAGCCTTGCCGCCAATCCGCCGCCGGCCGCCGATACAAGTGCTCTCGAAAAGCGCGTCGCCGCTCTCGAAGCGGCTCCCCAGACACCGGCATCGGGCACATCGACCGAGCCTGGCGGTGTTGAAGCGCTCAACCAGAAGATTGCAGATCTGACTGCTCAGATCGAGCAGTTGAAGACGAGCCTTACGCAGACCACCGAACAACAGGCCTCCAACGGCGCCGATCTTTCCAGCCGGCTCGCCGAAGCCGAAAAGAAGCTGAACGAACCGCGCGAAGACGTCGCCGTCGCCCGGGCTATCGCAGCCGCAGCGCTCAAGGCCGCGATCGACCGCGGCGGCCCTTTCATCGCCGAACTCGATACATTTGCCGGCGTAGCACCCGATGATCCCGCTGCAACCGATCTGCGCGGCTTTGCCGAAACCGGCGTGCCCTCCCGCGCCGAGCTCATCCGTCAGGTTCCCGATGTTGCCGCAGCGATCGTCGAGTCCGTCAACCAGCCCGATCCCAACCAGAGCTGGTCCGACCGGCTGATGTCGAGCGCCAAATCCCTGGTTTCGGTCCGCCCCGTCGGAAATGTCGAAGGCGAAAGCGTTGAGGCGATCGCCGCGCGCATGGAGGACAAGGTGAAGAACGGCGATCTGCCCGGTGCAGCCACTGAATGGAACAGCCTGCCTGCTGCTGCCAAGCAGGCTTCCGCCGCCTTCAAGCAGTCGCTCGAAGCTCGTATCCGCGTCGAGGATCTCGTTGGCGGCGCTCTCTCGAAGGCCGTTTCCGGCACCGGCAAGGAAGGATGAGTATGGTCCGCCTGGTTATCTTCGCGCTCCTCGTCCTCGTTCTCGCATATGGTTTCTCCTGGCTTGCCGATCGTCCCGGCGATCTGTCGCTGATCTGGGAAGGCCAGATCTACCAGACCAAGCTGATCGTGGCGGCAAGCGCCATCATTGCGCTGATCGCTGCCGTCATGGTGGCCTGGTGGTTCGTCCGACTGATATGGACCTCTCCGCACTCGGTGACGCGCTTCTTTCGCGCCCGTAAACGCGACCGCGGTTACCAGGCGCTGTCGACCGGCCTCATTGCAGCTGGCGCCGGCAATGCCCTGCTCGCCCGCAAGATGGCGGCCCGCTCGCGCGGTCTTATCCGCGCCGATCAGGAACCGCTGATCAATCTTTTGGAAGCACAGGCGGCGCTCATCGAAGGCCGCTACGACGAGGCACGCTCCAAGTTCGAAGCGATGGCCAACGATCCGGAGACTCGGGAGCTTGGCTTGCGGGGCCTTTACCTGGAGGCCAGGCGTCTCGGCGCAAACGAAGCAGCCCGCCAATACGCGGAAAAAGCGGCCGACAATGCGCCATACCTGCCGTGGGCAGCACAGGCAACGCTCGAATATCGCAGCCAGTCCGGCCGTTGGGACGACGCCATCCGCCTGCTGGAACAGCAGAAGGCCGCCAAGGTTGTCGAAAAGGCGGAGGCCAACCGTCTGCATGCAGTGCTGCTGACGGCGCGCGCCGATGACAAGCTGGAAAGCAATGCCGCCGGCGCTCGTGACGATGCCCTCCAGGCGCTGAAGCTTTCAGCCGATTTCGTGCCCGCCGCGCTTATCGCCGCAAAGGCGCTGTTCCGCGAGAACGGCATACGGAAGGCTGCCTCCATTCTCGAACAGGCATGGAAGGCCGCGCCACATCCCGAGATCGGTCGCGTCTATGTCCGCGCCCGCAGCGGCGATTCGACACTCGATCGCCTGAAGCGCGCCGAGCGGCTGGAAGGCATGCGGCCGAACAATGTCGAATCTCTCCTCGTCGTCGCACAGGCCGCACTCGATGCACAGCAATTCGCCAAGGCGCGTGCCAAGGCGGAAGCAGCCGCCCGTATCGAACCCCGCGAGGCAGCCTTTCTGCTGCTTGCAGACATCGAGGAAGCAGAGACCGGCGATCAGGGTCGCGTGCGCCATTGGCTGGCACAGGCGCTGAAAGCGCCGCGCGATCCGGCCTGGGTTGCCGATGGTTTCGTTTCCGACAAATGGTTGCCGGTCTCGCCGGTGACCGGTCGTCTCGACGCCTTCGAGTGGAAGGCACCTTTCGGCCAGCTCGAAGGACCAGTCGAGGAAGGGTCGACCGCCCCGATCGAAACGGCGCTGAAGACCTTGCCGCCGCTGCGCCATACCCGGCCGGAAAGCGTGGTCAACGACCACCGCATTATCGAGCTGGAACGAGCCGCAACGATTGCGGAAGCCGTGCGGCCAGCACCTCCGGCCCCTACACCGGCAAAAGCCAATGAACCGTCCACCTCCCGACCGGCTCCTGCTGCGTCTGAACCAAAGCCCTTCTTTGGTGGCCTGCCGGATGACCCCGGCGTGCGCGATCCCAAGATGGAGCCGGAAACCAAGACGCGACTCCGCCTTTTCTGAAATGGAACAAAAACCGCATGTTCGAACGCTTTCAGGCATTCTTCCAAAATCTGACCGCCGACCGCCCGAAATCAGGCTTTGCGCCCGATGACCCTCGCATCGCGGTGGCCGCGCTCTGTATGCAGGTCATGGAGGCCGACGGCCAGATCAAGGACAGCGAGAAGAAGCGGCTGCGCAAGCTTCTGAAGGAGCAATACGCGCTCGACGGCAAACAGCTCGACGCCTTGATGGCCGCGGGGCTGGAAGCCGAAAGCACGGCAGTTGATTATTTCCGCTTCACCTCCGATCTAAAGAGACATCTCAATACCGAGCAGCGTCTGGAGCTGATCGGCATTCTCTGGGATATCGTCTATGCCGACGGCGAGCGCAGCGAGATGGAAGACCATGTGATCTGGCGGATCGCCGATCTCCTGGGGGTGTCCTCTCGTGAGCGTATTCAGAAGCGGCAGGAGGCGGCGGCACGAGTGACAAACGCACAGGTGGTGCAGGACGATGGCGACTGACAGGATAGTGAGACGCGACAAGCGTCCCATTCTCATCATTCTTCATCAGGAGCGCTCAAGCCCCGGCCGTGTTGGCCAACTTCTTGTCGAGAAAGGCTACGACCTCGATATCCGGCGCCCCGTGCTTGGCGACCGGCTGCCCTCGACGCTCGACGACCATGCGGGTGCAGTGGTCTTCGGCGGCCCGATGAGCGCCAACGATCCCGATGAATTCGTCAAGGCGGAGATCGACTGGCTGGAAATCCCCCTCAGGGAAAACCGTCCCTATCTCGGCATCTGCCTCGGCGCACAGATGCTGGCGCGCCAACTCGGCAGCAAGGTCGCGGCCAATTGCGACGGGTCTACCGAGATTGGCTGGTATCCACTCCATACGACGGAGAAGGGCCGGCTGCTGATGCGCTGGCCGAAGATGGTCTATCACTTCCACCGGGAAGGATTTGAACTGCCGCATGGCGCCGAGCTGCTGGCATCCGGCGACGCTTACCCCAACCAGGCTTTCCGCTACAATGGCAACGCCTGGGGCCTGCAATTCCATGCGGAGCTGACGCGGGTGATGATGCACCGCTGGGTCGTGCACGGCGCCCATCGCTTCATCCTGCCGAATGCACAGCAAGGACGCGAACATCTCGAAGGCCGCATGTTGTTCGATGCGCCGCTGAGAGCCTGGCTCGACGAATTTCTCGATGTCGTCTTCGAAGGCAAGCCGACCATGGCCAGGACGACTAGGGCGCTTCTCGTATAGGCGCGTCGAGCGTATCGATCTTCCTGAGCTTCGGAAAGCCGCTTGCCCAGAGCGCAGCGACCGCAAGCGTACCGACCCCGCCGATGATGACGGCCGGAACCGCACCAAAGGCCGAGGCCATGGTGCCCGCTCGGAACTCGCCGAGCTCATTGGACGCGCCGACAAACACCATATTGACGGCGTTTACGCGACCGCGCAGATGGTCCGGCGTCCAGAGCGCAATCAGGCTCTCGCGAACATAGACGGAAATCATATCCGCAGCGCCCATGATCGCGAGCGCTGCGATGGAAACCTCGGTATTGGTCGAGAATCCGAACACGATAGTACCAACGCCGAAAATCGCCACGCCGATGAACATATACAGGCCGGCCTTGTGCTTCAGCGGATAGGCGGCAAGGAAGATCGCCATGATGATGGCGCCCACGCCCGGCGCCGAACGCAGCAGGCCGAGGCCCCAGGGCCCGAGCGTCAGGATATCACGCGCAAAGATCGGCATCAGCGCGGTGGCGCCGCCCAAGAGAACGGCGAAGAGATCCAGCGAGATGGCCCCAAGCACCACCTTCTCTTCCCTTATATAACGGAAACCGCCGAGGATCATGTCCCAGTTCTTGGCTTCACCCGTCGTCTTCTGCGGCGGTTTCGGGATCGTGTAGAGCAGGATCGCGCCCAGCGCAGAAAAGATGACTGCGACCATATAGGCCGTCGAAGCGCTGACGCCGTAAAGCAGACCGCCGAGCACGGGGCCGGTGATGGCCGCAAGCTGCCATGAGGAGGAATTCCAGGCGATCGCGTTCGAAAGGTCCTTCTCCGGCACGAGGTTCGGCGCAAGCGACTGCACGGCAGGCGTCATGAAGGCGCGTTCTATGCCGAAGATCAGCAGCACCGCGAAAACCGGAATTGGTGAAAAGCTGCCGGTAATCGTCATCCCCAGGAGCGCAAGCGTGCAGAGCGCGCTGACAAGCGAGCAGATCGAGGCGATCGCACGGCGATTGTGCCGGTCGGCCACCGAACCGGTGACTAGGATCAGCGCGAGAGACGGCAGGAACTGCACAAGCCCGATCAGGCCAAGATAAATGGCGCTGCCGGTCTGGTCATACATCTGCCAGCCGACGGCGACGCTGACGATCTGCTGCGAGAAGGAAAGCAGAAACCGCGCGAAGAAAAAGCGGGTGTAGGACGGATGCCGGAACGCGGCAAAACGGTCTCCGGTGGGCGAAAGCGACATGAAGCTTTTTCCGAGAGAGCGGGCGCAGAATTGCCTGCGAAGCGGCCCGTTAAACATGATTTGCCATGCGTCTCCACACGGCCCTTGCTCGTTTAATCGCCAATGTCTACATATCTGTCAACAACGAACTGGAGACGGTAATGGCGGGAATTCTTGAAGCCATTTTTTTGATTATCAATGTGGCTTTGAACCTCTATTGGTACGTGATCATTGCCAGCGCCATTTTCTCGTGGCTGTACGCATTCAATGTCATCAATTCGCATAACCAGTTTGTCAGCCAACTGGGTATGTTCTTCTATAACGCCACCGAACCTGCATTGCGGCCGATACGCCGCTTTTTGCCCAATCTGGGTGGCATCGACATCTCTCCGATCGTTCTGTTGCTGATCATCCTGTTCATACAGGCCATACTCAACAACCCGATCAAGCCTTTCCTATTTTCGCTGGTCGTTTGAGCCGTCCCTGGAGGCTTTCCGGTGATCACGTCCGTCTTGCCGTAAGGCTGACGCCGAATGGCGGGCAGAATGCCATCGACGGTATCGAACCAGATGGCGAAGGCGGCATGTTCTTGAAGGCGCGTGTCACCGCCGTCCCGGAAAAGGGAAAAGCCAACAAGGCCCTCATAGCGCTCGTCGCCAAGTCTTTGGGTATTGCAAAGTCCTTGGTCAGCCTTGCTGCCGGCGATACGTCGCGCAAAAAAATCCTCCGGATCGATGGCGATCCGGAGGATTTGATCAACAAGCTCGAAACACTACTCGGCTAGAGCAATTCCGGCAAAGATGTGCAGCGGTTTTGCATCCGCAATTACGCAAAGGCCGGAATCAGGCCTTTTCTTTCTTGGCGCGCTCGATGGCTTCGAGGATCAGCTCGCCTGCTTCCTTGGAGTCGCCCCAGCCATAGATCTTCACCCACTTGCCAGGCTCCAGATCCTTATAGTGCTCGAAGAAATGCTCGATCTGCTTCAGCGTGATGTCCGGAAGATCGGTATAATCCTTCACCTTGTCATAACGCATCGTCAGCTTCGGCGAAGGGACGGCGATGATCTTCTCGTCCTTGCCGGAATTGTCTTCCATCTTCAGAACGCCGATGGGGCGCACGTTGATAACGCAGCCCGGAACCAGCGGACGGGTGCTGGCGATCAGCACGTCGATCGGGTCGCCGTCTTCGGAAAGCGTATGCGGCACGAAGCCGTAGTTGCCCGGGTAGGTCATCGGCGTATAGAGGAAACGGTCAACGACCAGCGTGCCGGCTTCCTTGTCCATTTCATACTTGATCGGATGACCGCCGACCGGAACCTCGACGATAACGTTGACGTCTTCAGGTGGATTCTTACCGATTGAAACGGCGTCGATGCGCATAGGAAACTCCCGGGAGGTTGAATTGCTCGAAGCCAGTTAATCGGTTTCATGACGCAACGCAACATGCCTCGCAAGCAATGCTTAATGCGCGCGGGCGTCAAAATATATAATTTTTCTAATGAAAGATGCAGCGACTGCGGTACCGCAATCAGTTCCAGATGAAGCCGATCTTTTTGATCTGCTTATGGTCGAAATTTTCCATGCCTTCGCAGAAATCGACACCGCCATGGTCGCGATAAAAGCCGGCTGCGGTCTCATTTTCTTCCAGGCACCAGACGACCATACCGTTACAGCCGAGAGATTTCAGCAACCGCCGGGCTTCACCGAAAAGCAATTTTCCGAGGCCGATACCCTGATACTCCGGGCGCAGATAAAGCTCGTAGATTTCGCCTTCCTGAGGCAATGCGCGAGCGCGATTGAGGCCGAGGGTCGCATAACCCGCCACAGTTCCTGCCACATCCAGAACAAGCAATGTCGCCGGACCGCGCGTCGCCTTGCGCCACCAGTTTTCGCCGCGGCGCTCGATCATCTGCGTCAGAGCACGATGCGGAATGATGCCGGCATAGGTATGCTGCCATGAAAGCCGGTGGGCTTCCGAAATGGCTCGGGCATCATGCGGTTCAGCCCGCCGGACATCGATCGACAACGTCTTCATAACGCTTACTCTGGTCCTGCCGGAGGCAATTAACCATATGCGGCAGCCGCATCGTGATCGATTGCCCACAGACTTGATATGTGGACGACAGAGAAAATTTAACGCTTTTTTAACGATTGTCACAAGACGGAATCGACGCAGCGCACAATAAAAAACCCCGGCGCGAAGGCCGGGGTTTTAAAGGAATAGGCGAGGCTCTTAGAGAGCTGCCTTCGACTTTTCGAAACGCTTGCGGTCGTTGGCGTCGAGATACATCTTGCGCAGGCGAATGTTCTTCGGCGTCACTTCCATCAGCTCGTCGTCCTGGATCCAGGAAAGAGCACGATCGAGTGTCATGCGGATCGGCGGGGTAAGCTTCACGGCTTCGTCCTTGCCGGCGGCGCGGATGTTGGTGAGCTGCTTGCCCTTCAGGACGTTCACTTCAAGGTCGTTGTCGCGCGAATGGATGCCGATGATCATGCCGGCATAGACCTTTTCGCCCGGCTCGATGATCATCGGACCGCGGTCTTCCAGGTTGAACATCGCATAGGCGACGGCTTCGCCGGAACCGTTGGCGAGCAGCACGCCGTTGACGCGGCCACCGATCACGCCCTTGTAGGGCTGGTAGTCGTGGAACAGGCGGTTCATGATCGCCGTGCCGCGCGTATCGGTCAGCAACTCCGACTGGTAGCCGATGAGGCCGCGCGTCGGTGCGTAGAAACGCAGGCGAAGACGATTGCCGCCTGACGGACGCAGCTCGACCATCTCGGCCTTGCGCTCGGACATCTTCTGCACGACCACACCGGAATGCTCTTCGTCGACGTCGACGACAACTTCTTCGATCGGCTCGAGAACCTGGCCGCTTTCATCCTTGTGCATCACGACGCGCGGACGCGACACGGCGAGCTCGAAGCCTTCGCGACGCATGGTTTCGATGAGAACGGCGAGCTGAAGTTCACCGCGGCCGGACACGTAGAACGAATCCTTGCCTTCGGCTTCTTCGATTTTCAGGGCGACGTTGCCTTCGGCTTCCTTGAAGAGACGGTCGCGGATGACGCGGCTCGTCACCTTGTCGCCTTCAGTGCCCGCCAGCGGGCTGTCGTTGACGATGAAGGACATCGTGACGGTCGGCGGATCGATCGGCTGCGCCTTCATGGCTTCTGAGACGGCAGGATCGCAGAACGTATCAGCGACAGTACCCTTGGACAGGCCGGCGATCGCGACGATGTCGCCTGCCTGCGCATCTTCGATCGGCTGACGCTCGATACCACGGAACGCGAGGATCTTGGAGATACGGCCAGTTTCGATCAGCTTGCCATCCTGGCCCAGAACCTTGACGGCCTGGTTCGGCTTGATCGAGCCCGATGCGATACGGCCGGTGATAATGCGGCCGAGGAAGGGGTTGGCTTCAAGGATCGTTCCGATCATGCGGAACGGGCCTTCTTCGACCTTCGGTTCCGGAACGTGCTTGAGCACGAGATCGAGAAGCGGCGCAAGACCTTCGTCCTTCGGGCCTTCAGGATTGACGTTCATCCAGCCGTCGCGGCCCGAACCATACATGATGGGGAAGTCGAGCTGTTCGTCGGTCGCGTCGAGATTGGCAAAGAGGTCGAAGACTTCGTTGATGACTTCTTCATGGCGGCCGTCGGGACGGTCGATCTTGTTGATCGCGACGATCGGGCGAAGGCCGACCTTCAGCGCCTTGGAGACGACGAACTTCGTCTGCGGCATCGGACCTTCGGAAGAGTCGACCAGAACGATCGCACCATCCACCATCGACAGGATGCGCTCGACCTCACCGCCGAAGTCGGCGTGGCCGGGGGTGTCGACGATGTTGATGCGGACACCCTTCCATTCCACCGAGGTTGCCTTGGCGAGAATGGTGATGCCGCGTTCCTTTTCGAGGTCGTTCGAGTCCATCACGCGCTCTGCAACGCGCTGGTTCTCGCGGAACGAACCGGACTGTTTCAGGAGTTCGTCGACGAGGGTCGTTTTGCCATGGTCAACGTGCGCGATGATCGCGATGTTGCGAAGTGCCATTTGTCATAATCTCTGAGGCTGGGGCGCTACGCTTAGTGGACGCGCCATTTATGTTTGGCGCGCTCATACCGTTTTTTTCGCGATTGCGAAAGGGGGTGGCACGCGAAAGCTGCGGCATGGCTATCACCATGCCGCTTTGCTCTATGTCATCAAACTGTCTTAAGCGTCACTGCCTGTCAATTCCTCGAAGGTCGCAAGGCCCTTTTTGACCAGCATCGCGTCCGGGCTCGGCAGCTTGCCGCGGAAAGCCTTGTAGGCGTCTTCCGGATCGACGGAGCCGCCCGTGGAGTAGATATTGTTCCGAAGCTTTGCGGCCATTTCGCCGTTGAAGGCATCGCCCGTCTCTTCGAAGGCGGCGAAGGCATCGGCATCGAGCACTTCCGACCACATGTAGGAATAATAGCCCGCCGAATAACCGCCGGAGAAGATATGCTGGAAGTGCGGCGTGGCGTGACGCATGACGATCGATTTCGGCATGCCAATCTCCGAGAGCACCTCGGCCTGAACGGCCATCGGATCCTCCACCTTGTCGCGCGTATGGAAGGCCATGTCGACCAGCGCCGAAGAGGTGAACTCCACGGTGTTGAAGCCGGAATTGAAGGTGCGGGCGGCAAGCACCTTGTCAAGCAGCGCCTGTGGCATCGGCTCTCCGGTTTCGAAATGCACGGCATATTCCTTGAGGATGGCAGGAACCGTCAGCCAGTGCTCGTAGAGCTGCGAAGGAAGCTCGACGAAATCGCGCGAAACCCCCGTACCCGATACCGAGGGATAGGTGACGTTGGAGAGCATGCCGTGCAGCGCATGGCCGAATTCATGGAACAGCGTACGCGCATCGTCGAGCGAAAGCAGCGCCGGCTTTCCTTCCGCGGGCTTTGCGAAATTGCAGACATTGTAGATGATCGGCAGCTCGCCATGGTGGCCGTTCTTCATCGTCAGCTTGTGCTGCGACTGGAAGGAGCTCATCCAGGCGCCCGAACGTTTCGAGCTGCGGGCGAAATAGTCGCCGAGGAAAAGCGCGACGAGCTTGTCGTCCCGGTCGCGAATCTCGAAGACCCGGACGTCCGGGTGATAGGCGGCAACGCCCTTCTTCTCGACGGCATGAATGCCGAACAGGCGACCAGCAACGTCGAAGCAGGCGTCGATGATCTTTTCGAGCTGCAGATAGGGCTTCAGCTCCGCTTCCGAGAAATTGAACCGCTGCGCCCGGATCTTCTCCGCATAGTGACGCCAGTCCCACGGCATGACGTCGTGGTTCTTGCCTTCCGCGGTGATCAGCGCGGCGATATCCGCTTCTTCCTCGTGAGCGCGCTTCACCGCCCTTGCCCAGACGGCGCGCAGCAGGTCATTCACGGCCTCTGGCGTCTTCGCCATCGTGTTGTCGAGCTTCAGCTCGGCGAAGTTGGCGTAGCCGAGAAGCTTCGCCACCTCGTCACGCAACGCAAGGGTCTCTCTGATAATGCCGCGGTTATCCGTCTCGCCAACATTTTCACCACGCGCCACCCAGGCCTTGAACGCCTGCTCGCGAAGGTCCCGGCGCTCGGAGAAAGTGAGGAACGGCTCGATGATCGAGCGTGACAGCGTTACGGCATATTTGCCGTCCTCGCCGCGCTCGCGGGCAGCAGCTGCCATTGCGTCGCGCAGGAAATCGGGAATGCCGGCAAGTTCCTCTTCGCTGGAGAGGATCAGCGACCACCCCTTTTCGTCGGCAAGTACGTTCTGTCCGAAGCCGGTGCTGAGGCCGGCAAGCTTTTCGTTGATCGAAGCAAGTTTCTCCTGCTCCGCCTTTGGCAGCTTGGCGCCTGATTTGACGAAGCCTTTCCAATGCCGCTCCAGCACGCGTGTCTGCTCCAGCGTCAAGCCGACGCTTTCACGCTTTTCCCAGAGTGCGTCGATACGCTTGAAGAGGTCGGCATTCATGCCGATCTTCGAGTAATGCCGGGACATTTTCGGCGAAATATCCCGCTCCAGCGCCTGAATGACATCATTGGTATGTGCGCCGGCCCGGTTCCAGAAGAGAGAGGAAATACGCGATAGTTCATCCCCGGCAATCTCGAGTGCGACGACTGTATTGTCGAAACTCGGCTCTTCCTTGCTGCCGGCGATCGCGTCGATCTCTCTTTCGTGCAAGGCGAGCGCGGCCTCGAAGGCCGCGGCAAAATCGCTATCGGCAATGGCGTCAAAACGCGGCAGGCCATGAAGGCCATTCCAGTTGACAAGTGCCTGATTGAATTGAGTGGAAGAAGACATATGAAAGTCCTTTATGCCGGCAAGTGGATCAATAATATAGGAAGGTCGCCACGGAATTGATATGTGGCCGGCCGTGACTTTTGTCCGCCCGGCTAATTCTTGTGGGCAAGAATTGATACATAAAAATTAACCAATCGTTAACGATTGACGCGAATCGGCTCGAGACGCTAGTTTCCCCTTATCTTCAAGTAAGAGGACATGCGCATGGAAATTTTTTCCCTGCGGTCTTCTCAGAGTTTGCTATTCAAAAATAATACAAACAATAACGCAAAAAGTTCGAAGACCGCTGATATTGTAATCGAGCCTAAGCACGGCATTGCTCAAGGCTCATTCCAGATCGAAGATTTTGATAATCGCCAGGCGATCGATTTCACGGCCGTCAGTGCAGGCGAATTGCGCAGCTATGCCCGTCAGAGCCTTGACAATGGCTTGATTGATCAGAGTACCTTTGCCGCAATATCCGAACCATTGCCCATGCACGCGATCGATCCGCTCGGCAACGTCATCGATCTGTCCAATGTCACCGACGGCACCAGTTTCAACTTCCTGGACTACTACAAGGACCAGCTTCAGATCGCCATGTCGATTGGCGACCCGAATGAGGTTCAGACGCTGAGATCAGTCGTCGGCTTCCTTGCCAGCGAGACCTGATCAGGCTTTCCGCCAACCGAGCAGACCAGGCGTGGCATGCCACAGGGCCTGAACGGCGAAACCCATGAAGAGCACGCCCGAGCAACGTACGATCAGCCTTTCATGGGCGCGGTAGAAGCGGCGTACGACGCCGGCACCGATGATCCCGATCAGGATGATGTCGGCCGTGATGAAACCGACGAAGGACACGCTGAGCAGCATCGGCAGGGCCTGAAAGTCGAGCGCACTTGCAGAGCCTGCGACCAGCGCCGTGAACGTGGCGAGCGCCACCGGATAGCCCTTCGGGTTGGTGACCCCGAAAATCAGTCCGCGGCGGAACGGCCGCTCCACGACGAGCAGCGCCTGTCCCTCGGCCTTCGGCTTCGCATTGACGGCGCTCCAGCCGATCCAGGCGAGATAGAAGCCGCAGGCAAGCCCCAGCAGGTCGAAAACGAACGTGCCGATCGTCTTGGCGCCGACAATCGCAACCAGCGCCAGACCCGACCAGACGAGATCGCCGACGAGATGCCCCATCATGAAGAAGGCGCCCGCCTTGCGACCCTGCCCGGCGCCAATACCGAGAAGCTGCAGGAAAGCCGGACCGGGGATGAGCACATAGAAAAGCGCCGCCAGAAAGGCGCCGACAAGCAGGGAAAGCGGCATGGAAAGGCTCCGATGGTAACCGGTGCAGCTTATGCCATGACCTCGTCCCGTC
The DNA here is from genome assembly GCF_056396805.1 of Rhizobium sp. 05N49. Lineage (NCBI taxonomy): Bacteria > Pseudomonadati > Pseudomonadota > Alphaproteobacteria > Hyphomicrobiales > Rhizobiaceae > Rhizobium > Rhizobium sp. 05N49. Next base: position 173,166 of record NZ_JBFTME010000003.1, read on the forward strand.
AAGACACTCGTCAACGGTGTATAAGCCGGGAAAGAAAAAAGCCCGCGCGGCGGGGCCGGCGGGCTCTTTCGGATCGGTCTGACGAGCGTTACTTCTGCAGGTTACGCTTGCCGAGCGTGCGAAGACGCAGCGCATTGAGCTTGATGAAGCCGGCGGCATCCTTCTGGTCGTAGGCGCCCTGATCGTCTTCGAAGGTGACAAGCTTGTCGGAATAGAGCGATTTTTCGCTCTCACGGCCGGTTACCATGACATTGCCCTTATAGAGCTTCAGCGTCACTTCGCCTTCGACATGTTCCTGGCTCTTGTCGATGAGGGCCTGCAGCATTTCGCGCTCCGGCGAGAACCAGAAGCCGTAATAGATGAGCTCGGCATAACGCGGCATCAGCTCGTCCTTGAGGTGTGCCGCGCCACGGTCGAGCGTGATCGACTCGATCGCGCGATGCGCCGCGAGGAGGATCGTGCCGCCGGGGGTCTCGTAGACGCCGCGCGACTTCATGCCGACGAAGCGGTTCTCGACGAGATCGAGGCGACCGATACCGTTGTCGCGGCCATAATTGTTGAGGGTCGCGAGCAATGTTGCCGGCGACATCTCGACACCGTTGATCGAGACGGCATCACCCTTGCGGAAACCAACCTTGATGGTCGTGGCCTTGTCGGGCGCAGCTTCCGGGGAGATGGTGCGCATATGCACATATTCCGGCGCTTCCTGCGCCGGGTCTTCCAGAACCTTGCCCTCGGAAGAGGAGTGCAGCAGGTTGGCGTCAACCGAGAAGGGAGCCTCACCCTTCTTGTCCTTGGCAACCGGGATCTGGTGCTTCTCGGCGAATTCGAGCAGATCGGTACGGCTCTTGAAGGACCAGTCGCGCCACGGCGCGATGATCTTGATGTCTGGGTTCAGCGCATAGGCAGAAAGCTCGAAGCGAACCTGGTCGTTGCCCTTGCCGGTCGCGCCATGTGCGATCGCGTCGGCGCCGGTCTTGCGGGCGATATCGATGAGGTGCTTGGAAATAAGCGGACGGGCAATCGACGTGCCGAGCAGGTAGACACCTTCATAGACGGCATTGGCGCGGAACATCGGGAAGACGAAATCGCGCACGAATTCTTCGCGCACGTCCTCGATATAGATCTCCTTGATGCCGAGCATCTCGGCCTTCTTGCGCGCCGGCTCCAGCTCTTCGCCCTGGCCGAGATCGGCGGTGAAGGTCACGACTTCAGCGCCGAGTTCGGTCTGCAGCCACTTCAGGATGATCGAGGTATCGAGACCGCCCGAATAAGCGAGCACGACTTTCTTCACGTCTTTGTATGATGCCATGATGATGAGGTCCGTTGCATGAAGGCCGCGGCACACCCGCAAAGCCCGGTATCGCGGCACTTTTAGCGAGATTGGCGCGTGACGCAAGGGCAACGAGGCGCCAGCGGTACCCCGATAAGGTTTGACAGCGCAAAAGCAGAGCCCATATTCGGCACCGTCCGAACAATGCTCCGAGGAGAGGCCAGTCCCGTGACGAATATTCAAGACATTTTCAAACAATCCAATGTTGCCGTCATCACCGGCGGCGCATCCGGCATCGGCCTTGCCGCCGCAAAATACTTCGCCAGGGCCGGCATGAGCGTCGTGATCGCCGATCTCGGTGGCGACAGGCTCGCCAGCGCCCGCGCCGAACTGGAGGCGATCGCGGGCCAGGAGCATGTGATGGCTGTCGAGACCGACGTATCGCAGAAGGAGCAGATCGAAGCCCTCGAGCGCGCTGTCATCCAGCGCTTCGGCCGCGTGCATGTGTTGATGAACAATGCCGGCATCGGCCCGGAAACCTCGATCTTCAGCCCGCAGGCCGGCTGGGACAATATTCTTGCGGTCAATCTTCTCGGCGTCGTCAACGGCGTCAGGGCATTCGGCCCGGGCATGATAGCTCATAACGAACCCGGCCTTATCATCAATACCGGCTCCAAGCAGGGCATCACCACCCCGCCTGGCAACCCCGCCTACAATGTTTCCAAGGCCGGTGTGAAGGTCTTCACTGAAGCGCTCGAGCATGAACTGCGCAATATCGAGGGTGCTGGTATTTCCGCGCATCTGCTGATCCCCGGCTTCGTCTTTACCGGCCTCACCAAAGGCGATCGCCAGGAAAAGCCTGCCGCGGCCTGGACGCCAGAACAGACGGTCGATTTCATGGTCGAAAGCCTGGAGCGCGGCGATTTCTACATCCTATGCCCCGATAACGACGTAGCCCGTCCTGTCGATGAACGCCGCATGGCCTGGGCGATGGGCGATATCATCGAGAACCGCCCGCCGCTGTCACGCTGGCACAAGGATTACGCTGACAAATTCAAGGCCTATCTCGAACAGAAGTAATCGGTGCCATCACAAGGTTTGATTGGTAAATTTCTGAAAGCCGCGTAAGAGATCGCCGGATCTTTCTCCGGCTTTCAGAGTATACCATGGAGTTCCTGCCAAGTTTTCCGACGCTTATTGCCTTCGCCGCCGCCACTTTGTTGCTGGCGGCAACCCCCGGCCCTGACATGACCTTGTCGATCAGCCGTGCGCTGGCACAGGGCAAGAAGGCAGCCCTTTTCGTTGTTCTTGGCACCAGCCTCGGCATCGTCGTGCACACGATGCTGGTCGCCTTCGGCATATCGGCTTTGATCACCGCTTCTCCGACCGCTTTCCTGATCCTGAAGACCGGCGGCGCCGCCTATCTCTTCTGGCTGGCAGTGCAGGCAATCCGCTACGGCTCGAAGCTGACCGTCGCTAAGGTTGAAGGCCCAAGGGGCACGATCCTTTCGAACATTTCCTCGGGCTTCTGGGTCAACCTGCTGAACCCGAAGGTCATCATCTTCTTCATGACCTTCCTGCCGCAGTTCGTCGATGCGAGTGATCCCGCCGTGACGCACAAGCTGCTCTTCCTCGGCTTCTGCTTCATCCTGGTCGGAATGCCGGTCAACGCGGCTGTCGTCATGGCTGCCGACTGGCTGTCGAGCTGGCTGCAGAGCAACAGGAAGGTGCTGCGCGGCATGGATTATACCTTCGCTGGCGTCTTCTCGGTCTTCGCCGCCAAGATCCTGCTCACACAGGCGCGCTGATCAATGATCAGCACGCTGTCGGCCTAACCGATCAKCAGCGCATCGTCGTCGAGCGTCTGGCCACGCATCTTGCGGAACATGGCGATCAGATCTTCGACCTGCAGGTTCTTCCTGTTGTCCCCAGCCACGTCGAGCACGATCTCGCCGCCATGCAGCATGATCGTGCGGTGGCCGTAGTCCAGCGCCTGACGCATGGAATGCGTCACCATCATGGTCGTCAGCTTGCGTTCGGAAACGATCTTCTGCGTCAGGTTCATGACGAACTCGGCCATACCGGGATCGAGCGCTGCCGTATGCTCGTCGAGCAACAGCACTTCGGAGCCGGCAAGCGTCGCCATGACGAGCGAAACGGCCTGCCGCTGACCGCCGGACAGCAGGTCCATACGGTCTCTTAGCCGGTTTTCCAGCCCGAGATTAAGCTCGGCGATCCGCTCCTTGAAATAGTCGCGGCGGCTTCCACCGAGAGCTGCGCCAAGCCCGCGCTTTTCACCGCGCCGGGCGGCCAGAGCGAGGTTCTCCTCGATCGACAGCGCACCGCAGCTTCCGGTCAATGGATCCTGGAAAACGCGTGCCACCAGACCGGCGCGGGCCGATGTAGACTTGCGCGTCACGTCGGTCTTGCCGATCAGAACCGAGCCCTCGCTCGGGATGACATCACCGGCGAGCACACCGAGCAGGGTCGATTTGCCGGCGCCATTGGAGCCGATGACGGTGACGAAAGAGCCTTCCTCGATTGTCAGGCTGACGCCGTTCAGCGCCTGTTTCTGCAGCGGCGTGCCACGCCCGAAAACAACCTTGATGTCCTTGACGCTGATCATGATGCGGCACCTCCGCGAAGGCGGGGAAGAATGAGCGCGACAGTCACGAGAACCGCCGTCACGAAATTGAGGTCGGAGGCCTGCAGGCCGATGACGTCGCTCGACAGCGCAAGCTGGATGGCGATGCGGTAGATGATCGAGCCGAACACGCATCCGATAAGCGCAATCAGCAGCCCCCGCCGCCCAAGCAGCGTCTCGCCGATAATGACTGCAGCAAGGCCGACGACGATGGTGCCGACACCCGAGGTGACGTCCGCAAATCCGTTGGTCTGCGCAAACAGCGCGCCGCCAAGCGCCACCAGCGCATTGGAAATCGCCATGCCCAGATAGATCTGCCGGCTGGTATCGACACCCTGGGCGCGGGCCATGCGGGCATTGGCGCCGGTCGCGCGCATCGCAAGCCCGGCATCGCTTTCAAGGAAGCGCCAAACGACGATGACGGTGATAACGACGAGGGTGCCGACGAAGAGCGGCCGAACGTAGAAATCCCTGAGCCCATGCCCGAAGAAGGGACTGATCATCGTATCGGCATTGATGAGCGCGACATTCGGCTTGCCCATGACGCGTAGATTGACCGAGAAGAGCGCGATCATCGTCAGGATCGAGGCGAGCAAGTTGAGGATCTTGAACCGCACATTGAGGAGCGCCGTCACCATTCCGGCTCCGGCCCCCGCTGCCATCGCGATCAGTGCTGCGAGCCACGCATTGACGCCGGCGATGATCAGCACCGCAGTCACGGCTGCGCCGAGCGGGAACGAACCGTCCACCGTCAGATCCGGAAAATCGAGAACGCGGAACGCAAGATAGACGCCGAGCGCGACGAAGGAATAAACCAGACCGAGCTCGACGGCCCCCCAGAATGCAATTTGGCTCAAGGCTTTCAGCCCCTTTTGTTTCCGTTCCGCCCGTCGCGAAACGGGAGCCTTTTAATATATTCAGCCGCCCCCGTGCAAACGGGAGCGGCTGATCGTAGCTAAGACCTTGGAACGACAGTCGATTATTCGATGACTTTGTTGGCGCGCGAGACAACGCTTTCCGGCAGGGTGACACCCATTTTGGCCGCAGCTGCCTTGTTGATGACGAGATCGCTGCCGGCCGCGGTCTTCACCGCGATATCACCGGGATTTTCACCCTTCAGCACGCGAACGACGATCTCGCCGGTCTGCTTGCCGACATCATAGTAATTGAAGCCAAGCGCTGCGATCGAGCCGCGAGAAACGGAATCCGTATCGGCGGTGAAGAGCGGCAGCTTGCTTTCTTCTGCAACGGCAACCGCACCTTCCAGCGCCGAGATGATCGTATTGTCGGTCGGGATATAGATCGCATCGGCGCGGCCGACGAGCGCGCGGGCAGCGCCCTGCACTTCGGCGGACTTCGTCGCAGCCGATTCAACAACGGTGATGCCGGCCTTCTCGGCTTCAGCCTTCAGTGCCGCCAGAAGCGAGACCGAGTTGGCCTCGCCGGAATTGTAGAGGTAGCCGATCGTCTTCACATTAGGCAGGATTTCCTTGATGAGCGCGATGTGTTCGCCGACCGGCGACATGTCGGAAAGCCCCGTCACGTTGCCGCCCGGCTTATCCATGTTCTTGACGAGTTGCGCGCCGAGCGGGTCGGAAACGGCGGTGAAGACGACAGGGATATCGCGCGTCGAGGAAACGACGGCCTGGGCCGACGGCGTGGAGATCGGCACGATCACGTTGGGCTCGTCACCGGCGAACTGGCGGGCGATCTGGGCTGCCGTTGCCGGATTGCCCTGCGCGGATTCGAAGACGAATTTGAGGTTTTCGCCTTCCTTATAGCCGGCAGCAGTCAGCGCATCGAGCACGCCTTTGCGCGCAGCATCGAGCGCCGGATGTTCGACGATTGCGGTGACGGCAACCGTGACGTCGGCGGCCTTGACCGGTAGGGTAAGGGCCAAAGTTGCGGCACAGGCCAGAAGAATTGAACGCATGGGGTGTCCTCCACAATGATTTTGGGGGCACTTTTAGAAAAAGCGCCCCCGTTAATCAATCGCAGAGATTTGTTGCGACGATCAAACTTGCTGATCAGTCGTCTGCGCCGTGGTTGGCGATCATCATGGCTTCAAAGGCAAGACGCTCGGTCTTGCGCATGCGTTCGGATTCCGACTTCAACTGACCGCAGGCAGCGAGAATATCGCGGCCGCGCGGCGTGCGGATCGGCGAAGCGTAACCCGCCGAATTGATGAAATCGGCAAATTTCTCGATCTGCGCCCAGTCGGAACACTGATAGTTCGTGCCCGGCCAGGGGTTGAAGGGGATGAGGTTGATCTTCGCCGGCACGCCCTTCAGGAGCTGGATCAACCCCTTGGCGTCTTCCAGACTGTCATTGACGTCCTTCAGCATCACATATTCGAACGTAATGCGCCGCGCATTCGAAAGACCGGGATAGTTCCGGCAGGCTTCGATCAGTTCCTTCAGCGGATACTTCTTGTTGATCGGCACGAGAATGTCGCGCAGGTCATCACGCACCGCATGCAGCGAGATCGCCAGCATCACACCGATTTCTTCGCCGGTGCGCAGGATCTCGGGTACGACACCAGACGTGGAAAGCGTTACACGGCGCTTGGACAGTGAAAGACCWTCACCATCCGTCGCGATCAGCAGCGCCTGCTTGACGGCATCGAAATTATAGAGCGGCTCGCCCATGCCCATCATCACGATATTGCTGACCTTGCGGCCTTCCGACGGCACCATGGCGCCGACAGGCACGTCGCGGTCAGGGAAATCGCCGAGCCGATCACGGGCGAGCAGAAGCTGGGAGAGGATTTCCTCGGCTGTGAGGTTGCGAACCAGCCGCTGCGTGCCGGTGTGACAGAAGGAACAGGTGAGCGTGCAGCCGACCTGGCTGGAAATGCAGAGCGTGCCGCGCCCTTCCTCGGGAATATAGACGGCCTCGATCTCGACCGGACGGCCGGCACCCCGCGGCGGAAAACGCAACAGCCATTTGCGCGTGCCGTCGTTGGAAATCTGCTCTTCGACAATTTCGGGCCGGGCGATGGTGAAATGCTGCTTCAGCATCTCGCGCATGTCCTTGGCGACATTCGTCATGTGGTCGAAGTCGGACACGCCGCGCACATAGATCCAGTTCCAGAGCTGCGAGACACGCATCTTGATCTGCTTGTCCGGCACACCTTTTTCGCGCAGCGCCGTACCCATTTCCTCGCGCGTCAATCCGATCAGCGAGGGTTTTGGCGCAAGCTCAGTACCGAGAGGCGCCCGTCCGGCGGGCTTGGCAACGGTCATCGCATCCATAACGGACATAATCTTCTAATCCCGAACTCAACATGGCAACCATCCCGGAAAGCCGGAAGACTTACGGGGCCGGTGACGCATGATTGCAGAAATGAATGGGCGGAGCGGCGATGAATTCGCCATCCTTCCGCAGTTGCGCGCCGCTTTAGCATCAATTTGCCTCCACGTCACTAGACCCGCGTCACGAGAGATGGAGGCGTCCCTATAGATGGAAACGACGAAGGCCGGCGCAAGGCCGGCCTTCGAAACATTGCCTCAAGCAATCGAACTTACTTGCAGCTTTCGATCTGCTTCAGTGCAGCCGAAATACCAGAGAGCGAATAGCTGTAGGACGTGCCGGTGCCCTTGCGCGAGACAGCGTTGACGGTCATCGAATGGCCCGTCTTCATGGCTGCGACGAGCGCCGGCTCCTGCGCGGCGTTCTCGACCCACGCAGCCTTGTCCTTGGTGAACATCACGAAGGTCTTGTTGTCGATGACAACATTTACCTTGGAGTTTTCCTGCAGCGAATAGCCCATCATAGCCTGCGGCTCATAGGAGATGTTCTGGCCTGGGCGCTGCGACACGATGAAGAAATTGTCGCCGTGGTCGACGCTTGCCGGCTGCTTTGCAGTCGGTACCGAAAGCACGTAGCAGACGGTGGATGCACCTGACTTGTAGGAGTAGGCGCCCCATGCCTGGAACTGCTGGATGCGGGTCGGTGCTGCTGCCGCCTGCTGCGCTGCCGCCACTCCGGTCATAGCAACTGTGAGGGCGAAAGCGGATACGATACTTTTTACGAACATGGAATTCCTGCCGGTTCTTGCGGTTCAAGGCCCGAAGCGATCATTGCGGGCGGCGCATAATCACGATCTGCTTTATTTTGACTTAATTCAGGTTACCAAATGGTCAACAATGGCTGCGAATTGTATCTGCCTGTTTCATTTTCGCCCGACCGTTAACGTCTGAACCCGACAGCGGCGCCTGTGTCACGCTCTGTCGTGATGGGCTGAGCCATCGGTTCGGGTGAATTTAAGACACAAAGATTCAGGCAAGAGTTTGACCTTTCTCAAATCCGTTGTACCTCATTAAGGTGTGGAAATTCAGGACGAAATCTGTGTCGTAGGGAGTGCGTGAGGGGATATGGATGCCGAGGAAAGACAGCGTTTCGCTGCCCTCGCAAAGGCCGTTGCCGATCAGCGCGACGAGTCCGCATTCTCCGTTCTGTTCGACTATTTCGCACCGCGCCTGAAATCATGGCTGATGCGCCAGAAGATGACATCAGGCGAGGCAGAGGAACTGGTTCAGGAGATCATGATCGTTCTCTGGCACAAGGCCGCTCTCTACGATCCCAGCCGCTCCTCGCTTTCCACCTGGCTTTTCCGCATCGCGCGGAACCGTCGCATCGATCAGCAGCGCCGCGCCCGGGTTCGTGTTCTCGATGGCGAGGATCCGACGCTGCAGCCGCCCGAGGAAATGCGTGCCGACGAAATCGTCGCCAATGACGATCGCGACGCGCAGGTGCGCGACGCCGTCAGTCAATTGCCCGAGGAGCAGCGGGCACTTCTCCAGGCTGCCTTCTTTCTTGGCCAGTCGCATTCGCAAATCGCTGACGCGACCGGCCTGCCACTCGGCACGGTAAAATCGCGCATCAGGCTCGCCTTCGGCAAGCTGAGAAACCTGCTGGAGCGGGAAGAGGTCTGAAGCGTGCGGCGGTTTGCGATGACGACAGGCGTCAAAACAAGGGTCCGGCGGAGCAGGCGCATCTGAAAAATCGGGACGCGATTTAAATCGTCTTCATCCCGTCTTCGGAACGGTCGGCGAGAACGCGATCGGCCGCCTCGTAATGGCTTGGCCGGATATTGCCCCTCACCATGGCAAAGGCTGCCGACAGGACGGCGACATCATCCGAAAAGCCGATTACGGCAAAGATATCGGGGATGATATCGACCGGCATGACGAAATAGGCAAGCGCTGCCAGGAGAACGCCGCGCACCCTGGTTGGCGTCTGCGGATCAAGCGCGCAATAGAAACCGGCAACCACATCGCGTGAGAATGGAATTTGACGTACGGCACGGCGAAAGGTCGGCCAGAATTTCTGCCGCACCGTCTTTTCACGAYGGTTCTGCGTATCCTCGTCGCCCGGCAACAGGATTTCTCCGTATTTGACCTCGTCCATCCCGATATCCCTTGTGGTCGCTCCGAACATATGGTGACGACCGAAACCGTTTCAATCAACTCGCGGCGCTGCAGCCTTGTCCATGGCCTTTGCAAGCTTGAAATCCAGCTCAGTCAGCCCGCCGGCATCATGCGTGTTGAGCTTGACCTCGACTCGGGAATAAACGTTGAACCATTCCGGATGATGGTTGAGTTTTTCCGCAGCAAGTGCCGATTCGGCCATGAAGCCGAAAGCTTCGACGAAGCTGCCGAATTTGAACGTCTTCGAAATCGAGCCCGCCGCATCATCGAGCGTCCAGCCCTTGAGCTCGCCAAGCAATTGGCTGATCACCGGTCTTTCCAGCTTTTCCCTTTTCATGCCATGCTCCTTCCATCCTTCGCCAGGTTCTCAGATGAAACGTATCAGCATCCTCTTTGTTTGCATGGGCAATATCTGCCGCTCTCCACTTGCCGAGGGAATATTCAGCCATATCGCGGATGAGGCAGGCCTTGGCGATGCGTTCCGCGTCGATTCCGCCGGCCTCGGCGGCTGGCATCAGGGAGAACTTCCCGACCGACGCTCGATCGCCGCCGCAAGCGCACATGGCATCGACATTTCCGGGCAACGCGCCCGCAAGATATTGCTCGAGGATTTTGACGATTTCGATCTGATCCTCGCCATGGACCGGTCGAATGTCTCTGAACTGCGCCGGCGTTCCCCCGACCGGGAAAATATCCACCTTTTCGGCGATTTCGCGCTCGACACCGGGGAAGATATTCCCGATCCCTATTATGGCGACCGGGAAGACTTCGAGTTCGTTTATGCCAGGCTCTTCAGTGGCTGCAGCACGCTGGTCGAGAGGCTCGGTGCCATCAGCGGTTCGTGGAGTGGGAACACCTCCTCGGTGAGGTAGGGTCCGCCGCCAACCGATTCGCGCGACGACAGAAGCACGAAGCGCGGTACGGTGAAGGTCGAGGTCTGGAAGTTGCCGCGGCCGGCGAGGTACTGGACGACATCATCGACACGGGAATATTTCAGCCTGGCAAGGGTGACATGCGGCGTAAACTTGCGCGGGTCGGGCGGCAGGCCGATACGCTGGCAGATCCGCTCGATCTCGCCCTGCAGGGCGTACATTTCCGGCGAAGGAGAAACTCCCGCCCAGATCGAATGGGGTTTTTTGGAGCCGAAGGAGCCGATGCCCTCAAGCCGGAGCTGGAATTCCGGCCGGTCGATACGATCGAGGCGCTCGACGATTTCGTCTGCCGTGCGTCCGTCGACATCGCCGATGAAGCGAAGTGTGATGTGGTAATTCTCCACATCGATCCATCGAGCTCCGGGAAGACCACCGCGCAACAATGACAGGCTCATCGCCGCATTGCGCGGAATTTCGAGGGCGGTAAATAGTCTCGGCATAACGAGCACTCCCCGAATCTTTTGCAGGTGCTCACACGGAATCACGCATTACAAACCTGTGCAAGCCCCTATTTCTTCACAGAAGAAATCGTTCCAACGAATTTCGTGACAGCTGGTTCCATCTTTTCCACCATAACGTCCACCCCCTTGGCGTTGGGATGCATGCCGTCGTCGAGTTTCAGGCCAGCATCCAGGACCACGCCGTCGAGAAAAAATGGATAGAGTTCAACCCCATGTTTTTCCGCAAGTTTCTGGTAGATCGGGTTGAAGCGTTCGGCATAGTCCGCACCCATGTTCGGCGGTGCCATCATGCCGGCAAGCAATACCGCAATGCCGCGCTCTTTTAACCGGCTTATCATCTGGTCGAGATTCTTTTCACTCTGATCCGGAGGGATGCCGCGAAGCGCATCATTGGCCCCGAGTTCGAGAATCACCCCATCGGTTCCGTCAGGAACGGACCAATCGATTCGCGCAAGCCCGCCCGTGGTTGTGTCGCCCGAGACGCCGGCATTGGTGATCGAAACATCGATCCCCTTGGCCTTCAGAGCCGCCTGCAGCTTTTCAGGAAAGCCGTCGCCCGGCGGCAGCTGGTAGCCCGCCATCAGGCTGTCGCCGAAACCGACCAGATTGACCGTGCGTGCTTGCGCAACCGTCGAGAAAATCAGGGAGAAGACGATGACAGCGAAGTGAAGGGCGGCAACTTTAAATCTCATAATGCTTTCCCTAGATTGGCTAGGTGCCGTTATGCGGCCATTCGGTTACGGAACTTATATAGGGCGATTTCTGTTGGCCAAAACCATCATCGATCTGAAACACGCCGATTTGACGCTCGGTAATGCTGCTGCCTCCGTGCATGTGCTGAAAGGCATCGATCTGGAGATCAGCGCCGGCGAATCCGTCGGTATCGTCGGCCCCTCGGGCTCCGGCAAGTCCACGCTGCTGATGGTGCTTGCAGGCCTTGAGAAACTCGACAGCGGCGAAATCAATATCAACGATACGCCCCTGCACACGCTGAGCGAGGATCAGGTCGCCGATTTCCGCGGCCGCAACATCGGCATCGTCTTCCAGTCCTTCCATCTGATCGCCAATATGACGGCGCTGGAAAATGTCGCCGTCCCCCTCGAGCTCGCCAATGTACCCAATCCCTTCGAGATCGCTCGCCGTGAGTTGGCATCCGTGGGGCTCGCCGAACGTCTGAACCACTATCCTGGTCAGCTCTCCGGCGGTGAACAGCAGCGTGTTGCAATCGCCCGTGCGCTCGCGCCGTCACCTGCCCTGCTGATCGCCGACGAACCAACCGGCAATCTCGATACCGATACCGGACGGCAGATCGCTGATCTCCTGTTTTCCAAACAGGCCGAACGCGGTATGACCTTGCTGCTCGTCACCCACGATATTGGTCTCGCCAATCGCTGCTCGCGCCAGATCCGCGTCCGCTCCGGACGCATCGAGGGCGACAGCGCCGTCCGCCAGTCCGAGGCGGCGATTGCATGACGATCGTCACGCCGCATATCTCGCTCGCCTTCCGTCTGGCCCTGCGCGAGCTGCGCGGCGGCCTGAAGGGCTTTTACATCTTCCTCGCCTGCATCGCACTCGGCACCGCCGCAATCGCTGCCGTCAACTCGGTCTCGCAATCGATCACCGATACGATCGCTTCGCAGGGGCAGGAGCTTCTGGCAGGTGATGTCCGCTTCGAGCTCAACAACCGCGAAGCCACGCCAGAGGAGATGAATTTCCTCCGCGGCCTCGGCGAGGTCTCCGTTTCCACCGGTCTGCGCTCAATGGCCCGCAAGCCCGATGGTTCGGATCAGGCGCTGGTCGAGGTGAAGGCCGTCGACGGTGCCTATCCGCTCTACGGCACTTTTGAAGCGCAGCCGAATTATCCGCTCTCCTCCCTGCTGTCAGGAGAAGGCGRCACATACGGCGCGGTCGTTGCGCCGCTGTTGCTGGAGCGGTTGGGATTGCAGATCGGCGACGAACTGCTGCTCGGCAACGTCAAGCTCAGCATCACAGGCACGGTCAAGACCGAGCCCGATGCGCTCTCGGAAGGTTTCGGCTTCGCCCCTCGCATGCTCATAAGCCGAAACGCACTGCAGGCTTCGGGCCTGATCCAGACGGGCAGCCTTGTGGAGCATGTCTACAAGATCAAGCTGGAAGACCGCAGCACGATGAGCGGCATCCAGGCGCGCGCCACCAGGGAATTCCCGTCAGCCGGCTGGTCGATCCGGACCAGCGATCGCGCCGCCCCGTCACTGACGGAAAACATCACCCGCTTCTCGCAGTTCCTCACGCTGGTCGGCCTCACCGCATTGATCGTCGGCGGCGTCGGCGTCGCCAACGCGGTTCGCGCCTTCCTTGATGCCAAGCGAACGACGATCGCCACCTTCAAATGCCTGGGCGCGCCCGCCGCCGTCGTTGTTTGGATCTATCTCTTCCAGATCGGCATTATCGCGGCTGCCGGCATCTTGATCGGTCTCGTGTTCGGGGCATTGTCACCAATGCTGGCTGCGCAGTTCCTTGCCCAGTTCCTGCCGGTTTCCACCGATCCGACGCTCTATCCCGGCGCTCTGCTTCTTGCGGCCCTCTTCGGCATGCTCACGACGCTTGCCTTTGCCATCCTGCCGCTCGGCCATGCGCGCGAGGTGCCGGCAACCGCACTCTTCCGCGAACAGGGTTTCGAGGCACGCCGCCTGCCCTCCTGGCCTTATGTGCTGCTGGCCGTGCTCTTCATGGCAGCACTCGCAGGCCTCGCCATCTTTACCGCCTATGATCGCTTCATCGCTGTGGTTTTTGTCGGCGCCATCATTTTCGCCTTCGTCATCCTGCGGCTGGTCGCGGCTTTGATCGCCTGGGTGGCGCGTAGAAGCCCGCGCGTGAACTCGCCGGCGCTGCGGCTGGCGATCGGCAACATCCATCGCCCCGGAGCACTGACGCCCTCCGTCGTTCTCTCGCTCGGTCTCGGCCTTGCGCTGCTCGTGACGCTGACGCTGATCGACGGCAATCTGCGCCAGCAATTGACCGGCCGCATGAATGAAGGCGCGCCGAATTTCTTCTTCGTTGATATCCAGGGCTCCGAACTCGATACCTTCCGCAACCTGATCCACACCCGATCACCAAATGGCAAACTGGTGGAAGTACCGATGCTGCGCGGCCGCATCATCGCCTTTAACGGCCAGGACGTGACCAAGATGAATGTTCCGGCGGCCGGCCGCTGGGTGCTCAACGGCGACCGCGGCATCACCTACGAGGAAAGCGCGCCGGAAAATTCGACACTTGTCGAAGGTCAATGGTGGCCAAAGGATTACAGTGGCGAGCCGCTCGTTTCCTTTTCCGCGGAAGAAGCGCATGAACTCGGGCTGAAGATCGGCGATACCGTGACTGTCAATGTCCTCGGCCGCAACATCACGGCCAAGATCGCCAATCTGCGGCGGGTCGAGTGGGAATCGCTGTCGATCAACTTCGTGATGGTCTTCTCGCCGAACACCTTCCGTGGTGCCCCGCATGCGTGGCTGGCGACACTGACCGACCCTGCCTCGACCGAGGCGGAGGACGCTGCGATCCTGAAATCCGTGACCAATGCCTATCCGACCATCACCAGCGTGCGTGTCAAGGACGCGATCGATATCGTCAACCAGTTGGTCGGCGAGCTTGCGACCGCCATCCGCGCTGCAGCATCCGTTGCACTCATCGCCTCCGTTCTCGTGCTGGCCGGCGCACTTGCCGCCGGAAATCGAGCGCGCACTCATGATGCTGTGGTGCTGAAAACGCTTGGCGCGACGAGGGCCATGCTGATCCGTGCCTTCAGCTACGAATATCTCATCCTTGGTGTTGCCACTGCGATTTTCGCGCTCTTTGCCGGCGGTGTCGCTGCTTGGTTCATTGTCAGTCGCATCATGCGCCTGCCCTCCAGCTTCATGCCTGATGTCGCGGGTCTCACGCTTGTCACCGCCCTTGTATTGACCGTCGGCATCGGCCTGATCGGCACCTGGCGCATCCTCGGGCAGAAGGCGGCACCCGTTTTGCGCGAGCTGTGACGGGCAAGGGGCTTAAATCCCTTCACCTTACGGCGATTTAACCGAGCGGCAGATTGCAAAGGCCTTGTTTGAAAAGGGCGAAAGCCTCATATTGTCAGCAGGCATGCTGGAAGCTCCGCAGCGGCGCCCGGGTCGTAAACCCGACACCGTATTTCCATCGGAGCTTGTAAGAGGAAACTATGGCTGATCTTCGTAACTACCAAAGCCGTGCACAAACCGGCGAAGTGATTGATCAAGGCCTCCGCGCTTATATGCTCAAGGTCTACAACCTGATGGCGCTGGGTCTGGCGATCACTGGTTTGGCCGCCTATTTCGCATTTACCTTCGCCGTCCAGGACGGCCAGCTCACCCAGTTCGGCCAGGTCCTGTACCAGTCGCCCCTGCGCTGGGTTGTGATCCTTGCGCCTCTTGCGGCGGTCTTCTTCCTGAGCTTCCGCATTAACCGCATGAGCGTGGCTGCGGCTCAGACAACCTTCTGGGTCTATGCTGCACTGGTCGGTCTCTCCCTGTCGTCGATCTTCCTGATCTACACGCAGTCGAGCATCACGCAGACCTTCTTCGTGACCGCCGCGTCCTTCGGTGCGCTGTCGCTCTACGGCTACACGACCAAGCGTGACCTGTCGGCGATGGGCTCGTTCCTGATCATGGGTCTCTTCGGCCTGATCATCGCTTCGCTGGTCAACATCTTCTTGGCTTCGTCGGCCCTGCAGTTCGCAATCTCCGTGATCGGCGTGCTGATCTTCGCAGGCCTCACCGCCTACGATACCCAGCGGATCAAGGAAATGTATTATGAAGCAGACGGTTATGACGTCGCTGGTCGCAAGGCCATCATGGGCGCCCTCACGCTCTACCTCGACTTCATCAACCTCTTCATGTTCCTGCTGCAGTTCATGGGCAACCGCAAGTAAGCAGGCTGGACTGAAACACGAAAAGGCGGCTTCGGCCGCCTTTTTTGTTGCGGGCACCTCGCTGGAATGCTTCAACGTGGGCTGTCATCCAACCGTGCCGATCGATCCGAAATGCCCCCTCTCCTGCGCGACGCTCTTCCCTCCGATCTTCCTGCCATTACCGAAATCTATCGCGAGTCCGTACTGAACGGCACGTCGAGCTACGAGATCGTGCCCCCGACCGAAGCGGAAATGACGGCCCGCTACTGCGCTATCAGGGAGCAGTCCTATCCTTATATTGCCGCAACGGCCGAGGACGGAACGCTGCTCGGTTATGCCTATGCATCGGCATTCCGCACCCGTCCGGCCTATCGCTGGCTGGTCGAGGATTCGATTTATCTCGGCACGGAGGCGCGCGGAAAGGGCATCGGCAAGTTGCTCCTCGGAGAGCTGATTTCACGCTGCACCGTCTCTGGCTTCCGCCAGATGACAGCCGTCATCGGCGGCGCGAGCGCGGCATCGATCGCGCTTCACCGGTCGCTGGGTTTCGAAGAGATCGGTCTGATGAAAGGTGCCGGCTACAAGCACGGCCGTTGGCTGGATACGATGCTGATGCAGCGCAGGCTTGGCGAAGGAACAGAAACCCATCCCGATCCCGAGGCCTATCCAGGCACCCTGATCAAGGGATGATATGGCCTATTTGTCGACGAGCTTCAGCGACTTGTCGAAAACCTTCAGAACAGGCCCAAGTTCGTGGCCGCRCTTCAGGATCACGCCGTTGAAGTTTACCACCGAATAGGCGCCCTGCTTGGCGGCAAGCTTAGGGTTCTTCTCGATGCGGAAGAGCGGCATTTCGCCTGAACGCTTGAAGACGGAGAATACCGCCTTCTCCCTGGTATGGTCGATCGCGTAGTCTTTCCACTCGCCCTCGCCGACCATGCGGCCGTAGATCCACAGAATCTGGTCGAGTTCCCGCCGGTGAAATGTCACCGGCATCGGGTCCTTGTTTTGTCTGTATTCCTTGAGATCAACGACGGTTGAAGAGCTATTGTCGACGGAGCGGCTTTCGCCGTGTCGCAAATCCGGCGTATCTGTCATCAGACTCCCAAGACCTCCACGTGTGACAGGAGGGTGACAGTTTGCCCGAGCCACGACAAATTGCAAGGGCGCCGACTATCACACTGGGGACGAAACCGGCTTTCTCGGCGGTGCCGCAATTCAGACAAAACAGCGCCTCATTTGCAAGAGAACTATAGGCTCCAGTTTGGCGCCAGCGCGCCAAAGGGCCCGGCGGAGCGTATCGACCTTAACCCCAGCCCCGAATACGCTTTGCCGGGCCGCCTAACTTTCATCCGCAAGCGAATGAAATCCTTATATATTTTTTCCTGCCATGACGACCGTCGCGCCGAGGATCGCTCCCGGATCGCCGTTGTCAGTCACAGACTGCAAGAGAATCGCTGATCCCTCGAGATCCGGTTTTTCCATGACGCTCGCCGGCAGAGTGAGCGTTGTGGCCTTGCCATCCCACATGCCGACGGTCTCCACGTCGGTGACACTGTGGAGGTACGAGATCTTCTGGCCGCTGTTTTCGCCCTTCTCGACGTCGATCGTTTTTTCCTTGTCGAAATAGACCATGACGACATTGGCCTTGCCCTGGCCCGCACCCAGCTTGATCTCCATTTCGTCGCCACGCATGTGGGCGCTGACAGGCACGGTCAGGCCTTTGCCATCGTTGGCATAGCCATTTATCTTGCCGTTGATACCGGCAAGATCGGCACCTGCGAGATGGTCCCGGCCATTGACGATAGCCTGGGGCGTATAGACGTTGCTGCGCCCCATCATACGGGCATAGCCATACTGCCGCTCGGTATTTTCCTTCGAGCTCAACGTGTCTGCCCAGCCGAGATAATTCCAATAGTCAACATGATAGGCGAGCGCGATGACGTTGCCCTGGCTGACGAGCTTGCGGAATGCAGCATCGGCAGGCGGACAGGAGGCGCAGCCCTGCGCCGTGAACAGTTCGACGACGCCTTTCGGCGTGCCGTCTTCGGCCATGAGAGGACCTGCAAAAGCAAGCCCGACGATCAGCGGGATCATAAAACGCGGGGACATTCACCAGCACCTCTTTTTCAGTGCCGGCAATCCTGACCGCCGGCTCTGAGATATGAACGTACGAATAATCCTTCCGGCTCCAAACGCAAAGTCACGAACGGGTGAGACGAAGCCCCAGGCCGCAGGCTGCTGAAACACATCGGCGTGAGCGGTGATACCGACCTGTTTTGCGCAAAGAAAAACCGCCGGAAATTGCTCTCCGGCGGTCATTATCAGTCAAGTATCTTAAAAATCAGGCTGCGAGATCGCGCAGAACCGTCTGCAGGATGCCGCCATTGTTGAGGTAGACAACCTCGTCCAGCGTGTCGACGCGCGACACCAGCGGAACGTCCTTCACCGTGCCGTCGGCATAGGTGATCTTGGCGATCTTCTTTTCGCGCGGCTTGATGTTTTCGAGGCCCTCGATGGTGACGAGTTCGTCGCCCTTCAGGTCGAGGCTCTGCCAGGTCGTGCCCTCTTCGAAGACGAAGGGGATGACACCCATGCCGACGAGGTTCGAACGGTGAATGCGCTCGAAGCTCTGGGCGATCACGGCCTTGACGCCGAGCAGGTTCGTGCCCTTCGCAGCCCAGTCACGCGACGAGCCATTGCCATATTCCACGCCAGCGAAGATGACGAGCGGAACGCCCTCGGCCTTGTACTGCATGGCCGCATCGTAGATCGAGGTCTCTTCCTTGGACGGGTAGTGGATGGTGTAGCCACCTTCCTTGCCGTTCGCGCCAAGCATGAAGTTGCGGATGCGGATATTGGCGAAGGTGCCGCGCATCATGACTTCATGGTTGCCGCGGCGCGTTCCGTACTGGTTGAAGTCGGCGACGGCGACGTCATGGCCGAGCAGGTAGGCGCCTGCCGGCGACGCAGCCTTGATCGAACCGGCCGGAGAAATGTGGTCGGTGGTGATCTTGTCGCCGAAGAGGCCGAGAACACGTGCACCCTTGATGTCGGATGTGCCGGTGCCCTTCTTGCCCATGCCGACAAAGTACGGCGGGTTCTGGACGTAGGTCGAATCGTCGTCCCAGGCATAGGTCTGGCCCGGAGGAACCTGAACGGCCTGCCAATTTTCGTCGCCCTTGAAGACGTCGGCATACTTCGTTTCGTAGAGTTCGCGGGTGACGTACTTCTGGATGAAGTCCTGCACTTCGTGCGACGTCGGCCAGATGTCCTTCAGATAGACCGGGTTGCCGTTCTGGTCTTCACCGATCGGCTCCTTGGTCAGATCCTTCTGCACCGTGCCGGCGAGCGCGTAGGCGACGACCAGCGGCGGCGAAGCGAGGTAGTTCGCTTGAACGTCCGGCGAGATACGGCCTTCGAAGTTGCGATTGCCGGAGAGCACGCCGGAAACGATCAGGCCCTTGTCGTTGATCGTCTTGGAGATCGGTGCCGGCAGCGGACCGGAATTGCCGATGCAGGTCGTGCAGCCGAAGCCGACGAGGTTGAAGCCGAGCTTGTCGAGATCGGCCTGCAGGCCGGACTTGGCGAGATATTCGCCGACGACCTGCGATCCGGGAGCAAGCGAGGTCTTGACCCACGGCTTGGTCTTAAGGCCCTTGGCAACGGCGTTGCGGGCGAGAAGGCCGGCAGCGATCAGAACCGACGGGTTGGACGTGTTGGTGCAGGAGGTGATGGCGGCAATCGCCACGTCACCATGGCCGAGATCGAAATCCGTACCTTCGACCGCATAGCGGTTATTGAGCTGGCCGGGCTTCTTGTAGTCGGCATCCATCGAGCCGGCGAAACCGGTGGCGATGTTTTCGAGTGCGATGCGGCCTTCCGGACGCTTCGGGCCGGCCATCGAGGGAACGACGTCGCCGAGGTCGAGTTCCAGGGTGTCGGTGAAGACGAGGTCGGAACCGTCGCCATCGCGCCACATGCCCTGTGCCTTGGAATAGGCTTCGACGAGTGCGATTCGGTCATGCGTACGGCCGGACATCGTGAGGTAGTTGATGGTTTCGCCATCGACCGGGAAGAAGCCGCAGGTTGCGCCATATTCCGGACCCATGTTGCCGATCGTCGCGCGGTCGGCGAGCGGCATGTTGTCCATGCCCGGGCCGAAGAATTCGACGAACTTGGAAACGACGCCCTTCTTGCGCAGCATCTGCACGACGGTCAGAACGAGGTCGGTCGCGGTGACGCCTTCCTTGAGCTTGCCAGTCAGCTTGAAGCCGATAACCTCAGGCAGCAGCATCGAAACCGGCTGGCCGAGCATGGCGGCTTCAGCTTCGATACCGCCGACACCCCAGCCGAGAACGCCGAGGCCGTTGATCATCGTCGTATGCGAGTCGGTACCGACGCAGGTGTCGGGATAGGCGATCGTCTCGCCGTCCTCTTCCTTCGTCCAGACGGTCTGGCCGAGATATTCGAGATTGACCTGGTGACAGATGCCGGTGCCCGGAGGAACGACGCGGAAGTTCTTGAACGCCTGCTGACCCCACTTCAGGAAGCGGTAACGCTCGCCGTTGCGCTGGTATTCCAGCTCGACATTCTTAGCGAAAGCCTGCGGCGTGCCGAATTCGTCGACAATGACGGAATGGTCGATGACGAGGTCGACGGGAACGAGCGGGTTGATCTTTTCCGGATCGCCACCGAGGGAAACCATCGCGTCGCGCATTGCGGCAAGGTCAACGACGGCGGGAACGCCGGTGAAGTCCTGCATCAGCACACGCGCCGGGCGATAGGCGATCTCGTTCTCGACGGCGCCCTTGTTGTTCAGCCATTCGGCGACGGCGAGGATGTGCTCCTTGGTGACCGACTGGCCGTCTTCGAAGCGCAGCAGGTTTTCCAGCAGCACCTTCATCGAATAAGGGAGCTTCGAAACGCCGGGCAGGCCGTTTGCCTCAGCCTTCGGCAGGCTGTAGTAGACGTAGTCCTTTCCACCAACGGAAAGCGTGGACCGACAATTGAAACTGTCAAGAGATTTAGACACGAGAGACCCCGTTTCTGATAGCCAACACAGTCGTGCGAACGCCTATGCACTTAATGCACATCAGGATGCGGGTACGGCCATTTCCGCTGTCCGCACGTGAGGAGAAACCTCAAGTTCGGCGCAAGGATGATATTCACGCCGACCGCTGGCGTGGTTGCAGGTCTTATAGATAATTTCGTAAAGACTTGCCATAGCGACAAGGTCAAAATTGGACATTTTTTGAGCCCGCCTGAGAGCGCCAACGAAGAAAGAGCCGATGCATGCATCTCATCGCTGAAAATCTGGCGGCCCGGCGCGGGGAAGATCTGATTTTCGTTAACGTTTCCTTTCACTTGCATCCCGGCGAGGCACTGATCCTGACAGGCAAAAACGGATCGGGAAAGTCCACTTTATTGCGCGTGGTGGCCGGTCTTTTGAGGCCCGAAAAAGGCTCCGTTACAGTCAGTGATTCGCCAGCCGGCGAAAGTCGTCCGGCGGCCGAAGCGAGCCACTACCTTGGCCATCGGAATGCCATGAAGACGGAACTTACGGTTGCAGAAAATCTGGATTTCTGGCGATCCTTCCTGGGTTCTGGCACGAGAACTGGCCTGGGCACCGAAGAGGCCGCGGAAGCCGTCGGCCTGTCCGGCATCACGCACTTGCCCTTCGGCTACCTCTCAGCCGGCCAGCAGCGCCGCTTCGCCTTCGCCAAGCTTCTGGTTTCCCATCGCCCAGTCTGGATCCTGGACGAGCCGACCGCAGCGCTGGATGCGAATGCGGACAGGCTGTTTGCGCAACTGATCGAAGCGCATTTGACGGAAGGCGGGATTGTCGTCGCCGCGACGCATCAACCTCTTGGACTGGAAAGGGCCAGGGAAATGAGAATGGCCGGCTTTGCCGGCGTCGAGCAGGGAGTGTGGGGATGATCGCCCTCTTTCTCCGCGACCTCCAGCTTTCCGTTCGCGCCGGCGGCGGCGCGCTCATCGGCATTCTTTTTTTCCTTACTGTCGTTGCTGTCATTCCCTTCGGTGTCGGCCCTGATCTGGCGCTTCTCTCGCGCATCGGGCCTGCCATCGTCTGGATTGGCGCACTGCTCGCCGCCCTTCTCGGGCTCGATCGCCTGTTCCAGGCGGAGCGAGACGACGGCTCACTCGACCTGATGCTGATGCAGGACACACCCCTGGTTCTGACGGTGCTCGTCAAATGCGCCGCGCACTGGACGGCAACCAGCCTGCCGCTGGTCATTGCCTCGCCGCTGCTCGGGCTCTTCATGAATATGAATGAGACGGCGATCGGCGCCACCATGCTCACCCTCCTCGTCGGCACGCCGGCAATCACCTTCATCGGTGCCGTCGGTGCAGCCGTTGCCGTCGCGCTGCCCCGAGGCGGACTGCTGGTCTCGGTACTCATCCTGCCGCTGACGATCCCAGTGCTGATCTTCGGTGTCAGCGCCACCTACGCGGCAGTGGTTGGACCGTCACCCTTTCTGCCGCCGTTTCTGATACTCATTGCCCTGACACTCTTCTTTGCGGTGATAGGCCCGGCTGCCGCCGCACTGGCACTTAGAAACACGGCGGATTGATCCGCGCTTCGATTGCGGCTCCCAGCGGATCAAGGTAAGGAAGCGGATATGAGCGAAACGAGCCTTGCCATCAGCAAATTCAGCGATCTCGCCAACCCGACGCGGTTTCTGGCGCTGGCATCGCGCGTCATTCCATGGCTGGCCGGCATCACGGCCCTCTGTTTCATCATCGGCCTCTATCTGAGTTTCTCGACCGAAGGCGACTACCAGCAGGGCGAAACGGTACGCATCATGTATGTGCACGTTCCCTCCGCCTGGCTTTCCATGATGTGCTACACGATCATGAGCATTTCGGCGATCGGCACGCTGGTCTGGCGCCATCCGCTGGCCGATGTTGCGGCCAAGGCTGCCGCTCCACTCGGCGCCGCCTTCACCCTGCTTGCGCTGGTTACCGGCTCCCTCTGGGGCAAACCCATGTGGGGTACGTGGTGGGTTTGGGATGCGCGGCTCACGTCCGTCTTTATTCTCTTCTTGATGTATCTCGGCCTGATCGCGCTCAACCGCGCCATGGACGAGCCTTCCAAGGCTGCTCGCGTCACTGCCATCCTCATCCTCGTCGGCTTCGTCAACATTCCAATCATCAAGTTCTCGGTCGACTGGTGGAATACGCTGCATCAATCGGCAAGCGTTCTGCGCCTCGACGGACCAGCAATCGATCCGGAATTCCTGCGCCCGCTGCTGGTCATGGCGATTGCTTTCACCCTGCTCTTCTTCACGCTGCATCTGATGGCAATGAGAAACGAGATCTGGCGACGCCGTATCGCCTCCCAGCGTCGCATGGCCGCGCGTATGGCAAACCGGGAGGAATAGCGGTGGGTTCCTACGCTTTCTACGTCTACGGCTCTTATGGTTTCGCCGCACTGGTGACACTTGCAGTGACGCTCTGGACCTGGGCTGACGGGCGCGCGCGTCAGAAGGAACTGGCAGCACTCGAAGCCGCCGGCATCCGCCGCCGTTCCGCCCGACCGAAGGACGCCGAATGACCGAAACCCCGCAAGAAAGTAGGCCGAGGAGCGGCGGCTTCAGCCGCTATGCTTTTGCACTGATCCCGCTCGTCGTCTTCGGCGGCATCGCCGCAACGGCGGCTAAAATGCTCTACGACCAGGATTTCCATGGCAAGAACATCGCCGAAATCCCCTCCGCATTGATCGGTACCAAGGCGCCGTCACTGAACCTGCCGCCGCTCGAGGGCTCCAACCTGCCGGCACTGACGGATGAGGCAATCAAGGGCAAGCTCACACTCGTCAACGTCTTTGCCTCCTGGTGCATCCCTTGCCGTGACGAGCATCCCCTTCTCAAGCAGCTTGCCGAGGACGGGCGACTGAACATCGTCGCGATCAACTACAAGGATAAGAACGAGAACGCCTTGCGTTTCCTCGGTGAGCTCGGCAATCCCTACCACGCCATCGGCATCGATCCGAACGGCAAGGCGGCGATCGACTGGGGTGTCTACGGCATTCCGGAGAGCTATCTCGTCGCACCTGACGGCACGATCATTTATAAGCGTGTCGGCCCCTTCGACGATATCAGCCTCAGGGAAGGCCTCTTTCCAGCAATCGAAAAGGCGCTGGGCAAGCCTGTTTCCTAGACGCCGCCCTGCCATATCTTGATCGCCTCGACGGGCCAGATCAGCATAATCACGTTCAGCGTGAGATTGTCGCGGATCACGTAGCCGGTGAAAATCTCGAAGAAGATCGCGATTGCCACCGTCAACGCCACCGGCGCTCTTGAAGCGAAAAAGAAGCCGACGGCCATGAAGATCGTATCCATCGCCGAATTGATGATGCTGTCGCCATAGTAATCGAGCGAGATCGTCGCGGTTCGGTAGCGATCGATGATCAGAGGCGAATTCTCCAGAAGCTCCCAGCCGGATTCGATGACAACGGCTAGAAACAGGCGCGCCGCAAGCGGCTTGCCGCGAAGCACGAGATGCGCCAGCCCGTAAAACAGGAAGCCATGGATGATATGCGACGGCGTGTACCAGTCGGACAGATGTTGGGAATTGCCGCTGGAATTGACCGTGCCTTCCCACAGCTTGATGTAGCCGCAAGTGCAGATCGGCACCCGGCCCATCATATATTCGGCAATGATCTGGAGGATCAGAACCGCGAAACAGGCGGAAAACCAGAAGATCTGATGCCGTGACCGGTCGGCGCCGTCGATGACAGTCACTTCTCGCTTTCAGCCTCGGTGGAAATGCTGTGCTTCAGCACCAGCGGCATCTGCGCCATGGTGAAGATGATGGTGATCGGCATCGTGCCCCAGACCTTGAAGGCGATCCAGAAATTGTCAGAGAAATTACGCCAGACGACCTCGTTCAGCACCGCAAGGAACAGGAAGAAGATGCCCCAGCGGATCGTCAGCTTGCGCCAACCTTCCGCATCGAGCTGGAAGGCCGCGTTGAAGACATAACCGAGCAGCGACTTGCCGAAGGCGAGACCGCCAAGCAGGGTAGAGCCGAAAAGCGCATTGACGATCGTCGGCTTCATCTTGATGAAGGTTTCATTCTGCAGCCAGATCGACAGCGAACCGAAGATCAACACGACGATGCCGGAAACGAAGGGCATGATCGGCAGATGGCCGAGCACGACCTTGGAAACCACCAGCGAGAGAATGGTTGCTCCCATGAAAAGCCCGGTCGCCACGAAGAGCGGACCGCCGAGCTCAGCTAACGTCGGAAAACGGGCGACGAGCCATTCCCCACGCAGATTGGCAAAGAAAAAGACCATAAGCGGCCCGAGTTCCAGCGCCAGTTTCAGAAGCGGATGATGCCGGTCTGCGGCGCTCGGAGTAATATCGCTTTCAGTCGTCATGCTCTTTCAAACCTGCTTTTTGCAATGCATGCAAGCCATCAACGGCTAATCTGTGGCATCACTGGCCGATGCCGGCAATAGCCTGCGCAAAATCCTCGGCCTCGAACGGTTCGAGATCGTCCACCCCTTCCCCGACACCGATGAAATAGACCGGCAGCTTGTGCTTGGCGGAGATCGCCACCAGAATGCCGCCGCGCGCCGTGCCGTCAAGCTTGGTCATGATCAGCCCGCTGACACCGGCGATATTGCGGAAGATCTCGACCTGATTGAGCGCATTCTGGCCCGTCGTCGCATCCAGTGTCTGGAGAACAGTGTGTGGCGCATCGGGGTCAAGCTTGCCGAGCACGCGCACGATCTTCTCCAGTTCTGCCATCAGCTCCGCCTTGTTCTGCAGGCGCCCAGCCGTATCAATGATCAGAACATCGCATTTCCTGGCCTTTGCCTGCTCGAACGCATCATAGGCAAGGCCCGCCGCATCCGCGCCGAGCTTGGTACCGATGAATTCGGATTTGGTGCGATCGGCCCAGATTTTCAGCTGCTCGATGGCAGCGGCGCGAAATGTATCGCCGGCGGCCAGCATCACCTTGAGGCCAGCACCAGAGAGCTTCGCCGCAAGCTTGCCGATCGTTGTCGTCTTGCCGGTGCCGTTGACGCCGACAACAAGGATGACATGCGGCTTGTGCGACAGATCGAGCTGCAGGGGCTTGGCGACGGGCTTCAGCACCTTGGCGATTTCGGTTGCCATGATGCGGCTCACATCCTCGCCGGTGACGTCCTTGCCATAACGTTCGGAAGCGAGCGTATCGGTGACGCGCATTGCAGTCTCGACGCCGAGGTCGGCCTGGATCAGCAGATCTTCGAGATCCTGCAGCGTGTCGTCATCCAATTTACGCTTGGTGAAGAGTGCTGCAATCTGACCGGTAAGCTGCGAGGAGGTCCGCGCCAGACCATTGCGCAGGCGCTGAAACCACGAAAGCCTCGGCTGCGGAGTGACCAGAGGCTCGGGTTCGGCGAGGGATCCGGTGGCGAAGCCTTTGGGAAGAACAGGGTCCGCGACTTGTTCGTCGGACACGATACCTTCCCCCTCTGGCAAGGATCGGGAACTTGGCTCTACCTCAAGCGGAGCCTCCTGCGCGTCTCGAACAGGAATCTCTTCCGGGAACACCTCCGTGGGGTCGACCCGGCCTTCCTCTACAGGGGCAGCGGCATCCTCAAAACGATCTCCCTCCGTGCGGGGGAGATGATCCAAGACGACAGAGGAGGGCGCCGATGCATCGTCATCGGCATTTGCTTCCGCTTCCGCCTCTAGAAGAGACAAAGGTACGACGCCCATGTCACCCAGATCATCGACGGGCGGCAGTAATTCCGGCTCGGCCTCAACGGGCTCCGGGTCCATCGCGCCATCCTGCCCGACATCTGCGGCCGGACCGCCGGCGGTTTCCATTTCTTCGGCAAGAACTGGATCGGCAGCAAGCGGCAGATCTTCGTCACGCGAGCGCGGCTCCAGCTCCCTTTCCACGGCCTCCGGCACGGGCTCGTCCGTCGGCTTGCCGAAGGTGAAGACCTTTTTGATGAAACTGAGCGCCATGAGTTGTCCGTGAAGTCAGGCTGCCGCAGCAGCCGTCAATTGCATATCAAGATACTTGCCATTGTGGCCGGTGATCTTCACTTCGACGATATCGCGCGGGCGAAGACCGGGAACCGTGACGAGCGTGAAGTTTTCCGTATGCGCAAGACCGTTGTTTTCCACCAGCAGCCACTGCCGCGTTCCAACCATCTTGTCCAGATGGCGCTGGTGCAGCATCTGTCCAGTGGCGCGCAGCCGGGCGGCGCGATCCTTGATGAGAGCGCGATCGAGCTGCGGCATGCGCGCGGCAGGTGTGCCGGCTCTCGGGCTATAGGGAAAGACATGCAGATGCGCGATCTCGGCTTCTTCGGCCAGCCGCACAGAATTCTCGAACATATCTTCGGTCTCTGTCGGGAAGCCGGCGATCATGTCCGCGCCAAAGCTGATCTCCGGCCGCAGCCGGCGCACGTCTTCGATGAAACGCAGAGCGTCGGCCCGGAGATGTCGGCGTTTCATGCGCTTGAGGATCATGTCGTCGCCATGCTGCAGGGAAAGATGCAGATGCGGCATGAAGCGCGGCTCGTCTGCGATCAGATCCATGAGATGCCGATCGACCTCGATACTGTCGATGGAAGACAGTCGCAGTCGACGAATATCAGGCACCTGCTTCAGGAGCGTCTTTGCGAGCAGCCCAAGCGTTGGCTCACCCGGAAGATCGGCGCCATAACTCGTGGCATCGACCCCGGTCAGCACGATTTCGCGATAACCGCTGTCGACGAGGTTGCGCGCCTGATCGACCACTGCACCCATTGGCACGGAACGCGAATTGCCGCGACCATAGGGGATGATGCAGAAAGTGCAGCGGTGATCGCATCCATTCTGCACCTGGATGAAGGCCCGGACATGACCGTCTATATGTCTCACCATCTGTGGCGCCGTATGGCGCACGCTCATGATGTCGTTGACGCGCAGCTTCTCTTCGGCTGAAACACCGAAATCCGGAAGCGCACGATAGGAGGCTGCCTTCAGCTTCTCCTCGTTGCCAAGCACGGCATCGACCTCCGCCATTTCGGCAAAGGTCTGCTTTTCGGTCTGGGCGGCACAACCGGTAACGATGATGCGGGCATGTGGATTGTCGCGACGCGCGCGGCGGATCGCCTGACGGGCCTGACGCACGGCCTCGCCGGTCACAGCGCAGGTGTTGACCAGGATGGCATTGTTGAGCCCGGCCGCTTCGGCCTGCGATCTCATGACTTCGGATTCATAGATATTGAGACGACAGCCGAAGGTAATGACCTCGACGCCGCTCACCGCACTTCCGCTCCGGGTACCGCATCGCGTGACCATGAGCCGGTCGTCGGGTCGACCGTGCCGGACCATTCCCATTCGGCAGGGCCGGTCATGACGACATGGTCGTCTTCGCGCCAATCAATCGTCAGTGGCTGGCGGATCGGGCTGGACGCGACGTCGATCGTCACCTTGCGACCGGTGCGGCCGGTACGCGCCGCACTGACGGCAGATGCACAGGCGGCCGAACCGCAGGCAAGCGTCAGCCCCGCACCCCGCTCCCAGGTGCGTGTCCGCAGCGCCGAGTCCGAGATGACTTGCGCCAGCGTGATATTGGCCTTTTCCGGAAAGATCGGGTGGTTTTCAAGCAGCGGACCGAACCGTTCGAGATCGAAGCTCATGGGATCGCGATCGACCCAGAAGATCGCATGCGGATTGCCCATCGACAGGGCCGAGGGCGAATGCAGGACAGGATTATCGATCGGCCCGATCTGCAGTTCGATACGGCTCGTATCGTGGAATTCTTCCGCAAGTGGGATCCGGTTCCAGTCGAAGACCGGCCGCCCCATGTCAACGGATATCGTGCCGTCCTCATGTTCGACGGCATTCAGGATGCCGGCAACCGTCTGGAAGGTGAAAGCCTTCTTGCCGGTCTCGGTGGCGAGCGCCTGCACGACACAGCGAGTTCCGTTGCCGCAGGCCTGCGCCTTGGATCCGTCGGAATTGAGGATGTCGATATAGGCATCGGTGCCATCCGCCTTTGGATCATGGATCGCCATGATCTGGTCGAACTGCGTCTCGGTATCGGCATTGAGCGCGATGGCAGCCTGTGACGCCACCCTGTCGCTCCGCCCGCGCATGTCGACGACCAGGATCTTGTTGCCAAGCCCGTTCATCTTCGCGAATTCGACCGTTTTGCTCATCTGACTGTTTCCGCTGCGTTTCGGCTGTATATGGCGGAAATGCTCAGGGATTACCAGTGGGTGAGCGCCAGGCGAGCTTCGTCCTTCTTCTTACGCGCAACGGCGAAGTCCGCGAAATCAGGCCGGATACGGCAAAGCCAAGCTATGGAAACCAGACAGTATCCGGATCTAGCGCGCCGCCGGGCCGTCGGAACTGAGGGACGCCGCATGCGCTTCAACAATAGCGGCAGTAATGACCTTTCTGAGCTCATAGACCAACAAGCGAGACCGTTTGCGATCCAGATCCTGCGCCGCCTTCGCCAGATTCAGGCCTTCCTTCAGAACTATATTATGGGCGCGTGCCAGCGCCCAGCTTTCTATATCTGGGTTTATCATTTGATATCTCCGCCGATTCATTCGACATCAAGGATATTCACGAATCATTTTACAGAATTTACTTAAGTAGAAAGTAGAATCAGAAGCGGAATATTTTGCAACTGGCTTTTAGAGCGAATTCGGGTCTGCGATAGAAATATTCTACCAGACATCGGTGAATTCCAAGGTGGATATGTTAGTATATATAGATATATACTTCCGTCGTCGCGACCGGTCGCATGGCGTCTTATCCCGCACCACGCCTACCGTTCGGGTTTGGAAAAAGCCCGCCACGGCGCCGCCGGACGCATTCGCCTTGACTTTCCCGCAGCTTTCCTGTTTATCGCCCCAAATACGCGACGAGTAAAAGACTCCGAGCCGCCGACCGGGACATTGGATTCCGGAGGTCAACACCCGACAGCGCGTCGCGCCCTCGGGTGCTTTTTGGCTTTGCGTCTTGTTTTCGTCAAGGAAAAGCACGACGTTCGGGACATCCCAAATCTCCCCGAAACGTATCAAGGAAGAGCCGATGTTTGAGAACCTCCAGGACCGTCTTGGTTCCATCCTGAATGGACTGACAGGCCGTGGCGCGCTTTCGGAAAGTGATGTTTCCGCAGCGCTGCGCGAGGTTCGCCGTGCGCTTCTGGAAGCCGACGTTTCGCTGGAAGTCGTGCGCTCCTTCACCGATCGTGTGCGTGAAAAGGCTGTCGGCGCGGAGATCCTGAAGTCGATCAAGCCAGGCCAGATGGTCGTCAAGATTGTCCATGACGAACTGATCGAGATGCTCGGCGGCGAAGGTGTCGGTGTCGACCTTCATGCAGCCGCCCCGGTCGTCATCATGATGGTCGGCCTGCAGGGCTCCGGTAAGACGACGACCACGGCAAAGATCGCCAATCGCTTGACGACGCGCGAGAAGAAGAAGGTGCTGATGGCATCGCTCGACACGCGCCGCCCGGCAGCGCAAGAGCAGCTTCGCCAGCTCGGCGCTCAGGCAAACATCGACACCCTGCCCGTTATTGCCGGTCAGTCTCCGACCGATATCGCCGCCCGCGCCGTTCAGGCAGCCAGGCTCGGCGGCCATGACGTCGTCATTCTCGACACCGCCGGCCGTACCCATATCGATGAACCCTTGATGGTCGAAATGGCCGATATCAAGAAGAAGTCGAACCCGCACGAAATCCTGCTGGTCGCCGACAGCTTGACTGGCCAGGACGCCGTGAACCTCGCTCGCAGCTTCGACGAGCGTGTCGGCATCACCGGCCTTGTGCTGACCCGCATGGATGGCGATGGCCGCGGCGGTGCGGCCCTTTCCATGCGCGCCGTCACCGGCAAGCCGATCAAGCTGATCGGCGTCGGCGAACGAATGGGCGAGCTGGAGGAATTCCATCCCCGTCGTATCGCCGACCGTATCCTCGGCATGGGCGACATCGTCTCGCTCGTCGAGAAGGCTGCAGAAAACATCGACGCCGAAAAGGCGGCTGCCATGGCCGCCAAGATGGCCAAGGGCAAGTTTGACCTGAACGACCTCGCCGACCAGCTGCGTCAGATGCAGAAGATGGGCGGCATGGGCGGCATCATGGGCCTGATGCCCGGCATGGCCGGCATGAAGGACAAGATGGCCGCTGCCGGCCTGGACGACAAGCTGTTCGGCCGCCAGATCGCCATCATCCAGTCGATGACCAAGGCCGAGCGCGCCAATCCCGACCTGCTCAAGCATTCGCGCAAGAAGCGCATCGCTGCCGGCTCCGGTACGGATGCGGCTGCCATCAACAAGCTTCTGAAGATGCATCGGCAGATGGCCGACATGATGAAGATGATGGGCGGCAAGGGCAAAGGCGGCATGATGAAGCAGATGATGGGCGGCCTTGCCGGCAAGATGGGGCTGGGGGGCCTCGGCGGCATGGGCGGCATGCCCGATCTCTCGAATATCGACCCGAAGCAGCTTGAAGCGCTGCAGAAGCAGGCAGAAGCCGCGGGTCTCGGAAAGCCGGGTGGGGGTATGCCCGGTCTAGGCGGAGGCTTGCCGGGCGGATTGCCCGGTCTTGGCGGCGCGAAGCTGCCGGGCCTCGGTGGTGGTTTCCCGGGCCTGCCCGGATTGCCGAAGAAGAAGTGAAAGGATCGCCTGCCCCATGATTGATCCAGACGTCAAAGCCCAGCTTTCGAGCTACCGCCAGTCGATCGACAATATCGATGCGGCACTCGTTCATATCCTGGCCGAACGCTTCCGCTGCACCAAAGAGGTCGGCGTGCTGAAGGCCAAGTACAAGTTGCCGCCGGCCGATCCGGCGCGCGAGGAATACCAGATCACGCGTCTTCGTCAGCTTGCCGAAGATGCGCATCTGGATCCGGATTTCGCCGAGAAGTTCCTGAACTTCGTCATCAAGGAAGTCATCCGGCATCATGAGCAGATCGCTGCGGACCACGCTGAACAGAGCGCCGCAGCCCGATAACCATGCCGCTCAACGAAGCGGCTCAAGAAAAGCCTAAGGAGTAAAAACATGGCACTGAAAATTCGTCTCGCACGCGGTGGTTCCAAGAAGCGCCCGTACTACCACGTCGTTCTCGCCGATGCGCGCAGCCCGCGCGACGGCCGTTTCCTTGAGAACCTCGGTTCCTGGAACCCGATGCTCGCCAAGGACGATGAAAAGCGCGTTCAGCTGAACGGCGAGCGGATCAAGCACTGGCTCGATCAGGGCGCCCTGCCGACGGACCGCGTTCTGCGCTTCCTCGACGAAGCCGGCATCTCCAAGCGCGAAACCCGCAACAACCCGGAAAAGGCAAAGCCGGGCAAGAAGGCTCAGGAGCGCGCTGCCGAAAAGGCTCAGAAGGTTGCTGACGCCGCTGAAGCTGCTGCTTCCGCCGAATAATCGGTTTCGATCCCATCTGAACGGGCGGCATGGCGACATGCCGCCCGTTTTCGTTTCCATTCCCGCGCACTTCGTTTATGAGAAGCGTGATCTCGGCTTCTTGCCTGCGTTCGAATGAAGGACCCCATGACCAAGCTTGAAAACCCGGTGCTGATGGCGACCATCGGTGGCGCCCAGGGCATTCGCGGCGAGGTGCGTGTAAAAGCCTACACGGCCGACCCGACCGCGCTCGGCGATTATGGCCACCTGCACAGCATGGATGGGCGCATTTTCGAGGTTCTCGAATTGCGCGAGATGAAGAATATGGTCGTCGTCCGCTTCCGCGGCGTCAACGACCGCAACGCCGCCGAGGCGTTGAACGGCTTGGAACTCTACATCGAACGCGACAACCTGTCGGACGAGGAACTGGAGGACGACGAGTTCTTCTATGCCGATCTGGAAGGGCTCGAAGCCTTCGACGATCAGGGCATCAGTTACGGCACCGTGACCGGAGTCTTCGATTTCGGCGCCGGCGATCTTCTGGAACTCAAAGGCCCCGGCAAGCGTCCAGTGCTGATCCCCTTTTCGGAAGCCTCCGTGCTTGAAATCGACCTCGAAGCCGGCAAGCTGCTCATTGATCCGCTTGCCGCCGGCCTCATCGACGATCCCGATGATCTGAAGGGCCTCACTCCCGCCAAGCCGAAGAAAAAGAAGTAGGCGCCATGGCTTTCCGGGCGACCGTTCTGACACTTTACCCGGAAATGTTTCCGGGTCATCTGGGATTTTCTCTCGCAGGCAAGGCGGCAGAGCGCGGACAATGGTCGCTTGATGCCGTGCAGATCCGCGATTTTGCCACTGACAAGCATCGCACCGTCGACGACACGCCTGCTGGCGGCGGCGCCGGCATGGTGCTGAAGCCCGACGTACTCGCCCGCGCCATCGACAGCACCTCTGAAAACGACACCCGCCCGAGACTGCTGATGACCCCGCGCGGCAAGCCGCTGACGCAGGAGCGTGTGCGGCAACTGGCAGCCGGCGATGGCGTTATCATCATCTGCGGCCGTTTCGAGGGCGTCGACCAGCGGGTAATCGACGCGCGCGAGCTCGAGGAAGTCTCGATCGGCGATTACGTACTGTCAGGCGGCGAGCCGGCGGCGCTGATCGTGCTTGACGCGATCGTCCGCATCCTGCCGGGCGTCATGGGCAACGACCTCTCAGGCCTGCATGAAAGTTTCGAAGGCGGGCTGCTGGAACATCCGCACTATACCCGTCCGCAGGAATGGGAAGGCCGTGAGATTCCGGCGATCCTGACGTCGGGCAATCACGGCGCGATCGAGAAATGGCGCCACGAACAGGCCGTCTCCCTGACGAAGGAAAGACGCCCCGATCTTCTTGCAGCGCAGAAGACCGGAAAAGGCGGCTGATTTCATAAATTTGTCGCCCAAGGGATGACAAGCGGAAGTCTTTCGTGTATTGGCGCACGCGGAAATGGGGTTTAACCCTGTCTGCCAGCAAACAAAGAATGGCGAACCCGCTCCCGCTCGCAAGGGCAAACTCCGGAGGCATAGACCGAAGGACAGTGTGAGCGCTCTGGCTGTTTCAGAATAACCAAAGGTTAAGACGATGAACATCATTCAGCAGCTTGAGGCCGAACAGGCCGCCAAGATCGAAGCCAAGCGCACGCTTCCGGAATTTTCCCCGGGCGATACCGTCCGCGTCAACGTGAAGGTCACGGAAGGCAACCGTACCCGCGTTCAGGCCTATGAAGGCGTCTGCATCGCCCGCTCCGGCGGCGGCCTGCAGGAAAACTTCACGGTCCGCAAGATCTCCTACGGCGAAGGCGTCGAGCGCGTATTCCCGGTTTACTCCCCGCTGATCGAAAGCGTCGAAGTCGTTCGCCGCGGTAAGGTCCGTCGCGCCAAGCTCTACTACCTGCGCGACCGTCGCGGTAAGTCCGCTCGTATCGTCGAGAACACCGGCACCCGCGCCCGCAAGCTCAACGATGCAGAGCGTCAGGCCCTTGCCGAGGAAAAGGCACGGATCGAAGCTGAAAAGGTTGCAGCAGCGCAGGCTCTCGCCGCCGAGAAGGCAGCAGCCGAAGCCGCTGAAGCAAAGGCCGCCGCAGAAGCAGCAGCCGCTGCTGAAGGTTCGGCTGAGTAAGCTTCTCGCGAAAGCGAAAATCATTGCATGGGGAAGGCGGTCTTTGGGCCGCCTTTTCTTTTTTGCGCGGGTCGGCGATGCCTGCAGCCTTGCCATGAGCACATCTTCCATGACAATTCTGCCACTCAAATATTGGGGAGCCACATTATGTTCTTTCGCCGCACCGTTCTTGCCGGCCTGACCGCCGTCATGTTTTCGCCGCTCGCAGCCTTCGCCGCCAGCCTGCCGGACCTCGGCGGCAAGACAGTTGTCGTGGTGACGGAAAATGCTTATCCGCCGCTGCAGTTTGTCGATCCCAAATCCGGCAAGGCGATCGGCTGGGAATATGACGCGATGAACGAGATCGCCAAGCGGCTGAATTTCAAGGTCGAGTACCAGAACACCAGCTGGGACGCGATGATCCAGGCCGTGTCCGACGGCCAGTACAATATCGGCATGACCGGCATCACCATCAAGGACGACCGCAAGCAGAAGGTCGACTTCTCCGACCCCTACATGCGCTCGCAGCAGTTCATGCTGGTTCGTGGCGACGAAAAGCGCTTCACTGACGCCAAAAGCTTCGGCGCCCTCAGCGATGGCCTGATCGGCGCCCAGCCCGGCACTTCGCCTTTCTATACCGCCG
The DNA here is from genome assembly GCF_056396805.1 of Rhizobium sp. 05N49. Taxonomy (NCBI): domain Bacteria; kingdom Pseudomonadati; phylum Pseudomonadota; class Alphaproteobacteria; order Hyphomicrobiales; family Rhizobiaceae; genus Rhizobium; species Rhizobium sp. 05N49. Next base: position 207,976 of record NZ_JBFTME010000003.1, read on the forward strand.
TCTACGAAATCCTCGACGGCAACGAACAGAACCCGCGCATCAAACTCTTTGAAACCTTCGGTGCGACCGTACAGGCCCTGAAGACCGGTGACGTCGATCTGGTCCTGACCGACAGCGTCGCTGCCAAGGGTTATGTCGATTCCTCGAATGGCGGTTTGAAGGTCGTCGGCGAACCGCTCGGCACCGAAGACTTCGGCTTTATCTTCCCCAAGGGCTCCGATCTTGTCGCCCCCGTCAATGCCGCCATCGCCGACCTGAAGGCAGACGGCACCTTTGATGCGCTCAACAAGAAGTGGTTCCTCGACTACAAGATGGGCCAATAGTCCCCGAGCGATCGCAGATGGCGTTACCCCCATCCCCGCGACACGAAAAGGACGACCGTCCCTGGTGGCTGGTCGTCCTTGTTCTGATCGGCATCGTTCTCGCAGTCGTCATCGTTACCAACGATATCTACGCGCAGGTCTTCCGGACCGTCGTGAATGGTGCCGGTATTACCGTGTTCGTGACGCTCGTCGCCTTTGTGCTGGCGACCGTGCTCGGTCTGGGCATCGCGCTGCTGGGTCTCTCCGACAATATCGTACTGCGCCAGATCGCCCGCTTCTATATCGAGATCATTCGAGGCATTCCGATCCTCGTGCTGCTCTTCTATATAGCCTTCGTCGGTGCGCCGGGTGTTGTCGCAGCCTATAATTTCTTGATCACACCCCTGGTGCAGGCAGGTATTGCCGAGCCTATCCTCGTGCGTGATCTGTCGCTCATGTGGCGCGCCATCATTGCCCTGATGATCGGTTATTCCTCGTTCATCGCCGAAATCTTCCGCGCCGGCTTCCAGTCGGTCGATATCGGCCAGATCGAGGCGGCCAAGTCGCTCGGCCTGTCGCGTTACCGCCGCTTCCGTCTCGTCGTCTTTCCGCAGGCGATCCGGGTGATCTTTCCGCCGCTTTCGAACGACTTCGTCTCGATGGTAAAGGATTCATCATTGGTCTCCGTTCTCGGAGTCGCCGACATCACGCAGATGGGCAAGGTTTATGCCTCTGGCTCATTTCGCTTCTTCGAGACCTATTCGATCGTCACCTACATCTATCTGATCCTGACGATCGGTCTGTCGCTCTTCCTGCGACGGATCGAGAAGAAGATGAAGCAGATGCCGCGGCGCTAGAGCGCGTGACGATTCGAATTGCCGTTTCGATCAAAAATCGCTATATCCAGCGCCATGGAATCCAAGTTCAGATGCATCGGTGCGCATATTTTCGTGCTGCAGGACCATTATCGCCTGCCGGCACGTTTCTTTGCCTCCGTTTCCGGTGCGCTCAACAGCCGACTTCGTTGATCGAATGACGGCCTGCGGAGCCTCTCCGCCACATCCTTTATTCCACGCTCCAGCCAAAACGGACGATTAGCCATGAGCGCACCGCGTACCCTTTACGACAAGATCTGGGCCGACCACCTGGTAGACGAACAGCCTGACGGCACCTGTCTTCTCTACATCGACCGTCACCTGGTCCACGAAGTTACCTCGCCGCAGGCTTTCGAAGGTCTGCGCATGACCGGCCGCAAGGTTCGCGCGCCGGAAAAAACGCTTGCCGTCGTCGACCACAACGTTCCGACCTCCGCTGACCGCCATCTCGGCATCAAGAACGAGGAAAGCCGCATTCAGGTCGAGCAGCTCGCCAAGAATGCCGCCGAATTCAACGTCGAATATTATTCCGAGAACGACAAGCGCCAGGGCATCGTCCACATCATCGGACCGGAACAGGGCTTCACTCTGCCGGGCATGACGATCGTCTGCGGCGACAGCCACACCTCCACGCATGGCGCCTTCGGCTCGCTGGCTCATGGCATAGGCACGTCTGAAGTCGAGCACGTTCTTGCCACCCAGACGCTGATCCAGAAGAAGGCCAAGAACATGCTGGTGCAGGTCGACGGCCAGCTGCCGCCGGGTGTTACCGCCAAGGATATCGTCCTTGCCATCATCGGCGAGATCGGCACTGCCGGCGGCACCGGCTACGTCATCGAATATGCCGGCGAAGCAATCCGCGCGCTGTCGATGGAAGGCCGTATGACGATCTGCAACATGTCGATCGAAGGCGGCGCCCGCGCCGGCCTGATCGCGCCTGACGAGATCACCTTCGAATATATCAAGGGCAAGCCGCGCGCGCCGAAGGGCGAAGCGCTCGAGCAGGCGATCACCTACTGGAAGACCCTGAAGACCGACGAAGGCGCTCATTACGACCGCGTCGTCACGCTCAACGCTGCCGAACTGCCGCCGATCGTCTCCTGGGGCTCCTCGCCCGAGGACGTAATTTCGGTACAGGGCATCGTTCCGAACCCGGACGATATCCAGGACGAAACCAAGCGCGCCTCCAAGTGGCGTGCGCTGGACTATATGGGCCTGAAGCCGGGCACGCCGATGACTGATATCAGCATTGACCGTGTCTTCATCGGCTCCTGCACCAACGGCCGCATCGAAGACCTGCGCGCTGTCGCCAAGGTCGTTGAAGGCAAGACCGTCGCCTCGACCGTCAACGCCATGATCGTTCCGGGCTCCGGCCTCGTGAAGGAACAGGCGGAGCAGGAAGGCCTCGACAAGATCTTCAAGGCAGCCGGTTTCGACTGGCGTGAACCGGGCTGCTCCATGTGCCTCGCCATGAACGACGACCGCCTGAAGCCGGGCGAGCGTTGCGCATCGACCTCGAACCGTAACTTTGAAGGCCGCCAGGGCTTCAAGGGCCGCACCCATCTCGTCTCGCCGGCCATGGCCGCCGCAGCCGCGATTGCTGGCCACTTCGTCGATATCCGCGAGTGGAACTGATCTTTCTGGCCCATCGGACATGACAAAAGCCCGGCGCGCGAGCGCCGGGCTTTCTTAATTGCGCGAAGCTGAGAAGACGGCGCTTAGAACGTCGCCGTGTACGGATCCGGACCCATGCGAGCGCCGGCGCTATCGAGCTTGGCAATCGCTGCCATGTCTTCACCATCAAGCTTGAAATCGAAGACATTGAAGTTCTCCTCGATGCGCGAGGGCGTCACCGACTTCGGAATGACGACAAGGCCGGTATCGATGTGCCAGCGAATGATGACCTGCGCAGGCGTCTTGCCATGCTTGGCAGCAATCTTGCCGATGACCGGGTTGGAAATGAAGCGGCCCTGGCCGAGCGGGCTCCAGGATTCCGTGACGATGTTCAGTTTCTTGTGGGCTTCCTGGGCGGCCTTCTGCTGGAAGTCCGGATGCAGCTCGATCTGGTTGATAACAGGAACCACACCTGTATCGCCGACGATGTGATCGAGATGGTCGGGATAGAAGTTGGAAACTCCGATGGATCGTACGCGGCCCTCTTCCCGCAGCCGCACGAAAGCTTTCCAGGTTTCGCGATAAAGCCCACGGTGCGGCGACGGCCAGTGGATGAGATAGAGATCGATATAATCGGTTCCGAGCTTCTTCAGGCTGACCTCGAAGGCACGCAGCGCATTGTCGTAGCCCTGGTCGGTATTACGCAGTTTCGTGGTGACGAAGATATCCTTGCGATCGGTTCCGGAGGAGCGGAKGCCTTCGCCRACGCCCTSTTCRTTGTCGTAGCCGGACGCCGTRTCGATRTGRCGGTAACCTGCGGCAAGTGCGGTGCGCACGGTCGGAGCAGCGATATCCTGCGGCGTCTGCCAGACGCCAAGACCGACCTGTGGAATGGAGTGTCCGTCGTGAAAAGTAATGATGGGCTGAGTGGTCACAGTAGATCTCCGGAAGTTTGAAGAATTGGCCAAAGACATGAATTGAATGGGGCACGAATTGAAGCCGCGAAGCGGTTTTCCCTGGACACATCGAAGCCCTCGCGTCCGGTCAAAAATCCATATAGGACAGGTTGTCGGCAATACAATCAGAGAACGCGGACGATCGTTCCCTTTCTGAGATGGGGCAGAAGACGGCGCATGTCGCGGGCGCTGATCGCAACGCAGCCCGCAGTCGGCTCATATCCGGGCCGGATGAGATGGAAAAAGATCGCCGAGCCGCGATTGCGCGCCCGGGTGGTTATGTTCCAGTCGAGCACCAGACAGATGTCGTAGAGCCCGTCCTCACGCCTCATCTCTTCATGGCTCGGCTTGAACGGCGCCTTCACCAGCCTGTTGTAGTTTGGATCGTCCGATTGATCACACCACAGCATATCGGTGCGGATGCGCCGGATCGGCAATTCCGAGGGAAGATGCCCGTTTCGTTCGCCGCGCCTGAAACCGTAAAGAAGTCGCATGGCAGCAATCGGCGTTGCCCCGTCACCTTCCCGCTTGATCACGGTCCGGCCGCTGCGGCCGATAGCGGCAGGCAGGGCAAGCGGGCCGCAACGGATGATAGCCCTGCTCTTTTTGCCCGGAGCGGCACGCACAACGAGCGTAGGAGGCTTGCCGTTTCGCTCTCGCCTTGCTTTTTCCATTTTTCTCGCATGTTCTTGAATTGCCTTGGGCTTCGATTGAAACCATATGAAGCCTTAGGCAGCAACAGCAGCAGATCGCCAATCCTTGCCAAATGTGGAATTTGGCGTAGGAGTATCTGACCAACGCAAGGACGCACCCGCATGACCGCACGCACCATTCTTCTGGTGGATGACGACGACGACCTTCGCCAGACGCTGACGGAGCAATTGTCGTTGTATGAGGAATTCACGGTCCTGCAGGAAGCGACCGCGGGCAAGGGCGTCCAGGCCGCCCGCTCCAACCCTGTCGATCTTCTGATCATGGACGTCGGCCTGCCCGATATGGACGGGCGCGAGGCGGTGAAGCTGTTGCGCAAGGGCGGCTTCAAGGCGCCGATCATCATGCTGACCGGCCATGACACGGATTCCGACACGATCCTCGGCCTTGAGGCCGGCGCCAACGATTATATCACCAAACCCTTCCGCTTCGCCGTGCTGCTTGCCCGCATCCGCGTGCAGCTTCGTCAGCACGAGCAGAGCGAAGATGCGACTTTCACCGTTGGTCCCTATCTCTTCAAGCCGAGCCAGAAGCTGCTGACCACCGATAACGGCCAGAAGATCCGCCTGACGGAAAAGGAAGCGGCGATCATTCGGTACTTGTACCGCGCCGAACAGAAGGTGGTCACCCGCGACGTGCTGCTGGAAGAGGTCTGGGGCTACAATTCCGGCGTCACCACGCACACGCTGGAAACCCACGTTTACCGTCTGCGCCAGAAGATCGAGCGGGATCCATCCAACGCCGAGATCCTTGTGACGGAAAACGGCGGCTACAAGATTATCCCGTAGAATGTCTCTTTCCGACGATATCCTCCTGCTGGCGCAGCTGCCGCTGTTCAAGGACATGAACGACGACCAGCTGCGCCTTATTGCCTTCGGCGCGGACCGTCGCGTGATTGCGGCCGGGCAGATGCTGTTCCGTCAGGGCTCGCCCGCCGAAAGTGCTTATGTGATCACCAGCGGCAGTCTCGAACTCAGCGTGACGGGCTCGGATGGCATGGGGCGGACCGAAGCCATTGCCGAATCCGGATCGCTGATATCGGAACTTGCATTGGTGACGCAGGTAGAGCGCAAATTCACTGCGATCGCGCGCGAAGATACCGGCATCATTCGCATCACGCGGGCCCTGTTCCATCGCCTAATCGAAGAATATCCCTCGGCGGCACGCATTATCGAAAACCGCATCCGCGATAGCATTGCCGATCTTGCGGCGCAGGCCGCAAGCCAATTTCACCGATTCAGTTGAAGCGTCTCAGAGATTAAGATGCACGGTCACCGGCACATGGTCGGACGGCCGGTCCCAGCCGCGTGCTTCCTTCAGCACCTCGATGCGCTGCAGAAGCGGGCCAAGGTCGGGCGAGGACCAGATGTGGTCGAGACGCCGGCCCTTGTCGGCAGCTTCCCAATCCTTCGCGCGGTAACTCCACCAGGTATAAAGCTTCTCATTCGCAGGCACGTGCTGGCGCATGAGATCATGCCAGCCGCCGCGCTTCATCACCTCGAGCAGCCCGTCGGTTTCGACAGGCGTATGGCTGACGATCTTCAGAAGCTGCTTATGCGACCAGACATCATGCTCAAGCGGCGCGATATTGAGATCGCCGACAAGGATGGCAGATGTGTTCGGCTCGGCGCTCGCCTTGAGGTTCTTCATCTCCTCGATGAAATCGAGCTTGTGGCCGAATTTCGGATTGATCGTGCGGTCCGGCTCGTCGCCGCCGGCAGGAACATAGAAATTATGCAGGCGGATGCGCCGGTTGCCGCGCTGGAAGACCGCCGAGATGTGGCGTGCATCGCCGACATTGCAGTAATCCTGCCGGTGATCCTCGGTCAGCGGCACGCGGGAAGCGATCGCGACGCCATGATAACCCTTCTGGCCGTGGATGATGATGTGCTCGTAGCCCATGGCGCGCAGCGGTGCCAACGGGAAGAGATCGTTCGTAACCTTCGTTTCCTGCAGGCAGAGAATGTCGGGCCGGTGCTTCAGCACCAACTGCTCGACGATCGGCATGCGCAGCCGCACCGAATTGATGTTCCAGGTGGTAATGGAAAAGCTCATGCCATGCCCTTTCAGATCCCTCTGAAAAGGCTTTAGAGCAAAGGTGCAAGCGAGAAAACCGGCCACAGGCAAAAGCGGCCGGCGATCAACCGAAAAGGATCAGTCGCGGTTCGCCGAGGTGCCCTTGATATCCTCGTAGGGCACACGGAAGACGCGCTCGTCGAAGGCCATGCCGGTTTTTACGTTGAAGATCATGACCGACGTATCCTTGCCCTGATTATCGGTGATCGTCCACTGGCGCAGGTCATAGGTCTTCGGGTCGAACATCATGGTGATGGTCGAGTTGCCGAACACCGTATTGTTGCCGAGCGAGATCGTCGTCAGATCGGACTCTTGCTTCACGCCCTTCACCATGCCGGCAGAAAGGTCAATACGCGGCGCAAGCAACAGGCTGAGCGGCGTCTTGGAAAGCGGATAGAGATCCCAGGTCTTCAGCTTAATGTTGCCGATCGCGACATTCCTGCCGTCGGCAATGACGCGCATCGGCGACGGATCGTCATAGTTGAAGCGCAGCTTGCCGGGACGCTCGATGAAAAATTTGCCACCAGTCTGTTCACCCCGAGGACCAAACTGGACGAACTCGCCCTGCATCGTGGCAACGGCGGAGAAATGATCGGCGATCGCCTGTGCCGTAGCGTTGTTGCCAGCGGGTGCGGCCGCCTGTGCGACCTGAGCGAGAGCGGGAAACGGGACGGCGCTTGCAACGGCCGCAGCGGCAAAGACGCCAAGGACGTCGCGGCGGCTTACCGGCAGGCCGGAAAAAATGGATGCGGAGTTGGTCATATGAACCTCCTGTATGCGATCTGCATGCCGCCGAAAGGCGGCGTCTTCAAGGCGCCGCGATCGCCCGGTGAAAGGTAACGGATTACACGGCCCAGGGTTTCCGTCGGACGGGCGGCGCCGCAAAATTTTCCTGTATCAGCGGTCGAGAATATCCCCGTCCGTGGGCACGAGAATCTCGCGTTTTCCGGCATGGTTGGCAGGGCCGATAATGCCCTCCTGCTCCATGCGTTCAATCAGCGAAGCAGCACGATTATAACCGATGCCGAGCCTGCGCTGAACATAGGAAGTGGAGGCCTTTCCGTCGCGCAAGACAATGGCAACGGCCTGATCGTAGGGATCCTCCGAATCGGCGAGATTTGCGGTGCCGGCCGAACCGCCACCATAATCACCATCCTCGTCGTCATCAGCAGTGATGGCATCGAGATATTGCGGCGAGCCCTGCGTCTTCAGATAGGAGACGATCTCTTCGACCTCGACGTCGGATACGAACGGACCATGGACACGCTGGATGCGACCGCCACCGGCCATGTAGAGCATGTCACCCATGCCGAGCAGCTGCTCGGCGCCCTGCTCGCCGAGGATCRTGCGGCTGTCGATCTTCGACGTGACCTGGAAGGAGATGCGGGTCGGGAAGTTCGCCTTGATCGTACCGGTGATGACGTCGACTGACGGGCGCTGCGTTGCCATGATGACGTGAATACCGGCCGCACGCGCCATCTGGGCAAGACGCTGCACGGCGCCTTCGATATCCTTGCCGGCGACCATCATCAGGTCGGCCATTTCGTCGATGATGACGACGATATAGGGCATCGGCTGCAGATCGAATTCCTCGGTCTCGTAGACCGCCTCGCCGGTCTGCCGGTCGAAGCCGGTCTGCACCGTGCGCGAGATCGTGTCCCCCTTGGCAAGTGCTTGCTCGACACGCGTATTGAAGCCGTCGATATTACGAACGCCGATCTTCGACATCTTCTTATAGCGCTCTTCCATCTCGCGGACGGTCCATTTCAGCGCAACGACAGCCTTTTTGGGATCGGTGACGACAGGCGAAAGCAGATGCGGAATGCCGTCATAGACGGAGAGTTCCAGCATCTTCGGGTCGATCATGATCAAACGGCACTGCTCCGGCGTCATGCGGTAGAGCAGCGACAGGATCATCGTGTTGATGGCGACCGATTTGCCCGAGCCGGTGGTACCGGCAACGAGCAGATGCGGCATCTTCGCAAGATCGGCGATCACGGCCTCGCCGCCGATCGTCTTGCCGAGCGCCATGGCGAGTTTCGCCTTGGAGCTTTCGAAATCACGCGAGGCAACGAGCTCGCGCAGATAGACGGTCTCGCGTGACTGGTTTGGCAGCTCGATGCCGATCGCATTGCGGCCTGGCACGACGGCGACGCGGGCAGCAATCGCACTCATCGAGCGGGCGATGTCGTCGGCAAGACCGATGACCCGGGATGACTTGATGCCGGGTGCCGGTTCCAGTTCGTAGAGCGTGACGACGGGGCCGGGGCGAACGTGGATGATCTCGCCCTTGACGCCGAAATCCTCGAGCACGCCTTCCAGCATGCGGGCATTCTGCTCCAGTGCATCAGCCGAGAGTGTGGAATCGCGCACCACATTCTTCGGCTCGGCAAGCAGATGCATGGAGGGAAGCTGGAAGCCCTCCGGCCGGATGAACGAGCCTTGCGCCTCGCGTTCGACGCGGGCGCCGGGCTTCGGACGAGATGAAGCGGGAATGACGCGCGGCTCGGGTTTGCCGGCCGACTTGGCCGGCGCGCGGATCATCCAGTCGTCATCATCGTCATCTGGCAGGATATCGGCCGGACGCGGAGGCAAGTCGGTATCGAACGGCGGATCGTCATCCTCGTCCTCATCGTCATTCAGCGAGATGGAAGGCGCAGAAACGACGCGGCGGGCGGATACGGCACGCGGCTCCATGGAAGGATCCGTGCGCTCGCCACGCGCTGCGGGCTTGGCGCGCACCGGTTCGTTCAACGTGCCGAATTCGTCATCGTTGAAATCATAGGGCGATTCGAAGTCACTCTGGCGCCGCTTGCGCGGTCCCATGCCGAAGAGCCGCCGGAAACGCGCCTGGTTCATATACCAGGCATGCGTCATCGCACCGCTAAAGGCCATCCAGCGGGATCCATCGTCGTCCTCATCCTCGTCGCCGACGACACGCACCTTGCTGCGCGTCTCGACATAATCCTCTTCTTCGTCCTCTTCATCGAGCTCGCTGCGGCCGACGATACCGGCCGCAAAGAGCATCATCCACGCCGTCGGGACAGAGAAGATGCAGCCGATGGCGGTTGCGAAGACACCGGTCGGATAGGCGCCGACGAAGAGTGCCGGAAAACGCAGGATCATGTCACCTATGACGCCGCCGATGCCATTCGGGATCGGCCAGGTGAGCGGCGGTGGAAAACAGCCGATGACGGCGGAGGAAAGTACGGTGCCTAGAAGCCAGGCACCGGCGCGCGCCGGAATGCGGCTGATGCGGCGGCCGGATATCAGCGCCAGCGCCCAGGCGACGATCGGCAGCATCGAAACGACACTGGCAAGCCCAAGGAATTGCATGGCGACATCCGCAAAGGCAGCGCCGCTATAACCGAGAATGTTGGTCGGCAGGTTGCCGGTGGCGTAGGAATAGCTGGGATCGGTGACGTTCCATGTCGCAAGCGCTGCAACCGCGAGCGCCAAGACGAGGAAGACCGCAAAGCCGGCGAGAGCCTGGATCTGTCGCAGCATGAATGCCGAGAAGGAGAACCGGTCAGGACGGCCGTCCATCGCCGGCGACGTGCTTCTTGCCATATGTCAAACCCGTCCAATGCCTGGGGGCACGCGAATCGCCAATGCTTCGCTGCGCCAAATGCGTCCGCTCTACCTAATCAAAGTAGGGTTAAAGCGATGTTAACCATGCATATGCCGGATCGCTAAAAAGAAAAGGGCCCGAACCTTGAGGGGTCCGGGCCAAGAGCGGCTTATGGTTAGATAGGCCGCGACGGGCTGTTCGGCGGCGCCCTTGTGCCGGGCGCCGCAAACCCATTGATTAGGCGTGATAGGCAGCTTCGCCGTGCGTTGCGAGGTCAAGACCTTCGCGCTCGGCTTCGACCGAAACGCGCAGCCCGATAATGACATCGACGATCTTGTAGAGGATCGCAGAGCCAATGCCCGACCACAGGAGCGTGACCAGAACGCCCTGAAGCTGCTTGAATACCTGAGCTCCGGTGCCGAGATAGGTTGCCGCAAAGTCCGGTGTCCCATAGTCAACGATACCAGCGCCGCCGAGAGCCGGGTTGACGAGGATGCCGGTGCCGATGGCGCCAAAGATGCCGCCAACGCAATGGACGCCGAAAACATCGAGCGAGTCGTCATAGTTGAACTTGTTCTTCACGACATCGACGAAGAAGTAGCAGACCGGCGAGACGATGAGGCCAAGAACGATCGAACCCATCGGGCCGGCAAAACCGGCTGCCGGGGTGACGGCGACGAGACCGGCGACGGCACCAGAAGCAGCACCGAGCATGGAAGCCTTGCCGCGAGAGAAGCTTTCAACAATGCACCAGGAAACAGCGGCAGCAGCCGTTGCGACGAAGGTGTTGATCATGGCGAGCGATGCATAGCCGTTGGCTTCTAGGTTGGAGCCCGCGTTGAAACCGAACCAGCCGACCCACAGGAGCGAGGCACCAACCATGGTCAGGGTCATGGAGTGCGGAGCCATGATTTCCTTCTTATAGCCCGTGCGCTTGCCGAGCATGATAGCGCCGACGAGGCCAGCGATACCGGCATTGATGTGAACGACCGTGCCACCCGCGAAGTCGATCGCGCCAAGCGAGTAAATGAAGCCCGCCGGAGCAGTGTAAGCGCTCGGACCGCCCCAGAACCAGACCATATGCGCCATCGGGAAGTAGACGAAGGTGACCCACAGGATGACGAAGAGCATGACAGCCGAGAACTTGATACGCTCGGCGAAGGCGCCGACGATCAGGGCCGGCGTGATGCAGGCGAAGGTCATCTGGAAGCAGATGAAGGTGAGTTCCGGAATGGCTACACCCTTCGTGAAGGTTTCAGCCAGCGAAGACGGTGTGACGCCGGCCAGGAAAGCCTTGGAGAAGCCGCCGACGAAGCTGTTCAGCGAGCCGCCATCGGTGAAGGCGAGCGAATAGCCGTATGTGACCCAGATGATCATGACGACAGCCGTGATCATGAAGACCTGCATGAGCACCGACAGCATGTTCTTGGCGCGGACGAGACCGCCGTAGAACAGCGCAAGGCCCGGGATGGTCATCAGCAGAACGAGCACCGTGGAGATGAGCATCCACGTATTGTCGCCCTTATCCATCGTCATGGCCGGAGCAGCAGCGGCTGCAGCATCGGCGGCGGCCGGGGCGGCTTCCTGCGCGAAAGCGACGACCGGCGCCAGGAGGGCGGCCGAAAGGGCGCCTATCCGTGCGATGTTGGAGGAAAACTTCGAAATTGACATTGGAAATGGCTCCTTGATCTGCCGTTCTTTACAGCGCTTCTGAATCGGTCTCGCCCGTACGGATGCGCACGGCATGGTCGATCGAGTAGACGAAGATTTTGCCGTCACCGATCTGGCCGGTCTTGGCAGATGCTGCGATGGCCTCGACCGCCTTGTCGACGATCTCCGATGCGACCGCGATTTCGATCTTGAGCTTCGGCAGGAAGCTGACCGCATATTCAGTGCCGCGATAAATTTCAGTGTGCCCCTTCTGACGACCGTAGCCCTTCACTTCGGTCACAGTCAGGCCTTGGATGCCGATCGCCGTGAGGGCTTCGCGGACCTCATCGAGCTTGAACGGCTTGATAATGGCCATCACAATTTTCATCTGGTTTCCCATCCTTCGTTATCCTCGGCGCGGAGCCGACTCTCCTTGCCGCTGACGGTTTCCTGACCAGCGACCGGCGATAGACATTCAAAGGGCGTGCCAGATTCGTGACAACGACATAAGTTATTGAAATATAAAGACTATAATTGAAGACGCCAATAAACAGGCAAATGATTGGCCAATAAGCGCACAAATAATGCGCAAATTTATAAAGATGCACACTATTTATTCATTTGCCTTTTTCCGAATCAGGCCCTCCTGCGCCACCGACGCGATCAGGACGCCGGATCGGGTAAACAGGCTGCCGCGGGTCAATCCCCGTGCGCCCGAAGCCGACGGACTGTCCTGCGTGTAGAGCAGCCAGTCATCGAGCTTGTCGGGACGGTGGAACCACATGGCATGGTCGAGACTCGCAACCTGCAGGTTCTGGTCGAAGATGGACGTTCCGTGGGCATGCAGCGATGCATCAAGCAGCGTCATGTCCGAGAGATAGGCAAGCACCGCAGCCTGATAGAGCCTGCTGTCCGGCACCGGCCCGGTGGCGCGAACCCAGACGTCCTGCCGCGGTTCGAGCTTCTCACGCGTAAAATAGTGCTTGAGCGAGACCGGACGGATTTCGATCGGCCTTTCGCGCTCCCAATATTTGCGCACCGCCGCCGGAGCGTGAGCAAGATACTGCTCCTTGATCTGCTGTTCGCCGAGCAGCGTTTCCGGCATCGGCACTGGCGGCATCGGGATCTGGTGGTGGAATCCCGGCTCTTCCACCTGGAATGAGGCGGAGAGCGCGAAGATCGCCTTGCCGTGCTGGATCGCGACGGCCCGGCGTGTGTTGAAGCTCGCCCCATCCCGGATGCGCTCGACCTGGTAGATGATCGGCACGGAGGGGTCGCCAGGACGCATGAAATAGGCATGCAGCGAGTGAATGAACCGGTCGCCGTCCACAGTGCGCTGCGCCGCCATCAGCGCCTGCGCGATCACCTGCCCGCCAAACACCCGCTGCCACCCCACCTGCGGGCTACGGCCGCGGAAGATATCGACCTCGATCGGCTCGATATCGAGCGTCGAAATCAATGTTTCCATGGCGGTGGACTTGCCCGTTTGCTCCGTCATTTGTTCGGCTCCCGGCGGTAGGAAGTGGTAACCTGATGCTCTATATAGATCGCATCTGATCGCAGAAAGTAAGAGGAGCGGGCTATGCTGGACATGCTGGTTGTAGGCGGAGGTTATGTCGGCCTGTCCGTGGCCGTGGCGGTCAAGCAGGCAGCGCCGCATCTCGCTGTCGCGGTCGTCGAGGCCGCTCCCGAACATGCCTGGAAGAAAGATATGCGCGCTTCCGCCATTATCGCGGCCGCAACGAAGATGCTCGAAGTCTTCGGCATCTGGGACGAGATCCAGCCGGAGGCTCAGCCGATCACCAAGATGATCGTGACAGATTCCAAGATGTCCGATCCTGTTCGCCCGATCTTCCTGACCTTCGACGGCGAAGTTGCCGATGGCCGGCCCTTTGCCCACATGATCCCGAATGTTGTTATGGTCGGCGCCCTGCGCAGCGCCTGCGAGCGGCTCGGCATCGAGATCCGCCATGGCCTGAGCGCCACCGGCCTGAAGACGAGCGATATCGATATCGAAGTCAGCCTGTCCGATGGCAGCGCGTTGCAATCGCGCCTGCTGGTTGCCTGCGACGGTGTACGTTCCAGGCTGCGCGATTTTGCCGGCATCAAGACAGTGACCTGGGAATACGGCCAATCAGGCATCGTCACCACCGTCGAGCACGAGCGCCCGCACCACGGCTGCGCCGAAGAACATTTCCTCCCATCCGGCCCCTTTGCCATCCTGCCGCTGCGCAACAACCGCTCGTCGCTGGTCTGGACCGAGCGGACAAATGACGCAAACCGCCTTGTTGCCGCCGACGATCTGGTTTTCGAGGAGGAACTGGAACGCCGCTTCGGTCACAAACTCGGCCCCCTCAAGGTAGTCGGCGGCAAGCGCGCCTTCCCGCTTGGTCTCACACTCGCCCGCTCCTTCGTCGCCCCGCGCTTTGCGCTTGCCGGCGATGCCGCACACGGCATTCACCCGATCTCCGGCCAAGGTCTCAATCTCGGTTTCAAGGATGTGGCCGCCCTTGCTGAAACCATCGTGGAAGCTGATCGCCTTGGGCTCGATATCGGCGCCATCAACATCCTGGAGCGTTACCAGAGCTGGCGCCGTTTCGACACGTTCCGCATGGGCGTCACCACGGACGTATTGAACCGGCTGTTTTCCAATGACGCGACGCCGATCCGCATCGCCCGCGATTTCGGCCTCGGCATTGTCGATCGCCTGCCCCGCCTGAAGTCCTTCTTCATCGGCCAGGCGGCAGGAACGACTGCCAAGGACAATCCGAAGCTGCTCGCAGGTGAGGCGATCTAGAGCTGAAGCTTAGTCTTCGAGGCTTCTGGCTTCCGAGACCAGCATGATCGGAATGCCGTCCCTGATCGGATAGGCAAGACGCGCCTTTTCCGAGACCAGCTCATTATGCTCGCGGTCGTAGGAAAGCCGCCCCTTGGTGAGCGGGCAGACGAGAAGTTCGAGAAGCTTGGGATCGACCCGACTGAGTTTTTCGTCCATCCCGCCCTCTACTGCAGCACGGTATCGGAATCGCCAAAGACGCGGGCAAGCACGATTTCGGTGATGGCGATCAGGGTTTCCGCTCTCGTCTTGAGGTCCGGCGCTTCCAGCAGCGCCTGCTTTTCGGCCGGGCCGAATGGCGACATCATGGCAAGCGAATTGACGAGGGTAAGGTTGCTAGCCCGCTCCACGCTCTCCCAGTCCGCCTCGAGTTTGTTGGCGTCGAGATAGGCCTTGAAGGCCGTCAGCAGCGCGCCGCGGTCGACGGCTTCTTCTTCATCCTCGGCAGAAAGATCCGATATGAACGGCGCGATACGGAAGCTGCGAAACGGCTGGCCATGCGATCGCTCCTCCAGCAGCCGGAAGCGGCAGACGCCCGTCAGCGAGACGATATAACGCCCGTCACCGGTTTCGGCATAAGAGGTAATCCGGCCGAGGCAACCCACAGCCGCAAGCTCCGGAGCATGCGTCTTGTCTTCATGCTCGCCGTGTGCCGGCTGCACCATGCCGATCAGACGGTTTCCAGTCAGGGCGGAATCGAACATCGAAAGATAACGCGGCTCGAAGATATTGAGCGGCAACTGGCCGGCGGGCAGGAGAAGCGCGCCGGTCAAGGGAAAAACTGCAATTTCATCCGGTAGATCGCCGGGCTTCAGGTATCTCGCATTGCCGACTTGCATGAAGACTAGTCCCGCACTCTTTCGGCGGGCGCATCTTCGGCGCCCGTCCTCACGAGAAATGTGGTGCCCTTGCGCAAAAACGCAAGGGTGGATGCGGCAAACTCAGGAAAACAGGATCGAGGACAGCTTCCGGCGGGCAGAAACGGTCGCCGGGTCCTTGAAGCCCCAGACCTCGAAGAACTGCAGAAGCTGGCGACGCGCACCGTCATCATCGAAGGCACGATCCTTGCGCATGATGGTGAGGAGGTGTTCAGCCGCCTCCTCACGCCTGCCCTCTACATTGAGGATCTTGGCAAGCTTCAGCCGAGCCTCGTGATGATCGGGGTTCGATGCCAGCTCGCGCTCCAGGGCGACGGGATCGCCGAGCTTGCGGGCCTCTTCGATCTGGTCGAGCTTCTTCAGGACCGCCTGGATGCCGGCATCCTTGCCAAGCTCTTCCGGCAGCTCGCTCAGCATCTGGCGGGCCTCACCGTGCTGATCGGCTGCGATCAGGCATTCGGCCATGCCGGCGAGAGCCTTGGCATTTTCCGGATCGGCCTGCATGACGGCACCATAAAGCTGGCCCGCTTCATTGATGTTTCCGGCAGCGAGCAATTCGCCAGCCTGCGTCAGATAAGCCTCGATCTCTGCAGTCTGGTCGGCATCCGCAGGACCTGCGAGCCGATCGATAAACTGGCGAACCTGGCTTTCGGGCACCGCACCCATGAAGCCGTCGGCCGGACGGCCGTTGACGAAGGCGATGACGGCCGGAATGGACTGGATGCCGAGCTGGC
The DNA here is from genome assembly GCF_056396805.1 of Rhizobium sp. 05N49. Taxonomy (NCBI): domain Bacteria; kingdom Pseudomonadati; phylum Pseudomonadota; class Alphaproteobacteria; order Hyphomicrobiales; family Rhizobiaceae; genus Rhizobium; species Rhizobium sp. 05N49. Next base: position 224,179 of record NZ_JBFTME010000003.1, read on the forward strand.
CAGCGATTGAGGGATGATCGTCGATGTTCATCTTGACCAGCTTGACGCGGCCCTGACCCTCATTGACGACCTTTTCCAGAACCGGTGTCAGCTGCTTGCACGGGCCGCACCATGGCGCCCAGAAATCGACCAGAACCGGCTGATTGCGCGATTCCTCTAGGACGTCCTTCCCGAAATTCGCCGTCGTCGTGTCCTTGATATGGCTGCCGCCCGCCTCAGGCTGGGATACTGCGCCATAACTTGCCGTTGCCGACATCTGGTTGCCGAAGGAACCGTTGTAAGGATTGTCGCTGCCGCTCATAGGTATCTCCCGCCGCGCCGATCTGCCGGCGTCTTTGATAGCGCTAAAATCGTATGTCAGGACGTCACTTTCAAGACAAGCGGCTTATGCCCTGTCGCTTCCATGAATCGTATCAGATCGGCGCTGGCAATCGAAGTCGTCGCGTCATTGGAAAGCGGATGGCAGTTGATGATCTCGTCATGCATCAGATCCGCATCGAGCACGAAAGTGACATCGTTGCCGGTATCGTTGATCGCGCCGAGCGCGGTAACCGCACCCGGAACGACGCCAAGATATTCCATCAGCTTCTCGGCCCTGCCGAAGGAGACCCGGCCGGAAGCGCCGATAAGCGTATGGACCTGCTTGAGGTCGACAACGGCATTTTCCTCCACCGTCAGCAGGAAGTAACGGTCCTTTTTGTCCTTCACGAACAGGTTCTTGGTATGGCCGCCCGGGATCTCGTCCCGCAGCGCCACCGATTCGGCCACCGTAAATACTGGTGCATGGTCCTTGGTCGTGTGGACGATGCCGAGGCCATCGAGAAAAGCGAGAAGATCCTGGCGAGTCCTGGGCTTGTTTTCGGTCATCGTCATTCCGTCAGACAGGAGAAAAGCAGATTGGACTGTCTGCTTACGTCCGCCTCATGCGCTTGGCAATCATCAGGACCGACGCTTTGCCCTGCATTCGCGGCGTTTTCGAAGCCTGTTTTCCACCGCCAGAACTTTTCTTCGTTTTTCCGTCATTTCCCTGTTGCATTTGAAAATCGTTTGGGCGATATAGCGCCCGTCGCCGCAAGGTGGCGCCCACGGTCCGCTACTTACTACCCCGGACCGGTGCGGATTTGAGCGGGTGTAGCTCAGGGGTAGAGCACAACCTTGCCAAGGTTGGGGTCGAGGGTTCGAATCCCTTCGCCCGCTCCAGTTTCTCCTTTTACGTCGGTAAGTGCTGTTGCGTCACATGATCTTGTGATGCATCCGGTGTTTTCATCACCGGCGGTCCGTTTCTGCCTTCGCGAGATATTGGCGACGCCGATCTCCCTGACAACGTCCGCCCAAATCACTCCTCATCGCGTTATCGGCTATCGCTCCCGGTACAAGTTGCGGCGCCCGATTGATCTTACTCAATGCAAACCACGCCAGTATCTGGCTAGGTTTTCCTGGCGCTGGCGAATGAGGTTCACATCGTTCGGCCTCGAGAGGCGTTGCAGACATTTTTGCCAGATCGCCGAGATGAGTTTAATGTAGCCGGAGCTAGATCGACATGCTTGTCAAAGATGTCATGACGACAGCGGTCGTCACATTGTCACCTGACAATAGCGTTCGGCATGCGGCCAAGCTGATGTCCGACCAGCGGGTGAGCGGTCTTCCCGTGGTCGACAATGAAGGGCGTTTGGCAGGCGTCATCAGCGAGGGTGATCTGATCCGTCGAACGGAACTCTCAAGCGGCGCGTTCGCCCCGAATGCGAACATGGAACTTGGTCCCGACGACAGGGCAAACGCTTTCGTTAAGCGATGCGCATGGAGAGTGGGGGATGTCATGACACCCGACGCTATCACGATCGACGAAGATGCCCCCCTTTCCCGTGTTGCCGAGCTCATGCAGAACCGCAACATCAAGCGCATTCCGGTTCTTCGGGCCGGCAAGCTGATCGGCATCGTCGGCCGCGCCGATCTCCTGCAGGTGATTTATTCGGCAAAGCCGGACGATACGGCAACTGGTGACGAAGCGATTCGACGCAGCATTCTCGTTCGGCTCGGCGAAAACACCGGCCTGGAGGGATTGGATCTGTCCGTCACGGTGGCTGACGGTATCGTGCATTTTTGGGGCAACCTCGAGACAGCAGCTCGCCGCAGGGCCGCGCGGATCCTGGCGGAGGGCGTCAACRGTGTCCGCGGCGTGGTGGAGCATTTCCCGGAATCTCCTCCTCAATAGTGCAGCCGTAACGACCGGAGACTGCACCGGCCCGAAGCGGGCCGGCGAATTCAGCAATGTCATTTTGATCGGAGACTCAGATGGCTTCACCTGAAACGGCAGTGATGAAAAAAACCGCCTCGGCGGCAGCGCATGGAAAAGCACCGCTTTCGTCCGAGGAACTCCGCCTGATGGATGCCTACTGGCGGGCATCGAACTATCTGTCGGTCGGACAAATCTATCTGCTCGACAATCCCCTGCTCAAAAAGCCTCTGGCGCGCGCGCATATCAAGCCGCGGTTGCTCGGCCATTGGGGAACGTCTCCCGGCCTGAACATGCTTTATGTGCACCTCAATCGGGTGATCAAGCGCGACAATCTCAACATGATCTATGTGATCGGCCCTGGCCACGGCGGACCGTCGCTCGTTGCGCATGCCTATCTGGAGGGAACCTATAGCGAATTCTACCCGAATATTGCCCAGGACGAAGAGGGCATGAAAAGGCTGTTCAAACAGTTCAGCTTTCCAGGCGGCATCCCGAGCCACGTCGCTCCGGAAACACCGGGGAGCATCCATGAAGGTGGCGAACTCGGTTATGCGCTCAGCCATGCCTATGGTGCAGCCTTCGACAATCCTGACCTGATCGTCGCCTGCGTCGTCGGTGACGGCGAGGCCGAAACCGGCCCTCTTGCCACCGGATGGCATGGCAACAAATTCCTCAATCCGGCCCGCGACGGATGTGTTCTGCCGATCCTGCACCTCAATGGCTACAAGATCGCCAATCCCTGCTTCCTTGCGCGTATTCCCAAGGAAGAATTGATGAAATTCTTCGAGGGCATGGGGTATGCACCCCTCTTCGTGGAGGGCCATGAGCCCGATCAGGTACAGCAGCAGCTTGCCGAAGCCATGGATACTGCCGTCGCGACGATCAAGAAGATCTGGGCAGAAGCGCGGGATAAGAAGATTGCCCGCCGTCCGGCGTGGCCGATGATCGTTTTCCGCACACCGAAGGGCTGGACCTGCCCCGCCGAAATCGACGGCAAGAAATGCGAAGACTACTGGCGCTCGCACCAGGTCCCGATGGGCGACATGGACAAGCCGGAGCATATCAAGGTGCTTCAGCACTGGATGAAGAGCTATAGACCCGAAGAGCTTTTCGATGACGAAGGCAGGCTGCGAGCTGAATTGGCCTCGCTGGCGCCGGCAGGACATAGACGGATGAGCGATAATCCGCACGCCAATGGCGGCCTGTTGCTTCGCGACCTCAAGATGCCGGATTTCCGCGATTATGCCGTCTCGGTGCCCAAACCCGGATCGGTGACCGCGGAATCCGCTCGTGTCATGGGCAAGTTCCTGCGCGATGTGATGAAGCTCAATCTTAACAGCAAGAACTTCCGGCTGTTCAGCCCTGATGAGAACAATTCCAATCGCTGGCAGGACGTGCTGGAAGTGACGGATCGCTGCTACATGGCCGAGATTTATCCAGAGGACGATCACCTGTCGCCCGACGGACGCATCATGGAGGTGTTAAGCGAGCATCAATGCCAGGGCTGGCTCGAAGGCTATCTGTTGACGGGGCGGCATGGCTTCTTCTCCTGCTACGAAGCCTTCATTCACATCATCGACTCGATGTTCAACCAGCACGCCAAATGGCTGAAAGTGTGCAACCACATTCCCTGGAGACGGCCGGTCGCATCGCTCAATTATTTCCTGAGTTCGCATGTGTGGAGGCAGGATCATAACGGCTTCTCTCACCAGGATCCGGGCTTCATTGACCACGTGATCAACAAGAAGGCGGAGGTCATCCGGGTCTATCTACCGCCGGATGCCAATACGCTCCTGTCCGTTACCGATCATTGCCTGCGCAGCCGCAACTATGTGAACGTCGTTGTCGCAGGCAAGCAGCCGGCACCGCAATGGCTGACGATGGATGAGGCGATCAAACATTGCGCCGAAGGTCTCGGCATCTGGGAATGGGCAAGCAATGATCGCGGCTCGGAACCGGATGTCGTCATGGCCTGCTGCGGCGATGTGCCGACGCTGGAGACGCTCGCCGCTGTGCAACTGATCCGTGAGCACCTTCCTGATCTGAAGGTGCGCGTCATCAATGTCGTCAATCTGATGAAGCTGCAGCCCTCGAGCGAACATCCCCACGGGCTTTCGGATCCCGACTTCGATGCGCTCTTCACGAAGGACAAACCGATCATCTTCGCATTCCACGGATATCCCTGGTTGATCCACCGGCTGACCTACCGGCGAACCAACCACAAAAATCTGCATGTCCGGGGATACAAGGAAGAGGGAACGACCACGACCCCATTCGACATGGTCGTTCTGAACCAGCTCGATCGCTTTCATCTCGTTGAGGATGTCATCGATCGGCTGCCACAGCTCGGAGCCCGTGCGGCCTATTTCAAGCAGGCAATCCGCGGCAGGCTGATCGAGCACCGGCAATATATCGAGGCGCATGGCGATGACATGCCGCAGATCAGCGGCTGGACATGGGGCGTCAAGAGCACGGGAAAAGTGAAGGCAGCGACCTCCACTGAGGGAGACAATGCCTAGACGACACGTTGCGCACAAATCATGCCGGCAGGCGTCCGATCAGAGGCGCCTCCGGATGCTCGACGAAACCATCTGACTTCCTCGGTTTGCTTATGATGTCGGAACTGCTGTCCACCGATCCCGAACTGAACCGGATGCCGACGGATGAAGATCTCGGTCGCCTTCAGTTCACGACGTTGCTCTACTATCTGCAATGCACGAATCCGGATAACGGGTTGGTGCGCGACAAGACGCAGGCCGGCGCCCCGGCAAGCATTGCGGCTGTAGGTATGGCGCTTGCCACCATTCCCGTCGTCGTGGAACGCGGTATCGTCATTCGTGAGTTTGCCGCCAAGATCGCCCGGCGGCGACTGGAATTCCTGATCTCCTGCCATCAAGGGCCGGAACCGGACGCATCAGGTTACAAGGGCTTTTTCTACCATTTCCTGGACATCGAAACGGGACGGCGGGTCTGGCAGTGCGAATTGTCGACGATCGATTCTGCCTTTCTCTTCGCCGGCGCTTTGACCGTCGCGGCATATTTCGATGCGGACACCGAGGACGAGGCGAAGGTACGCGCACTTGCCATGTCGCTCTACGAGCGCGTGGACTGGAACTGGGCGCGCGACAACGGCGCCACGCTTACCCACGGCTGGCGACCGGAAAACGGCTTCATTCCCTATCGTTGGCGCGGCTATGACGAAGGCCTGCTTCTTTACATTCTTGGTCTGGGCTCACCGAGCCACCCGCTGCCTCCGGAAAGCTTCAAAGCGTATACCGAGAGCTACGAATGGCGGAATATCTTCGGTCGCGAACTACTTTATTCCGGGCCGCTCTTTACACACCAGCTCTCGCATATGTGGATCGATTTCCGTGAAATTCGCGACGAATTCATGCGCGAGCATGACAGCGACTATTTTCGCAACAGCCGCCACGCCACTTTCGTTCAGCAGGAATACGCAATCCGCAATCCGCTGAACTTCAAAGGCTACGGCGAACATTGCTGGGGTTTCACGGCAAGTGACGGGCCGGGTTGGACGAAGCGGACTGTCGATGGGATCGACAGGGAATTCTTCGACTATGTTGCGCGCGGCGCACCCTATGGGCCGGATGACGGAACCGTATCTCCCTGGGCCGTGGTCGCCTCACTGCCATTCGCTCCGGAAATCGTCATCCCGACGGTACGAAATTTCGCTCGAATGCAGCTTGGCATGACGCGCCTTTATGGCTTCAGGCCATCCTTCAACCAGACCTTTGCGATGGAAGACAGGAACGAAGGGTGGTGGGTCAGCCCCTACCATTTCGGGATCGACCAAGGCCCCGTCGTCCTGATGATCGAAAACTATCGAACCGGCTTGCTGTGGAACATTATGCGTCGATGCGAGCCGGTGGTCGTCGGACTAAGACGAGCAGGGTTCTCAGGCGGCTGGTTGTGACGGCCGTACAGTCGCCCGAGCTTCCCGACGCGCAACGGACTTGCCGTGAACGATAGGTCTTGGGCGGCTCAGGTCTTCAACTGCGTTGCAGTCAGGCCTTCTGTTTTTGATCGGTCCACGTCCAGGAGCCGTCAGAACCATATTCGAGAACTGCATCGTAGGCCGAGCGCGGCGCACCCGGCTCGGCGAAGTTGACGCACGCGATCCTTCTTTCAGCCAAGAGCCCGAGGATTGCGAGCAGAAGCTCGTGACCGAAAATGGTATCGGCCTTTTCCAGAACAATGTGTGACGGAGCGGCTATGATTGCGCTTGCAAGTATGACGAGTTGCTGTTCGCGCGGTGACAGCAATGTGGACCAGTCCTGCTCGCTATCCAGGTCGCTGAGTGTCAAATCGTGTGCAAGGCCGAGATCTCTCAGCAAAGCCAGGATTTGCTCATCCGTTGTCTCGATCGAGCGCTTCGGTGGCGCAAGAATCTGGCGGAGAGTTCCCGGACCCGCACAGGCCCGCTGGCCGAGAAACCGCACATGCTGACGAGGTGGGCTGACGATGCGCCCAGTCCCCGGTGTACCCAGTCCTGCCGTGGCCCGAAACAAAGCAGCGCCCGCAGCATCGTCTTCTCCGGCAACGATCACTCGTGTATCGGGCGGGATGACAAGGGACAAATCCTTCACCAGTACCGTTCCTGTCCGCGACGTCAGCGTCAGGCGTTCATAGCCAAGGTTCCCTTCAGCCTCGATGAGTTCGACACTGTGATCGGACTGGCGGCGGGTCTCCTCGACCGCTTCCAAAAAGGAACTGATACGCGCGACGACGGTCGCGAAGTTCGAGATCGAGTTGAATTGTGCGACAATAAACGAGAATGCACCGACAAGCATGGCAAATGCTGCCGCCGACTGCGTGATGACGCCAAATTCTATGTCACCGCGCATGAAGGCCGGCGCGATAATGACGACCGGAATGATCTGTATCATCCAGTTGTAGCCGGTGGCGAAGAAGCCGACATTGCGATTGATGCCAATGATCCGCCTGAAGTTAGTGGCAAGGCTATCAAACTGCCTCAGCAGCCGATCTGCGTGGCGTTGCTGTGAGCCCTCGACCATGATTGATTCTGCGTTTTCCCGAACTTGGATCAGCCCGGACCGGAAGGCGGCTTCACTGTCGAGCTGATTATAGTTCAAGTTGATTAAGGGCCGCCCCAACACGATCGTCATAAACGATCCGAAAGCCGCGTAGATAACAGCCGTGAAGAAAAGAAGCGGGCTGATTAGCCACAAGACGCTCGAAAAGGTGAAGACCGTCAGCACGCTGCTGAGCAGCATGAGCAGGAAGGAGAGCGTCGTCGTCGTAAACGCTTTGATATCTTCGGCAATCCGCTGATCAGGATAGGAGACTTTGCCCTGAACGCCGAGCCGGTAGAAAGTACCGTCGGCCATATAGACGCCGACCGCACGACGGGTGAGGTATTCTCGCCAAAGCAAGGCCAGTCGCTCTTCGGCAAAGCGGGCAATCACCGACGCGATCGTCGAAGCAGCAAAAGCGCCAGTGTAGAGGATAGCCTGGCGAACAAATTCGGCAGTCTGCCGTTCCGCGATCGCAGTCATGAAGTGCCGCCCGACGAAACTGTTGACGACATTCAAAGCACTAATACTGCCAAAAAGAACAATCAGGGAGACAAGCAGGAACCGGGCGCTCCCGGCGACATCGGATGTCATGAACAATTTGATCGCGCGGACGAACCGTATTGCCGTCACCCTGAGCGGAATTTCCTGCTGGCCCATGCTCGTCTCCCCCGCTTACCCCTGGAACGAATTATAGCGTGAAATGCAGGCGACGGAGAGACGTCAGGATGGCGCGCGAGGGCGACCGAACCAGCGCGATATGTTACGCGCTGCATCTATTTGCTATTTCGCGTCTCAAGCAGATCGCGCCGACGTTCAACCCACCAGGCCGTTTGATGTCCGCGCTCCAGCGACGGCACAGCTCAATATGAATTGGCGTGCGAACAAATCTCTTGCGAATGATTTCCATTGGTTCACTCTGTCGTTGATTCTTGAAACCGGCCAATCGATGGCTTGATCAATTTTTCGTAATTTATTTCAGTTGATTAGTTCATTTTGTGAACTTATTGTCAGTGTGAGATCACGGGCGACAGGATCAGGATTTTTATGTTCAATTCATCGCAGCGCGAGCTTCTGCGGGTCATAAGTGAGTCCGGTCCCCTCAGCCGGACCGATCTTGCCTCTGCGATCGGGCTCAGCAAAGCGGCGATGAGCGGCATTGCCCGCGAGCTCATTGATCGCGGCGTTCTGCACGAGACGGAAACCGTCTACGGTCAGGGCCGGCCCTCCGTGCTGCTCGACCTGAAACCGGAATGCGCGTTCTTCATCGGCATTTCGCTTCTGGAAGATCCGGCCCCGATGATCCTCAGCGATCTTAACGGCAACATCATCGCCCGTCAGCAGCTGCCCTACTCCCGGGATCCCAAGGTCATTGCCAACGCGATCGCCTATGGCCTGCCGGAAATCCTCAGGGCCCATCCTCAGGCAAGCTCGAAACTGGCCGGCATCGGTGTGGCGCTATCGGGCTTCGTCGATGAAAGGCAGGCAACCTGCGTACAGTCGACCCTGCTCGGCTGGCAGGATGTGCCGCTTGCCGAAATCATCCGCCACGCAAGCGGCGTCGATACCTTTATCGAGAACGATGCCAAGGCGGTTGCTGTCAGCGAAAAGCTCTTCGGCATTGCTCGCGACACCCCGAATTTCTCGGTCGTGTCGCTCGGAGACGGCATCGGCTGCGCCCACGTCATCGACGGCAGGCTTTATCGCGGCAATCATGGCGGTGCGGGCGAAATCGCTCATGCGACGATCGAGCCCGGCGGCGCCCCCTGCCGCTGCGGCAAGCGCGGCTGCCTGGATACGATCGCCTCCATGAAGGCGATCAAGGAGATGGCGCGGGCCGCCGGCCTGAAATGCACGTCACTCTCCGATCTGGAAGCGGAAGCTTCGCTCGGCACAGCCGAGGCGATCTCCATCATCCACAAGGCCGGCGCAGCCCTCGGCCTTGCTATCTCGCACCTGATCCAGATGAACGACCCGGGCATGATCCTGGTGACCCATGTCGACGGCTCGTTCGACGGCCTGTTCGGCACGGTCGTGCAGCAGGCGATCGAAGCCAATGTTCTTCCGCGTTATGCAGGTCAGACCCCGATCCGCACCCGTCGCGTGGATAGCGACGTCTGGTCGCGCGGCGCAGCCAGCATTGCCGCTCACAATTTTCTGATTGGTCCCAATATAAGCTGAGGTTTCCCATGCGCATCGCTGTCGGTGGCATTCACATTGAATGCAGCACGTACAACCCCGTCCTGAACCAAGAGGCAGACTTCCGGGTGGTACGCGGCGAGGACCTGCTGGCAGCCCCCTATTTTGCCTTTCTGAAGGATTACGAGGCTGAATTCCTGCCGACGATCCATGCCCGCGCCATTGCCGGCGGCCCTGTCGCCCGTCACACCTACGAAGCCTTCAAGGCTGAATTCCTGGAGCGCTTGAAGCCGCTCCTGCCGCTCCACGGACTCTATCTGGCAATGCATGGCGCCATGTATGTCGAAGGCATGGAAGATGCGGAAGGCGACTGGATCAGCGCAGCCCGTGCGCTCGTTGGCGATGATTGTACGGTCTCGGCAAGTTACGACCTGCATGGCAATGTTACCCAGCGCATCATCGACGCGCTCGACATGTATTCCACCTACCGCACTGCGCCGCATATCGATGTCGAAGAAACGATGCGCCGCTCTGTCTCCATGCTGGTGAAGAGCCTGAAGACGGGGGAAAAACCCACCCTACTCTGGGCGCCGATCCCGGTCGTCCTGCCGGGTGAACGCACCAGCACCGTCGATCAACCGGCAAAGAGCCTTTATGCCGAACTGCCCGGCATCGATGCGCTGGACGGCGTCTGGGATGCCTCGCTGATGGTCGGCTATGTCTGGGCCGACGAGCCGCGGGCCACGGCTGCCGCCATCATGACCGRCACGGACCGCGCGATACTGGAGCGCGAGGCAAAACGTCTGGCAAAGGCTTATTGGGATGTGCGCGAAGAATTCGTCTTCGGCTGCGAAACCGGTTCGGTCGAGGAATGCGTCGCCAAGGCGATCACCAGCCCGACCGGCCCCGTCGTGCTCGCCGAATCCGGAGACAATCCGACCGGCGGCGGCGTCGGCGACCGAGCGGACGTACTGGCCGAGCTGATCGCAAGAGGCGCCACCGGTGTGGTTTTTGCCGGCATCGCCGACAAGGCAGCAACGGAGAGATGTTATGCGGCGGGTATCGGTACGACGCTGGAGCTGACTGTCGGCGCTTCGCTCGATGCCAAAGACAGCAAGCCGGTGACGGGACAGTTCACGGTGAAGTTCCTGCACGAGACCACCGACGCTACCGACCGCCAGGCCGTCGTCTCCATCGGCGGCATCGATCTGGTCCTCTCGGCCAAGCGCCGCCCCTACCACAATATCGTCAATTTCACCCGCCTCGGGCTCGATCCGCGCACGGCAAGCATCGTTGTCGTCAAGTCAGGCTACCTGTCGCCGGAAATCGCGCCGATTGCCAATCCGAGCCTCATGGCACTGTCCCCCGGCGTTGTCGATCAGTTCGTCGAGCGACTTCCGCGCCTGCGCAAAGCGCACCCGACCTATCCTTTCGACAAGGATTTCAGCTTCGACCCGCAGGCCTTCCTTTCCGCGCGCTCCACGAACCGCTGAACCACGACAAGCGAACCAATTGATTTTTGGTATCGGGGCTTGCTCAGCATCCAGCACGCAGGAAAACGTGCATCCACTCCTTATGTCTGCTCTAAATCTGCGCGATGCGATCAAAAAACGTGCAGGTATTTATCTGCACAAAAAAGCGCTTGACGATGCAATGGATTTGGTTTGCATTGAACCAATATCAAATTGGTTCAGACGGCCATGGACGAAGCACAAGGCAATTCGAACTATGCGCTGGAGAAGCTGAGGGCTCTCCTGCAGTCGGATAGTCTCGATGCCGATGGCAAGCTGCCAACCGAACGTACGCTCTCCGAAATCCTCGGGGTCAGTCGCCGCTCCGTCCGCCGTGCACTGGAAGTACTGGAAGCCGAAGGCCGCATCTGGCGCCGGCAAGGCTCCGGCACCTTTGCCGGCAAGCGGCCGGATGGCTGGAGCAACCATGTCGATTCCATCATCGCCGACACCGATCTCATGGAGATCATGGAAGTGCGCTTGCGCGTCGAGCCGCAGCTCGCACAGCTTGCCGCCATACGCGCCAAGGCAGCCGATATAGAGCGCATGTATGATCTGGTGAAAAAGATCTACGAAAGCACGGACGCCGACGGCCGCGAACTCTGGGATGGCGCGCTGCATCGCCAGATTGCCCAATGCGCCGGCAACTCATTCTTTCTCACGATCTTCGACGTCATCAATCGCGTGCGCCAGGACGAAGCCTGGCAGGCGATCCGCGAGCGCGCCCGCAGCGCCAGCCGCACGCGCGAAGTCACCCATGGCCAGCATACGGCCATCGTCGACGCTATCGCCGCGCGTGACCCAGGAAAGGCCGGCGAAGCCATGCGCCAACACCTGCTGACGCTGCAGGAAAGCCTCATCCGCATCACCTCTCTCGACCATGGCGAATTGGTGGCCGAGAAGGAGCCCAGCTGAGCGGAGAAATCGGCACGGCAGAGATAACCGCCGGCTCGACACGACAGACGTGAAACAAAAACATAAAAGAGGAGAATGGAATGAAACTCGCCAAATTGCTGACGACCGCCGCAGCAGCAGCGCTTTTTGCGCTTCCCGCTTTCGCGGTCGAACTGAAGATCGGCCTCCAGGACGACGCCGACGTGCTCGATCCCGCACAGTCGCGCACCTTCGTCGGTCGCATCGTCTATACCGCCATGTGCGACAAGCTCGTTGACGTCTCGCCGGACTTGAAGATCGTGCCGCAGCTCGCAACCGAATGGAACTGGTCGGCTGACGGCAAGGAGCTCACGATGAAGCTCCGCCAGGGCGTGAAGTTCCAGGACGAAACGCCCTTTAACGCCGAAGCCGTCGTCGCCACCATCGAGCGCAACATGACCCTGCCGGAATCGCGTCGCAAGAGCGAATTGAGCTCCGTGCAGAAGGTCGAGGCGTCAGGTGAATATGAAGTCAAGTTCACGCTGAAGAGCCCAGATGTCACCTTGCTCGCCCAGCTTTCTGACCGCGCGGGCATGATCGTCTCGCCGAAGGCTGCAAAGGAACTCGGCGCGAAGTTCGGCGACCATCCTGTTTGCGCCGGCCCGTTCAAATTTGTCGAACGTGTCCAACAGGACCGTATCGTGCTCGAGAAGTTCCAGGGCTACTGGAACAAGGACAATGTCTTCATCGACAAGCTGACCTACCTGCCGATCCCGGATTCGACCGTACGCCTGGCCAATCTGCGCTCGGGCGATCTCGACATGATCGAACGCCTGGCCGCCACCGACGCCGAGACGGTCAAGAGCGACGCCAACCTCGTCTACAAGGATGTTGTCAACACCGGCTGGCTCGGCATCTATGCCAATGTCGGCAATGGCGCGCGTGCGGACAATCCGATCGGCAAGGACAAGCGCCTGCGCCAGGCCTTCTCGCTGGCAATCGACCGTGATGCCGCCATGCAGATCGTTTTCGAAGGCACGGGCGTTGCTGGTAACCAGCCTTTCCCGCCGAGCAGCCCCTGGTTCGACAAGGATGTCCCGGTACCCGCTCGTGACGTCGAAAAGGCGAAGGCCCTTGTAAAGGCTGCAGGCTTCGACCGTGTGCCGGTCGAAATGCAGGTTCCGAACAGCCCGGTCACGATGCAGATGATGCAGATCATCCAGTCGATGGTTGCCGAAGCCGGTTTCGATGTCAGCCTGAAAGCGACGGAATTTGCGACCCTGCTCAATGAGCAGACCGCGGGCAACTACCAGCTCAGCCGCTCGGACTGGTCCGGCCGCGTCGATCCCGATGGCAATATCCAGCAGTTCGTCACCTGCGGCGCCGGCCTGAACGACAGCAAGTATTGCAACGCTGACGTCGACAAGCTTCTGACCGAAGCGCGCCAGTCCACGGATGACTCCGTGCGCAAGCAGAAATACGATGCCGCGACCGCAATCCTCAACGACGATTTGCCAATCATCTTCATTGGCCACCAGTCCTGGATCTGGGCGCTGCACAAGAACATCACCGGCTTCGTTGCTTCTCCCGACGGCATGATCCGCCTCGTCGGGGTGAAGAAGGAAGGCTGACAGCCACACGCGTCAGGTACGCGGCGCCTGTCGCCGCGTACCGCTGATGGTATCGGAGCGCCTATGTACAGGTTCATCGCCAAGCGGCTGCTGGTCGCCATTCCAACTTTGCTGATCATTTCGGTCTTCGTCTTCTCCCTGCAGAAACTTCTGCCGGGCGACCCGGTTCTGGCCATGGCCGGCGAAGAGCGCGATCCGCAGGTGCTGGAATTCCTGAGGGAAAAATATCATCTTAACGACCCTGTTCCCTATCAGTATTTCTACTGGCTGGGCTCCGCGCTTCAGGGCGATCTCGGCATATCACTGCGTACCAACCAGCCGGTTCTCGAGCTCGTGGCCGAGAAACTGCCGGTCACCATTCAGCTCGCGATCATGTCGATGATCTTCGCCTTCGTGATCGGCGTGCCGATGGGCATTCTGGCAGCCGTCAAGAAGAACACGATCATCGATTATCTCGCCAACATCATCGCTCTCTCAGGCCTGTCGATCCCGAATTTCTGGCTCGGCATCATGCTGATCCTGCTGATCTCGGTGAACCTCGGCTGGCTTCCGGCTTCGGGTTACGAGCCCTTCTTCTCCAATCCGCTGCGCTCGATCGAAACCATGATCATGCCCTCCTTCGTGCTCGGCAATGCGCTCGCCGCCACCTTGATGCGCCACACCCGTTCGGCCATGCTGAGCGTCCTGAGCGCTGATTATATCCGCACGGCCCGCGCCAAGGGGCTGCCGGAGAGTTCGGTGGTGCTGGAGCATAGTTTTCGCAATGCCGTATTGCCGATCGTAACGCTCAGCGCCCTGCTCTTCGGCGAGTTGCTCGCTGGTGCGGTTCTCACCGAGCAGATCTTCACCATTCCCGGTTTCGGCAAGCTTATTGTCGATGCCGTCTTCAATCGCGATTACGCCGTCGTCCAGGGCGTCGTCATCTGCACGGCGATCGGCTTTATTCTGATGAACCTCGTGGCTGACATCCTCTACGTTCTCCTCAATCCGCGCATGAGGGCTTCGCTATGACCGCCATCGATCAAGTCGCGGCCACACCCGTTGTCTCGACCGAGCAACGCTCGCCAAGCCGCGCTTGGCGCAAGCTCAAGGCCAACAAAGGCGCGCTCGTCGGCCTCGCCATCATCGCCTTCTTCGCAATCCTTGCCATCATCGCGCCACTCCTGCCGCTCCCCGACCCGAATGCCACAAGCTGGTCGACGATCCGCAAGGCCCCGTCGGCCGCCCACTGGCTCGGCACGGACGACATCGGTCGCGACATCCTCTCCCGAATGATCTGGGGCGCCCAGGCCTCGTTGATGGCGGGCGTCTTTTCCGTAGCGATTGCCGTCCTCATCGGCGTACCCTTTGGCCTGATCTCAGGCTATTTCGGTGGCTGGATCGACATGATCATTTCCCGCATTACCGAAGCCTTTCTGGCAATGCCTTTCCTGATCACCGCGATTGCGCTCGCGGCCTTTCTTGGCCCGAGCCTGAGCAATGCGATGATCGCGATCGGCCTTTCGGCCATGCCGATCTTCGTGCGCTTGACGCGCGGGCAAGTGCTGGCGGTCAAGACCGAGGAATACATCGAAGGTGCGCGGTCCATCGGTCTGCGTCACTCCAGCATCATCACCCGCTACATCCTGCCAAATGTCTTCGCGCCGATCCTCGTACAGGCGACGTTGACGATCGCAACCGCGATCATCGCCGAAGCCAGTCTCTCCTTCCTCGGTCTCGGCCAGCAGCCACCGGCTCCAAGCTGGGGCTCGATGCTGAACGTTGCCAAGAACTTCCTGAGCCAGGCACCGTGGATGGCGATGTGGCCAGGCATTGCCATCTTCCTCGTCGTTATCGGTTTCAATCTCTTGGGCGACGGCCTGCGCGATGCGCTCGATCCGCGCGAAGCATGACCTCTCGAAAGGACATATGAAATGACCGTATTCACGACCCGCCCCGAAATTCTGGGCACATTCGGCGTCGTTACCTCAACGCACTGGATCGCTTCCGCCGTTGGCATGAGCATCCTGGAAAAGGGCGGCAACGCCTTCGATGCGGCGGTTGCTACCGGCTTCACATTGCAGATCCTGGAGCCGCATCTCGTCGGCCCGGGTGGCGACATGCCGGCGATCATCTATTCCAAGAAAAAGGACAAGGTCGAGGTTATCTGTGCCCAAGGTCCTGCGCCCGCCGGCGCCACTATCGAACACTATACGTCCGAGGGCCTGAAACTGATCCCAGGCGACGGCCTGCTGGCAACTGTCATTCCCGGCTCCTTCGATGGCTGGATGCTGATGCTACGCGATTACGGCCGGCTGAGCGTGCGTGACGTTCTGGAACCGGCGATCTATTACGCCGAAAACGGCCATCCGCTGCTGCCGCGCGTCTCCGCAACCATCAAGGGTCTTGCCGAATTCTTTGAAAAGGAATGGCCGACCTCCTACGAAACCTGGGTACCCGGAGGTTCCGTTCCCGAACCCAATTCCAACTTCAAGAACCCGGTTCTGGCCGAGACCTGGAAGCGCATCATTTCCGAGGCCGAAGCCAAGCAGGGTCGCGAGGCCCAGATTGAAGCCGCCCGCGACGCCTTCTACCGCGGTTTCGTCGCCGAAAAGATCGCAAACTACGTGAAGACCGCCGAAGTGATGGATGCGAGCGGCAACAGCCACAAGGCGGTGCTGACGGCCGACGACATGGCGAATTGGTCGGCAACGATCGAAGAACCGCAGACCTACGACTATCACGGCTGGACGGTTGCCAAGATCGGCCCCTGGGGCCAGGGTCCGGTCTTCCTGCAGACCCTGTCGATCCTCAAGGGCATGGACATCGCCGCAATGGCGCCTGATGGAGCCGACTTCGTCCATACCGTGACCGAAGCCATGAAACTCGCCTTCGCCGATCGAGAGATCTACTATGGTGATCCCAAATTCGCCGAGGTGCCGCTCGATCAGCTTCTGTCGGACACCTACGCCGCCGCCCGCCGCAAACTCATCACAGACGAGGCCTCCTTCGACCTGCGTCCCGGGAAGCTGCCCGACTTCGAGCAGCAATACGATGTGACGATGGACATGCTCGGCGCCGATTCCAAGACCGGCGCCGTCTACGAGCCGACCATGGCGCACCTGAGGGAAAAGCGCGGCGACACTGTTCATATCGACGTCATCGACCGCGAAGGCAACATGGTGTCTGTCACGCCCTCGGGCGGCTGGCTGCAGTCCTCGCCGATCATCCCGGGTCTTGGCTTCTGCCTGAATTCGCGCGCCCAGATGTTCTGGCTGAAGCCCGGCCTGCCGACATCGCTCGCTCCCGGCAAACGCCCGCGCACGACGCTGACGCCCTCACTTGCCCTCTACGAAGGCCGGCCGACACTCGCCTTCGGTACCCCCGGCGGCGACCAGCAGGAACAGTGGCAGCTTTCCTTCTTCCTGCGTTATGTGCACCACAAGATGAACCTGCAGGCGGCGATCGACCAGCCGCTCTTCCACACTTCGCATTTCCCTGGCTCCTTCTATCCGCGCACACGTGAGCCGGGCGGCCTGATGGTGGAAGGCAATTTCAGCGCCGACGTGCTCGAGAGCCTGCGCGCCCGCGGCCACGCGCTCACAGTATCCGACCCCTGGACTATCGGCCGCCTGACCGCCGCGCGCCGCGATGCAGATGGACTGCTGCGTGCCGCTGCAACGCCACGCCTCATGCAGGCCTATGCGATCGGGAGATAGGCATGACATGGTCCATCGTCGCCCGTGATCCCGGCACAGGCTATCTCGGCATTGCCGTCGCTACCCGCTTCTTTGCGGTCGGCGGCTTGGTGCCGCATATCCGCGGCGCTATCGGCGCGGTCGCCACCCAGGCCTTCGTCAGCCCGCTCTACGGCACCGACGGGCTTGCCATGCTTGCCGAGGGCAAGGCGCCGGATGAGATCATCGCCGAACTGACCGGCCGTGACGCCGGCCACGATCAGCGCCAGCTTCATCTGATCGATGCCCAGGGCCGCAACGCGGCCTTCACCGGCGCCAAATGCATCGATTGGGCCGGTCACCTGGTCGACGATAATGTTTCCGTCGCCGGCAATATGCTGGCAGGTCCTCAAGTCGTCGCCGAGACGCTTGCGACCTACAAGAAGGCAATGGACAAGCCTTTCATCGAGCGCCTGCTGGAATCCATGCAGGCCGGCGAGGATGCCGGTGGCGACAAGCGTGGCAAACAGTCTGCCGCCCTCCTCGTCCACCGTGATCAGGATTATCCCTGGCTCAGCATCAGGGCAGACGATCATCCCGATCCGCTCGCGGAATTGCGCCGGCTCTATGCAGTAGCGCAGGAACGCTACATGCACGTTGCCGAGACGATGGCGACGAAGGCCAATCCCAATGGAATGATCGACAGGCGCGAGATCGATGAAAAGATCGCGGCGCTGGAAGCCGCGCGCATTGCGAAAGGACGACCGTCCGCCTCACTTGCCACGCCTTTGAAGACCTGAAGCCTCTCCGGCAAAGAACCTGCCTCCGGCACAAAAAGAACACGGGAACGATATGAGTGATCAGCCTGCAGCATCCGTCTCTCCGGTCCTTTCCGTCCGGAACCTGACAACTTCCTTTCTCTCCGATGGCGAATGGAGATCGGTTGTTCGTAATGTCTCCTTCGATGTCATGCCGGGGGAAACGGTCGCCATCGTCGGAGAGAGCGGTTCCGGCAAAAGCGTCACCTCGCTTTCCATCATGCGCCTGCTCGCCAAGGGCTCAAGCCGCGTCGAAGGCAGCATCACGTTGACCGGCCGCGATGTCCTCTCCCTCTCTGATCGGGAGATGCGGGCCGTGCGCGGCAAGGATGCCGCGATGATCTTTCAGGAGCCGATGACCAGCCTGAACCCGATCTTCACCATCGGCCGGCAGATTTCCGAAGCGCTGACATGCCATGGTGATATCAGCAAAGCCGACGCGCGCGCCGAAACAATCCGCCTTCTCGAGAAGGTACGCATTCCCAATGCCGCATCCCGTTTCGACGAATATCCTCACCAGTTTTCAGGTGGCATGCGCCAGCGCGTCATGATCGCCATGGCGCTCGCCTCCCGGCCCAAGCTGTTGATTGCCGACGAGCCAACCACCGCGCTCGACGTCACCATCCAGGGCCAGATCCTCGATCTCATCAAAGTGCTGCAGGAAGAAGAGGGCATGTCCGTTCTCTTCATCACCCATGACATGGGTGTGGTCGCCGAGATCGCCGACCGCACCATCGTCATGTATCGCGGCGAAGCTGTCGAAACCGGCACGACGGACGATATCTTCAATCGCGGCAAACACCCCTATACGCGTGCCCTGCTCTCCGCCGTGCCGCGCCTGGGCTCGATGGATGGCCGCAAATGGCCGCTGCGTTTCCCCGTCGTCGACACGATGACCGGCGAACGATGCGATCCGGTGGAAGTCGCCGAAACCGTCGATCGCCGAAAGACGCCGATCCTCGAAGTGAAGAACCTCGTCACCCGCTTCGATATTCGCGGCGGTCTCTTCGGCCGCAGAACCGGCGCCATCCATGCTGTTGAGGACGTCTCCTTCGAGCTCTTTCAGGGCGAGACCCTGTCGCTCGTCGGCGAATCCGGTTGCGGCAAATCCACGACGGGCCGCTCGATCACCCGTCTGGTGCAACCAAATGCAGGCTCCGTCAGCCTTGATGGCTATGATGTCCTGAACCTCGATGCGGTCAGCCTGCGCAATATGCGCCGCAGCATCCAGATGATCTTCCAGGACCCCTTCGCGAGCCTCAATCCGCGTATGACAATCGGTGCCGCTGTCGCCGAGCCCTTCACCGAACACGGGCTTGGCACCCGCGCCCAGGCCCGTGAAAAGGCTGCCGACCTGCTCGAACGAGTTGGCCTGAAGCCCGATATGATGAAGCGCTACCCGCACGAGTTTTCGGGCGGCCAGCGCCAGCGCATCTGCATCGCCCGTGCCCTTGCGCTCGACCCGAAGGTGATCGTCGCCGACGAGAGCGTGTCGGCACTCGATGTTTCCATCAAGGCGCAGGTGTGCAATCTCCTGATGGATCTGCAGCAGAGCCTGAACCTCGCCTTCCTCTTCATCTCTCACGACATGGCGGTGGTCGAACGAGTCAGTCATCGCGTCGCGGTCATGTATCTCGGCGAGATCGTCGAGATCGGTCCGCGCGAAGAGCTCTTCCGCAATCCCCAGCATCCCTATACCAGGAAGCTGATGGCGGCTGTGCCCGTGCCGGATCCTGCTCGCCGCGGGATCCGCCGCAACCTCGGCACCGACGAATTGAAAAGCCCGGTCCGCCCTGTGGGTTATATTCCGCCCAAGCGTCAATATCGCGAGGTCGCTGCAGGCCATCTGGTGCGCCTAGAGCAAGCCGCTTGAGCTAGTCCGGGAGGTTTAGGCGACGGCCAAAGAGCGCAAGTATTGCAGGAAGTGGATAGCATCCGAGGGGGTGCGGTTAATCCATTTTGCTGCATCGCTTATATTATTTATTCCAGATATTATTTCACTGACGATTATTAACGCCAACTGCGGCCGTTTGTGATCTCTTATCCCTGCGAATCAAAAAGGTTTGATTTGCATGGGGACAGCCACCATGTTGAAGCATGGGGCGATCAAACAGTTGGGCAGGAGCACATGCTGCAACGGATTGAAGACATTGATGCCGCGCTAGTCGACAGGCTGCAGCACTCAGCGTTCAAGTATTTCCTGAAATATTCCAATCCCGAAAACGGCCTCGTGCCGGATACCTCGATCCCTGGCGTGCCGGCAAGCATCGCCGCGGTCGGCTTCGGGCTTTCCTCCTATCCCGTTGGTGTGGAACGCGGCTGGATCAGCCGTGAGGAAGCCGCCGAGCGCGTCTTCAATACGCTGCATTTCTTCGCCAATGCCAAGCAGGGTACGGAACGTCACGCGACCGGACATCGCGGCTTCTTCTATCACTTCCTGCACGTGGATACCGGCAACCGCGCCTGGAATAGCGAGCTTTCGACGATCGACACTGCTCTGCTCATTGCAGGCATCCTGACCGYCGCCCAATATTTCGACGGCGAGGATCAAACCGAGACCGAAATCCGCGCGCTCGCAACATTCATCTACGAGCGCGTCGATTGGCGCTGGGCTCTGAACAAGGGCGATTGCATCTCGATGGGCTGGAAGCCTTCTTCCGGCTTCCTGCGCTGGCGCTATCACGGTTTCGACGAGGCGATCATCCTCTATACGCTGGCGCTGGCATCGCCGACGCATCCGATCCCGCAGTCGTCTTACGATGCCTTCACGGCAAGCTATTCGTGGATGATCTTCAACGAACAGCCCTATCTCTATGCCGGCCCGCTCTTCATTCATCTCTTCTCCCATGCCTGGATCGATTTCCGCGGCATCCAGGACAAGCCGATGGCCGAGCGGAACTGGGATTATTTCCGTAATACGCAGGTCGTCATCAACGTCCAGCGCGATTATGCGGAACGCAATCCCGGTCAGTTCGTCGGCTATAGCAAGGACATCTGGGGCTTCACGGCCTGCGATGGCCCGCCACCGACACGCCGCATGCGCGGTGGCCGTAGCCCGAAAGTATTGGGTTATGCAGCACGCGGTGCTCCGCTCGGCCCCGATGACGGCACGATCGCACCCTGGGCGCCACTCGGCTGCCTGCCCTACGACCGGCAGGCCGCCCTCGATGGCACCAAGGCTCTGCTGACCACCTATCCGAACCTGCTTCTGGAAGGCGGCTTCCCCGGCGGCTTCAACCCGACGGTCCAGACCAAGCGGCCGGAAGGCTGGGTCGACGACCGCACCGTGGCTATCGACCAAGGCCTCCTCGTCATGACGGTCGAGAACGACCGCTCCGACTTCATCTGGAAGCTGATGCGCAAGAATCCGGTCATCCGTCTCGGTCTCGAGCGTGCCGGCTTTACCGGTGGCTGGCTGGCCGGTGAGGGATCCGAAGAGCTGGTTCTGAAGGCGGGCTGAACTTACCGCACGAAGACATGCGCCTTGCCGGCGATATCGAGGCGAACGAGATCGCCTCGCGTCGGCAATGCCACGCTTGATGTCTTGATCAGGATCGGCGGCAGGGCGACAGCCGCAAGCGACACTGCCACCGTGCAGGTCGCGCCGCCGAATTCCACATCCACGACACGCCCGCCGTATTTCGCGTTGGCCTCGTCGACGACGACACGGATCTGCTCCGGCCGCAACATGATTTCCGCTTTGCCCTGATGGGCCCCCTCAACCGGCACACTGCCAAGCGCGCAATCGGCAAAGCCGTTCTTGATGATAGCGGGCAGCATCACCGCATCACCAAGGAAAAGCGCCGTCTCGCGATCCCGCGGCTTGAGATAGAGCGTCTGCGGCGTGCCGGCCTGCACCAGCTTGCCCTCGCGCAGTACCGCAACCTGATCGGCAAAGGAGAGGGCCTCGCCCTGATCATGGGTCACGAGAACCGCGGTGATGCCAGCCGTCTGCAGGACGCGGGCAACCGCCTTGCGCATGTTTTCCCGAAGGCCTGTATCCAGCGCGGAAAAGGGTTCGTCGAGTAGCATGAGCCGCGGACGACGACCGAGAGCGCGGGCAAGCGCCACACGCTGCTGCTGGCCGCCGGAAAGCTGATGCGGCCGGCGATCCAGCATGCTGTTTTCCAGCTCCACCATTTCCAGAAGGTCGCGAATACGCTTTTCGCGATCGGGCGCCCCGCGCTCGAAACCGAAACCGATATTTTCAGCGACACTCAGATGCGGAAAGAGAGCGCCATCCTGCGAAACGATGCCGATGCCGCGCTTGTGGGCGGGAACACAGGCCGGCCCGTCGGCGAGCACCTCGCCATCGAGCATCACCCGGCCGACATCAGGCTGTTCGAAACCGGCGATGATGCGCAGCAGCGTCGTCTTGCCGGAACCGGAGGGACCGACGACCGCCGTGCGGCTGCCTGCCTGAACTTCGAGCGAAATATCCTTCAGGGCCTGAACTGGGCCATAACGCTTGCTGATAGTGTCGATGGTAAGCAGCGTCATTGGCCGGCAGTCCGTTTCGATTGGGCATAGAGCATGAGGGTGAGCGGCAGCGACAACACGACCATCATGAAGGCGTAGGGTGCTGCCGAGACATAATCGATCTCGCTGGTCAGCGACCAGAATTTCGTCGCGAGTGTATCGACGCCGTTCGGCGACAGCATCAGCGTGGCCGTCAATTCATTGGTGATGCCGAGCGCGGCAAGGGCCATGCTGGCGGCAGCTCCAGGCGCTGCAAGACGCATGGTGATCTGGCGCACTGCCTGTCCCGGCGTGCGGCCAAGTCCCATTGCGGCGCGCTCCAGCTCGACAGGCGCCTGCGCGATACTGGCGCGCAAGCCCACCATGGCGCGCGGCAGGAACAGCAGCACATAGGCAACGAGCAGCGTTGCAAAGGTCTGGTAGAGCGGCAGAATAAGCCGGACGGTGATGGAAACCAGCGCGAGCGCCACGACGACGCCCGGCAGCGAACCGACATAATAGTGGCAGGCTTCGAGAATACGCTGGAGGCGGCCCGGCGCGCGCACCGAGAGCCAGGCCATGGGGGCAGCGGCGATTGTCGTCAGCACGCCGCCGGCAATGGCGAGAACGATCGTCTGCACAAAGGCGCTCACGACCTCGAGACGCCAGATGCCGAGCCCACCGAGATAAAGCCAGCGACCGAGCGTAATCAGCGGCACGCCGAGCGTCAGCACTGCGAGGATGATCGGCAGTGCCAAGGCAGGCGCCACGAACCAGCCGAGCCGGCGGCGATCGGCGGGGCGCGCCGAACCGGAGCCGACGCGCGCATATCGCTCATTGCCGCGCAACAGGATCTCGAGGCCGAGCAGGAACAGGCAACAGGCGACGAGCACGCCACCGAGCATGTTGGAAGCCGGGCTGTTGTAGGAAGACTGGAACTGGTCGACGATTGCGGTTGCAAACGTGTCGAAGCGGATCATCACGAACAGGCCGTATTCCGACAGCAAGTGCAGCGCGATCAGCAGCGAGCCGCCGCAGATGGCAAGGCGCAGCTGCGGCAGGATCGTGCGGAAGAAGACGCGCCATGGATCAAGGCCAAGCGAGGCCGCAGCATCCTCGATTGCCGGATCAAGCCGGCGAAGGGCGGCGGCAACCGGCAGGTAGAGAAAAGGGTAATAGGCGAGCACCGAAACGAAGACGCCGCTCTGCAACCCTCGCATGCCCGGAAGCAGGCTCACCCAGGCATAGGAATGCACGAAGGCCGGCACGGCGAGCGGGGCGATCGCCAGCCATGCCCAGAACCGTGCGAAAGGGATGTCCGTCCGCTCCGTCAGCCAGGCGAGGGTGACGGCAAGCACGATCGATAGCGGAATGGTGATCGATTCCAGGAGAACCGTATTGACGAGAAGCTCGCCGACGCGCGGGCGGAAAACCAGCGTCTTCACCGTTTCCCAGCCGACATCATAGGTCACCCAGGCAATGAAGCCGAGCGGCACAAGGCTGAAGACCGCGACGATGGAGGCGAGGAGAACGACGGAAGCGTGCGGCATGCGTCCGCGCGGCAAACTCATTCGCGCGGCCCCTGGCGTCACCGGCGCCTTCTTGCCGGATGCAAGCAATCTATTGTCCTGCAGCAAGGCCGATGCCTTCACACGCTGAAAAAGGAAGGCAACCGCTTTTGAAGAGCGGTTGCCGGATTTCGTCATGCCCTAAGGTTTTCTTGAGCCAAAAGCAATAGTTTTGGCCGGCAGAAGCCTGCGGCAGAAAGGTTAGATGAGGCCGGCGGCCGTCATCAGCTCCACGACCTTCTTGCTGTCCAGCGTCGAGGCTTCGACCTTCGGCGCGTCAAGGTCGGCAAGCGGAGTGAGCTTGTCGTTGGAAGCGGCGTCCTTGCCGACGGCGTATTCATAGGAATCGCCATCCTTGAGAACCGCCTGACCGGCCTTGCTGGTCAGATACTTGATGAAAGCCTGAGCTTCCTTCATGTGCTGCGTGGACTTCAGGACACCGCCGCCGGAAACGGAAACAAAAGCGCCCGGATCCTGGTTCTTGAAATAATGCAGGCCGACATTCTTGCTGTTTTCGCCGGTCTTGGCCTGATCGCCGAACCAGTAGTAGTGATAGATGATCGCGCCTTCGACTTCGCCGGCATTGACCGCCTTCATGGCGACGCTGTTGCCCTTGTAAGGCGTGGCATTGTCCTTGAGACCCTTTAGCCAGGCCTTGGTGGCGTCTTCGCCCTTCAGCTGCAGCAGAGCGGCAACGATGGCCTGGAAGTCGGCGCCGGCGGGAGCCGCGCCCCAACGGCCTTTCCAGGCCGGATCCTGCAGGTCGAGCATCGACTTCGGCAGCTTGTCTTCCGTCAGCTTCGTCTTGTCATAGGCGAAAACCGTGGTGCGGGCAGCAATGCCGGTCCACATGCCGTCAGCCGGTCGATACTGCTCGGGAACCTGATCCAGCGTGTCCTGCTCGATCGGCGCAAACAAGCCGGCACCGTCGACCAGCGTCATCGCCGGCGAATTTTCCGTCAGGAATACGTCGGCCGGTGAAGCATCGCCTTCCTGGATGATCTGGTTTGCGAATTGCATGTCGCTGCCCTGGCGCATGGTGACCTTGATGCCGGTCTCCTTGGTGAAGGCGTCGATCCATTCACGGCCCAGGCTTTCGTGCTGGGCATTGTAAACGACGATACCTTCAGACTCCTGCGCATAGGCGCTGCCTGCGAGCGCGGTGGCGGCGAGAAGTGAAGCGGCAAGCGCGAACGCGCCGGAAAGACGATTAAGAGCAATTTTCATGATGGCCTCCGTGGCGATGTCACCCGAGCTCCCAAGGGTGATGGCAGGCGTATATTTTTGTTGACTGGATAGTTCAAGTTTCGAAGTCAAAAAAATCATCACATTATCTTGACTCAATTTTTCATCTTCGCAGGGAATAAATCCGGATTTCGTTAAAAAAAGCGACGCCGGTGAGGCGTCGCTTTTGTGGTTCCAATGCGTCAGCTTATTCGACGTCGAACTTGACGCCCTGCGCCAGCGGCAAGGTCTTGCCGTAATTGATGGTGTTGGTGGAACGGCGCATGTAAGCCTTCCAGGCGTCCGAACCCGATTCACGGCCGCCGCCCGTCTCTTTCTCCCCGCCAAAGGCTCCGCCGATTTCAGCACCGGATGGACCGATATTGACGTTGGCGATTCCGCAATCCGAGCCACGCGAGGAGAGGAAGGTTTCCGCTTCGCGCATATTGTTGGTGAAGATCGAGGACGACAGGCCCTGTGGGACAGCGTTGTGCAGTTCCAGCACGGCATCGAAATCGCTGTACTTGATGACGTACAGGATCGGTGCGAAGGTTTCGTGCTCCACCGGGCCGGTCTGCTCCCGCATTTCGACGAGCGCGGGGCGAACATAGAAGGCTTCTGCCGAACCATTGTCGACACGCTCACCACCGACGACGGCGCCACCGGCAGCCTTTGCCTGGCCGAGGGCCGTCTGCATCTTCTCGAAGGCCTGACCATCGATCAACGGGCCGACCAGTGTACCGGTTTCCAGCGGATTGCCGATCGTCACGGAGCCATAGGCCTTCTTCAGCCGCGGAACGAGCTGGTCATAGACGCTCTCATGCACGAAGAGACGGCGCAGCGTCGTGCAGCGCTGGCCGGCCGTGCCCATGGCCGCGAAGGCAACACCGCGCAGCGTCAGGTCGAGATCGGCCGTTGGGCAGACGATCGCGGCATTGTTGCCGCCAAGTTCCAGGATCGCGCGGGCAAAGCGCTGCGACAGGCGCGGGCCGACGGCGCGGCCCATGGCGGTGGAGCCGGTGGCCGAAACCAGCGGGATCTTCGGATGGTCGACCAGCACTTCGCCGATCTCGCGGCCGCCGATCAACAGAGTAGAGAGATTTGCCGGTGCCTTGCCGCCTTCGGCGACGAAACGCTTCAACGCCCTCTCAAACAGGGCCTGCACGGCAAGAGCCGTCAGCGGCGTCTTTTCGGAAGGCTTCCAGACGGTGGAATTGCCGCAGACGAGGGCGAGAGCCGCATTCCACGACCAGACGGCAACCGGGAAGTTGAAGGCCGAAATGATACCGATGGCGCCAAGCGGATGCCAGCTTTCCATCATGCGGTGCTCGGCCCGCTCGGTAGCAATCGTCAGCCCGTAAAGCTGGCGGGAAAGACCGACGGCGAAATCGCAGATATCGATCATTTCCTGTACTTCGCCGAGACCTTCGGAGGTGATCTTTCCAACTTCGATCGAAACCAGGCGGCCGAGCGCGACCTTGGAAGCGCGCAGTTCCTCGCCGAGCAGGCGGACCAGCTCGCCGCGCTTCGGAGCCGGAACGGCCCGCCACTCGAGGAAAGCCTTGTGTGCCGCATCGATCGCCGCCTTGGCGTCGGCGACGGAATGCTCCTTCAGCTTGCCGATTTCCTTGCCTGTGATCGGCGAGGTGACGGACAGCGTGCCGCCCGTATAGCTCCTGGCATCGACGCCGAGATCGGCGAGCAGCTTGGCAGTTTCGGTGGCGAGATCGAGGACGGCGATGTTCATTGTCGTGGTTCCAGTCTTGTTGTTCTCAGAAACGGGCATCGGCGAAATGGGCGACCTGAGCGCCGGCTTCGTACCATAGTTCCCTAAGCGCGCGGAAGCTCTGCTCACGGGGGTCGGTCAGCGGCAAAGGCAGATCCGCTTCGCCAATCCGGCCAAGGATATGCTCCGCCAAGGTGCGGCCGAACACCGTGCCGGGCGCAATCCCGCGGCCATTATAGCCCGAAAAGCCGATGACATTGGGGGCGAATTTATGGAAACGCGGCAGGGCGTTGTCAGTCATACCGATCTGCCCGTACCATTCGCACTCGAATTCGGCATCGCCGATCTCGGGGAAGAGCCGCTTGAGCGCGCGCTTGGCCCAGCCCTTGTGCACGGACAGGCCGGTGTTGCGTAAAGCGCCCACGCTGCCGAAGACGAGTCGGCCGGCCTGATCCATCCGGAAAGACGAGAGAATTTCCTTCGTATCCCATACGCCCTCGCGATTGGGCAGGATCGACTGACGCAGATTATGGCCGAGTGGGACGGTGGCGAAATTGAAATAGGGCAGAAATACCTGTTCGTTGCGCACCTGTTCCCACGGGCCGGTGCTGTAGGCATCCGTCGCCACGATGATCCAATCAGCCGTTACCTGCCCATGCTCCGTCTTCACCACCCACCGGCTGCCTTGCCGCTCGGTCGCAATGACGGAGCTTGCCGTGTGCAGCGCAACGCCCGCCTTTTGGGCAGCCTGCGCCAGCCCGCGCGCATAGGCAAGCGGCTGCAGCGTGCCGGCCCGCATGTCGAGCAGCGAGCCGGCGTAGGCATTCGTGCCAATGCGTTTTGCAGTCTCATCGGCATCGAGCAGTGCGACAGGCGCACCTCGCACCGACCACTGCTTGAAGCGCTCCTCGACTTCCTTCAGACCATCGGCGCCGACGGCGCAATGAAGCGTACCCTGCTTTTCGAGCTCGCAGGCGATCCCGTGCTTTTCGATCAGCTCCATCACCAGCCGCGGTGCATTGCCGAGCAGGTCGAGCAGCCGCTCGCCATAGACGGGGCCGAGCACCCCGGGCAGATCATCGGGCATGACCCACATGCCGGCATTGATGAGCCCGACATTGCGGCCTGCGCCGCCGAAGCCGATCTCCTTCGCCTCCAGGAGCACAACCCGCGATCCTGCCTCGGCCAGATGCAGGCCGGAAGAAAGGCCGGTATAGCCGCCGCCGACAATGACAACATCGGCATCAACGGCACCTGACAGTGCAGACGCGACGGGTGGCTGGGGAGCAGTCTTTTCCCATAGGCCGTGGGAGCGCGGATCATTGAGCATCGGACAGTCCAGTCTGGATCGAAATCGGTACTCTAGCGCCGCTCCCGCCCCTGCGGAAGCGGCCTGTTGTCAGGCGACCGTCTTCAGCTTCAGGCCCGAAAGGCCGAGCTCTTCCATGGCCATATCAAGCGATGCGGCCTGCCGCTCGGCATAAAGCGCGAGCTCGTCCTGCACGTCGGCGCCAAGCGCCTCCTCGAAAGCCGCCCTGTTCGAACGTGTCGCATAATTCTGCTGCTGGTCCGTGCCGAGATTCGACTGGAAAATACCGGCCGCGCTGACGGGCAGGAAATCCTCGTAGATGACAGGATCGAAACGCAGATAACCTTTGGCGATCAGGGCCTCCGGATCGGACGGCAATTGGCCCTTCGCAGCAAGACCTTCAGGCGTCGCCGAATAGTGGAAGAAGGCCAGTCCTTCGCGCCGCAACTCGTCCCAACCGTCCGGCAATGCCTTGAATCGTTCCGCGAGCTCGACGCCATAGTCACCGGCCTTGGCCCCGGATGCGCCGACCTGCACTTCGCCGCGCACCGAGGCGAGCAAACGATCGTAGAGCACGCGGCCCTTGGCCGTCAGCGCAACGCCACGCTGTTCTATCTCGCCAAATCGAGCCGTATGCGTGCCTGCCTTCGTGCCGGCAGCATCCGTGAAGGCAATCGGCTCTTCCAGCGCCTTGAAACTCGTCTGCCGGAGCAGGATATCGCAACTGCGCCGCGGCGGTCCTTCGATGACGGCCTTCGGCGTGATGCCGCGCTCCGGCATGCGCCGCTGCACTTCATCAATATCGAGCGTGCGCGGAGTGAGATGGTTGATATGCGGGCCCTTGAAGCTGACGACATCGGCAATGAGGCGGTGTGCGTCATGCAGGCGCTTGTAGGTCTCGGCACTGACGGTTGCCTCGCCATGCCAGCGGAAGGTTTCCAGCGCCTCGGCGACAAATTCTGCAGCTTCCGCTTCCGTCAGTCCACCAGCCTTCTCATGCTGCTCGATGAGTTTGATGGCGCGGGGCGTGTAGATCTGCCGCTTGGCCAGGATATCAGCGGCTTCGGCGCGCAATTCCGCGTCCTCGATCAATTCCAGCCGCAACAGCGAGGTAAAGACACGGAACGGATTGACGTTCAGCGCCTTTTCTTCGACAGGCCTGAAGCAGGTAGAATGCACGGGAACACCGGCGACCGAGAGATCGTAATAACCGACCGACTGCATGCCCATAACGGCAAAGAGCCGTCGGATGGTGAAGAGTTCCTCAGCCGTTCCGAGACGGATCGCACCGTGGCGCTCGACATCGATGCGCTCGAGCTCACCTGCACGCCGAAGCCGCTCGCTAAGTTCCTGGTCTTTCGCGAGGACTTCGGCGTTGACCTCCCCCACAAGCTCGATCAGCGTCCCGTATTGCGGCACCTCCGTCCGGTACATCTGTGACATGGCTTCGGTGAAAAGCGAACGGATGCGGTCCGTGGAGACGAAAGCGCCGGGCATTGAAGAAAACTCCGCGTTCATTCCGATTTTGCAGGATGAAGTTCTTTACAAGGGCTCTTAGCCCGTGAATATCGACGTTTCGGAAACAGCTCATTCTAAAATGGAATGATCATGCTTGCACCAAGGCGCTTTCTGCCATCGATTGCTCATCTTGCCGCCTTCGAAGCGGTCGCCCGCACCGGCAGCGTAACATCTGCCGCCCGCGAGCTTGACCTGACACAGAGCGCCGTCAGCCGCCAGATCAAGGCGCTTGAGGAACATCTTGGGGTAGAACTGTTCCTGCGCGAGCGCCAGACCGTGCGCCTTACCCTTGCCGGCGATGCCTATGCCCGCGAAATCCGGGAAGCGCTGCGACGCATCTCCAGCGCCTCGCTGAACCTGCGCGCCAACCCGCACGGCGGCACGCTGAACCTTGCGATCCTGCCAACCTTCGGCACACGCTGGCTGGCGCCACGCCTGGGCCGTTTTCTTGGTGCCAACCCCGGTGTCACGATCAACCTCGTCACCCGGCTCTCCTCCTTCGATTTCCGTCTCGATTCCATCGATGCAGCCATCCACTTCGGCCATCCGCACTGGCCGGGCGCCGAACTCGCCTTTCTGATGTCGGAGCGCACGCTGCCTGCCTGCAGTCCCGATTTCTTCAAGCGCAATGAGATCACCCGGCCGGAAGATCTGCTCTCGGTGCCGCTTCTGCATCTGACGACCCGTTCCGACGCCTGGGAGCGCTGGTTTGCCGATAACGGCGTTGCCTTCGAAAGCGTGCATGGCATGCTGTTCGACCAGTTTGCCACCGCAGCACAGGCGGCCATTGCCGGCCTAGGCGTCGCCCTTCTGCCAACCTTCCTCATCCAGGATGAGCTGGAGCGCGGCGATCTCGTTGCTGCCGTCGACCGCGAGATGGAGAGCCGCGAGCGTTATTATCTCGCCTTTCCGCCGGAGCGTGCCGATTACGCCCCGCTTGCCGCTTTCCGCGACTGGATCGTCTCCGAAGCCCATTCGGGTCCCAAGGCGTAAGGAAAGCTTGCATCGCGGACGCGCTTTCGACCATTATGCGTGCCATCAGAATTCGATGCAGGAAATTCCCATGAAGCCGATTTTCGTCCAGCTCCAATGCGCGCCCGGCAAGACCTACGAGGTCGCCGACGCCATCTACAAGACCGAGCTGGTCTCGGAGCTCTATTCGACATCAGGCAACTACGACCTGCTGCTCAAGGTCTACATCGAGGAAGGCCAGGATATCGGCAAGTTCATCAACGACAACATCGCCAATATCTCCGGCATCGTACGCTCGCTGACGACATTGACCTTCAAGGCATTCTGAAGCGATTAACCATCCCCCCAATAAAGCCGGAAGGGTCACTTCCTCATATACCGCACCTTAAGGCTCGGTATGGCTGGTCATTCCCATAGAGAACAGGTGGGAAATGTCCCTCTCCGTGGTAGAGACCGTCGAGAACATCCCGCAGCCGAAAGCTGCGCCCCTCATCGTGCACGTCGTACGGCAGTTTCTGCCCAACCGTGGCGGCCTTGAGGATGTGGTCGCCAATCTTGCCCGGCAAACGTTGAAACGCGGATACCGCGTCCGCGTTGTCACGCTTGATTCCCTCTTCACCGCTCCCGACGACAAGCTTCCGGCGCGCGAAACCATCGACGGCATCGAGGTTGTTCGTATCCCCTGGTCCGGCAGCAGCCGCTATCCGATAGCACCACAGGTCTTCCGCCATATCGGAGACGCCGATCTTATCCATGTCCATGCGATCGACTTCTTCTTCGACGCCCTCGCTTGGGGCAGGCTTTTGCACCGCAGGCCCATGGTCGTCACGACCCATGGCGGTTTCTTTCATACGAAGAAATTCCTTGTTATCAAGAAGATATGGTTCCGAACGTTGACACGCTTCTCGGCGATCGCCTATCGCCGCGTCGTCTGCTGCAGCGCGTCGGACCTCAGCCAGTTCATCCAGATCATTCCCGATGGCATGACCATCGAGAATGGCGCCGACATCGGCAAATTCGCCGATGCCGCCTCGCGCACGCCCGAGCGACGCATCATCACGATCGGGCGCTTCTCGGTAAACAAACGGCTCGATCTTCTGCTGGATGCGATGGCAGCACTCGTAAAACGCAATTCCGATTGGCATCTGGACGTTGTCGGCGCCGAATCCGATCTTGATGCTGCTGACGTCAGGCGGGAGATTGCCGCAAGATCGTTGGAAGCATCCGTAACCCTGACCATTTCGCCGGACAATCACGCGATCCGCGGCATCATTGCCAAGGCATCACTCATGGCTTCGGCATCGGAATATGAAGGCTTCGGCATCGTTGCGC
Source organism: Rhizobium sp. 05N49 (assembly GCF_056396805.1). Lineage (NCBI taxonomy): Bacteria > Pseudomonadati > Pseudomonadota > Alphaproteobacteria > Hyphomicrobiales > Rhizobiaceae > Rhizobium > Rhizobium sp. 05N49. Next base: position 256,204 of record NZ_JBFTME010000003.1, read on the forward strand.
TGGAAGCGATGAGCGCTGGCCTGCAGCCGGTCCTCAACATCAACGAGGCCTATCGCGCGCTCGCAGGACGGCATGAGGAAATCATCCTTGCCGACTTCACGAAGCCGGAACTCGCGGCGGATGCGATCGAGAAAGCCTATCGCGACGTCACCGTCGAGGGTTCGTCCTTGCGGGAGAGCCTCATGCAGGCCGCCCACGCCTATTCGTGGGATGCCGTTGCGGACCGTTATATCGACCTCTACCGCTCAATCGGCATTGCCACTTAAAAGATCCGGAAATTCCTAGGCTTTCGCCAGCCGGACGATCTCGTCCAGTACCAGCTTGCGCGATTCCGGCGGCGTCAGATTGTGGTCTGCATCCTGCAGCATCACCAGACGCACGTTCGGATGCCGGGCGAACTTGTGGCCACGCGGACCGAAGTGGAAATACATGTGGTCGAGACCGACATCGCCTTCGCTGTAGATCAGCGTCAGCGGCACCTTGCGTTTGCCAAGCGCCGCAAAAGACTGACGCACCTGGCGTGCGATATGACGACGGCCCGGAATGAGTTCCACAAGCGGCGCGATGCGCGGCGAAAGCCGGCGGCCGACCGCGATAAAGATATTCTGCAGAGCAGCGAAAACATCGACCTCCCCGCGGAACAGCCGCCTGACCGTGTCGAGCCGCATCATCCGCTGGCCGTAATCGTCGACGCTGCGTGGAACCGAGACAACATGCTCGCGCCGCACCGGCATTTCCGGATCCCAGTAGTAAACAAAGGGATTGATGGAAACGATCGCCTTCAGGCGCTCGTCCTCGATACCCGCGCGAAAAGCCACATAACCGCCGCTGCAGCGACCCGCGACCATGATCGGGCCGGCGACGAAGCTTTCCAGCAAATCGATGGAGGCCAGTGCATCGTCCGTCTGTGTCACTGAATAGAGAACCTGTTCCGGGGCATCCGGACGCGGAACGCTGTCGCCGACATTGGCAGAATCGAAGCGCAGCGAAACGACGCCCTGGCGAGCGAGCTCGCGCGCCATATCGACAGTCGTCCGCCCCCAGCCTGCATGGCGGTCATAGGCCGTCGACATGAAGAGCACGGCGTTGCCCTTGATCTCGCCCTGCGGCCGGCTGACGACGCCGATCAGATGCTGGAAGGCGCCGAAACGAACCGGGATCTCCTCAAAACCGTCACCTGCGAGCGGCCGGTTTTCAACCTCCTGCGAAGAGTGACCGACGGACGGGGCGGGCGCGGTTGTCTCGACAAGCCATTCGGCAAGCAGCTTGATGACTGCCATTGGCGTCTTGGCAAAGAGCGGGTTCGTGACCAGCTCGTCATAACCTTCGAAAACGCGCTGCTCGACATTGCCGCCGAGTGCCTTCAGGGCGTCAGCGAAACTCGTGTCGTCAACCCGAGCCGGGCGTTCGAGGATAAGGTAATTCGGCGCCGCAAGCTCCTGCGGCGAACCGATATAGAGTTTGCCGATTTCGGCAGCAATCGTGTCCGGCAGGCTCAGGCCGGCGATCTGAACCTGGGCGCTTTGCGCATGCTCCTTGCCGAGACCGAGGTCGGCATGAATGATCCGCGACCACATGTTGATTTCGCGCAGATGCCCCCTGCCGCTGAGGACAGGCGCAAGCAGCACGATACTGTCGACGCCCTCGATCGTGTGGCCGGTCAGATGAGCAAGCGTGCCGCCAAGACCCTGGCCGACAAGAATGATCTGCGAGCAACCGCTGAGCGTCTTCAATTTTGAAGCTGCCGCGCGGATGGAATTCTTCCAGATTTCCAGACCGGGTGCCTGATCGCCGAAATCGAGCGCGTCACCCGTCCCCGTATAGTCAAAACGCAGGCTCGGCACGCCAATGTCAGAGAAATGCTCCGCCGCGACGCGATAGAATTTCCGCGTGCACATTTCTTCGAAGCCCCAGGGGCTCACGAAAAGAACGGCAGCCGAGCGTTTTTCAACATCAGCCTTTTCCGGCATGAAGAGACCGATCGTCCCGTCGAACACAACAGGAAGGGCAGCGGCACGGCCGGCACCTTCGGCCGGCTCGCGCGAGAACTCTTCGTTATCAGGCTTCTTCTCCCCACGTTCGGGGGTCGGCGTAGAGATGAAATTGACGACACGCCTTGCTGGTCCCTGCAGGAGAGCCGGTATCTTGTCGAGGATCGAGCGTAGCACCTGGATATCTTCGACCGGAACGGCACGGAGGACTTTCAACGCAGCGAAGTAAGCAAACGCGCCGGCGATCATCGCAGCAATAAGACCGATCGGACCCTGGATGAGCTCAAGCGCAGTGATGGCGCCGCAAGCACAAAATACCGCCGCAAGCGCAATCTTCGCAAGGCTGAGATAAAGACCCGAAAGCTGAGTTCCGAAGCCCGTTTGTCTGACCATCATTACCGACATCGCAACAAATACGGCGATGCGCACAAGTGCAGCACCCTCGGCGGCCAGCCTAGGTACGATGAGTAAACAACCCACTACCATAAGAAGGCCACCTATCACACTGATTTTCAACCGTACATTGGCCTTGTCGATTGAAAGCAGGTATAGGCTGAGAACCTGCATGAGCGTGTAGGCTGGCGCGACAAGCGCAAGCAGCGCAACAACTCCGCCGCTTCGGTCGAAGGCTTCGCCGAAGACCACGTGCACCAGTTCGCTGGAGATTGCGGCGAGCCCGAGGCTCATGGGCAGCACGATATAGGCCATGCTGCGGATGACGGCTGCAAAGGCCTCGACCGGAAACTTCGAGTCGGCGCTGGTATGCCGCCGTTCCGAATAATAGGGCAGCAGGCTGCCGCTCATCTGGATCGGAAGCTGCAACGCTATATTGGCGATCGACAGACCCGCCGCATAGAAGCCGACCATTTCCACCGACCAGAACTGCTGCAGGAAAAGCAGTTCGATACGATTGAGGAAGATCGAGTCGATGATGAATTGCATCGACAGGATCACGGAAGACGAGGCCAGATATTTGAGCGATACGCCGCAGCGATCGCGCCGGGCAAAAAGAATCGGCAAAGTAGCAACGAAAAGCACCAACTGGCCGAGCGCATAGCCGACGAGCACGCCCTCCACCCCGTAGAAGACGGCACCGACCGCCACGCCCGCAAGCTGGAAAACCGAGACGATCAGCGTCAGCTGGAAGAACGTGCCGAGCCGTTTTTCACCGATCAGGTAGAATTTGACGAAGGAGCCGATCGCCTGGATGAAGAAGAGCATACCTGTCACAAGCGCCACAGACGGCGCGGTGTCGGCCCAGTGCATTTCCTCCGATGTCAGGAAGAACAGGGCGTAGAGCCCCAGCAGCACCAACGTGGAACAGACCATGAAGGCGACCAGGATCGAGGCAAACCCCCTGCGTTGCTCGAAACTGTAGCCCTGTGCCGAAAGCTGCGGCAGCGTCTTCAGCAGCGTGATGCTGGAGCCGAGTTCGGCAATCGAGGCACCCGTGACGACGAGCCAGAGCGAAAAGGCAACGATGCCGTTCGCCTCCGGACCGAGCAGACGCGCGGTTATGATCGAGGAAACGAACCCCGTTACCAGAAGCAGCATGCCCGCCGCCGCATTCATCACCGAATTTGCAATAATGCCCTTCGACATCCGTCCATCCGCCAGAAGCCGCACCGCGGCCGAAAACAAGTCATCACTAAATTGGAAATGTTAAAATAAAGGGGAGTAAAGCGCTCAGCTTAGCTCGCTTGCATCGCAGAAAGCCGTGAAAGCGCCTTGTCGTAACTATGCTCGGCGAGGTGGCGCACCAGATAGGTCCGCGCCGCCTCTGCTTTCTGCTTCGCAGCCTCGGGATTGGAATAGATGCTCTTCAAATGCGCCGCCGCGGTCGCGGGTGAAGGATCGGCCCAGACGGCATTCGTGAGATCGGCAAATTCCGGATGGCTGTCGACGACGGGAATAAGCGATGGCTCGACCAGCCATGTATTGCCGGGATCGCAGAAATCAGCCGTGCCTGACCAAGCGGTCGAGATGACGGGCGTGTGATGCATGATCGCTTCAGCCACCGTCAGGCCGAAACCCTCCGAACGATGCAGCGAAAGATAGGCATTGGAATCGCGAATGATGCCGTTGATCTCCGAACTCGCCAGATTGTCGGTAACGATCCTGATGTTGCGGTCGCCTTCCACGGACTGCATGAGCGCGCGAAGTGCCTCGTCCCGGACCGGATTGCCACTCGCCTTCATCAGCAGGAAGGCATGGGGGCATTCGGCGCTGAAGAGCCTGAAGGCCTTGATCGCCGCCTGCGGGTTCTTGCGGTTGATCGAGGAACCGGCGCTGAAGACGAACGATACGAGGAAAGCATCCTCGGCAATCCCGAACTTCTGCCTGATGCCGTCAGCAGCCGGCCGCTCGGTCACCGGGTGCGGCACGACAATGACAGGCGCAGTCGTATGTGGCGCGATTGCCCGCCTGGTGAATTCCGAGGGAACGAAGACAGCGTTCATATAATGCATGGCATTGCGCCATTCCGCCGGCACAATTTCCAGCTCCCAGGCCCAATAGCCGATATTGAAGGCACGGGTGAAATTGCCGAGACCTTTCTTCAGGATCGCGCGCGGCAGCATGGGCGGATTGAGATGCCATATGCGGCTTCCGGGCTGCCCGCCGGAGATTTGCTCGGACGTCCATTCGACCAGCTTGCCTTCGTCCGGATGTGTGCTGACATCCGCAAGCATGATCTCACGGCCTGCCTGGGAGAGCGCGGCAGCGCAAAGCCGTGCGGATTCGCCCACACCTGCCGCCATCGACAGATAACCGACGATCTCGACCGGTCGGCGCGGATTGAAGGCAAGCCGCGATTTGACAATCAGCCGCTGCAACAGATGCCCGCGCACGCTTCGATAGACGCCCCGCAAAGCCTCTTCCGCCTGCACCCTGATCGTCATGACCGCTCCCTGGTCCCTAAAGCGCGAAACGGCGCAAGGCGCCGACGCTCCTGATTTCGCCTGCCGGCAATGCATCGCGATCAATGCCCGCAGCGGCGATGAGCTTCACTCGCTTGGCAGGGCCTGGCGCCAGATGGAACCAGTCCTCTTCGGCCCGGTAGCCTTCGACGTCGATATGCACCGACTGGGCAAGCCTGTCGGTCGTAAGCGTGATAAACCAATCATCGCCCTCACGCAGGAAGGACGCCTCGATCGTCGGGTCGTGGAAGGCTTTCGCCCGGCCACGCGGGAAATGAAAAGCCTGCGCCAGCAGGGCGCCGTCCATCGCCGAGCGCAGCCACGCAACGCTGACGTCATGCGATGGCGCACCGAAACGAAAGGCATAAGTGGCATCGAAGAAGCCGCCGAAGAGATCGGTGCAGGCAATCCGCTCCACGCTTCTTGGATCGAGATTGAAGGCCTTGCTACCGCTCGCGACCTGCTGGCGCCCCTCACGGAGGCAGGCGACGTCGAGTTCGAGAGCCACGACCTTGTCGGTTTCATTGATGACATGGACATAGAGGCCATTCGTCCCCTCGTCCGTAAAGACTGCCTGCGCAGGACGGAAGGCCCGGCGCATCGCATGCCAGACAGGTTTGGGCTCGCCAGTGGAATCGATCACGCCCCAGCCGGGACCCGGCAACAGATCCTGCAGGGTCCAGACAAGCGCGCCATTGCAGGTCGATCCCTTGCGCCGCCATTCGGCAAAGGTTTCCTCCAGCACCTCACCTGTGACGGCGCGCGACAGGTCGAGATAACGTTCGGGATCTTCACGGCGAAGCTTCGCGGGGTCGACATCATAGAGAAGCCCGAGATAGAAATCCCTGACATCCTCGAAATCCCAGGAAGCGCCGCGGTCGCGCGGCACCCGCTCTTTCCAGAGCGGACTGTGAACTGAGGGCACGTCGAGATGCCGTTGCAAGGTCTTCTGCTGTGGCACATGCGCGAAGGCGAGGCTTTCCGCCGCAAAGCGCACCTCCGCGCGGCGCGCATCCTCAAGCGGCCGCATATAGGCGCCGACGCCGTAATAATGCGTGACGCCCGCATTGGGCGAAAAGGGCATCGCTCCGCCATAAGGCGAATTCGGCACGTAAGGGACGTCAGGCCGCATGCGCTGGCAGATCGCCGGGATGATCTCGTCGGTAATCGGCCCGCTCCAGAAATCCGAGGGCAGGCCGAACATCGCCGCCTGCTGGTGGATTTCGCTGCCGCCGCAGAGCACGGCGAGCGACGGCGAAAGCTGTACGCCGTGGAGGAATTCCTCCACCTCGGCATGCACATGGCCGATAAAGGCCTTGTCGTTCTTCGGATAGTCGAAATTGGCGAACATGAAGTCCTGCCAGACCATCAGCCCAAGTTCGTCACAGAGCGCGAAGAATTCCGGCGTCTCATAGGCCATGGTCCCGCCGATGCGGATCATGTTCATGCCGGCCTCGGCAGCAAGCCGCAGGAAGGGCTCATAATCGGCACGCTCGCCTGGCAGTCGCGCTATGTCGGCTGTCGTCCAGACCGCGCCACGGCAGAAGATCCGTTCGCCGTTGACGCAAAGCGCGAAATCACTGCCGTCAGCGCCGTGGTCGACCTCGATACGCCGAAATCCCGTCCTGCCGAGCGACTGTTCCTCGCCGTCAAGAACCAGCGTCACATCATAGAGATGCGGCGCGCCATGCGTATGTGGCCACCAGGCCTCGACCTCGGGCAGCTTGAGGATTGCCGAATAATGCCTGTCACCGATCTTCTCGAAACCCTGCTCGATACCGGCGCAGCGCAGCAGCATCACAGGCTCTTCGCCATCGGCATGAAGAGAAACGCTGAGCCGTCCTGTTCCGTTTTCCTCCAGAACGGCACGCACCGTGACATTGTCGACAGAGGCAACGCTTCGGCGCACGAGCGAGATCGGCCGCCATGGCCCGACCGCATGGATCTCCGGGCACCAGCCGGGCATATGCCCGAGCAGCGTCGTGCGGACGTTCTTGAGCCCTTGCGGCGTGATCATCTGCGGGCGCCAGCGGGCTCGCGGTCCGGGTTCTCCAAGGCGCGGGGCGAGCGCCCGGAAGCAGAGCGCCAGTTCATCACCGCCTGCGAGCGTCACCGGTATTTCATGGGCGGTGAACATGCTCTCGGAGAAAAGGATCTCAACGCCGTTCAGAAAAACATGGCAGATCGTCGCCAGCCCCTGAAAACGCAGGAGCGCCTCGCCCAGCTCCGCATCGAAGAGGCGGGTCAGATACCAGGCGTCCCTGGTGTTGAGCGCCTGAGGATTTTCCCGATCGAAAAGCCCGGCTCTTTCCAGCGCAGCTGCGACAGTGCCCGGTACGGATGCCGGAATGAACTGCGCCGACAGATGGATATCGTGCGGCGTCGCACAAGCATCAGGCTCGGTCAGAACCAGATTCCAGCCTTCGGTAAGAAGGCTTTCCTCAGCCCCTATGCTTGCCAACCGCCCCCGCATGGTCAGATCTCCGGCTTCAGGCCCGCTCCGCGAGCGATGCCATCATCGAATCCCATGCATCGGCAGCCGGATCAAGGGCCGCTTTCAACGGCTCGAACTTGCGGCGGGTGACAGCACGCGCCAGCTGGAACTGAACAGACTTCGCCACCTCCGAGATGCGGCGTGCCTCCTCGATCGCGACCCCGAACTCGCCGGCCGAAAGCCAGGTCAGATGATCGGCCGCTAATTCGAAATTCGCCCCCACCTGTCTGAGCGTGTTGAAGGCATATTTGTGGAAGAAGCCGAAGGGCCGATCAGCCACCGCTTCAACCTGCAGCGGGAAGACTTCTGCAAAGGCGCGGATTGGATTGGCACCCGGGCGGCGGGCGAAATGGAAGTGAAGGAGTCGGCGAGAAACCTCACGCAGATGCGTTTCACCTACTGGCTGCTCCGGAAACTTGGCGAATTCCGTATAGGGCAGGAATGGCGCATCCTCAGCTGTCAGATGCGACTGGAACAGCCCGTCGAAATCCTCGCCCTCGATACGGAAATAACCGGCATTGTGGAAATAGTCGACGCGCTTGCCGGCAAAGTCCAGCCGGTTGATCGCAACCGTGGTCTTGCCGTGCTCCTGCCGGTAGGCGGTGCCCCGCGTATCCGGCATATAGAAGGAATCCATCTCGATCAGGCAGAGCCGCCCGCGGGCGATCTGCACTTCGGCATGCCGCTCCACGCGGTCATAGATCGCAAGTTCGGTGGTGCGGATGCCATAGAGCGCTTCGAGATCCTCCAGCGGTACCTTGAAGAAGGTGAACTGGTCGCCCTCGAAATCCTGCGTCAGCGTAAAGCCGAGCATCGCTTCGGGTACGACGCCGAAAGTCGAGAGCACCTCGATCCAGAGATCGATATAACAATTGGTCTCCGGCCACATGCGCTCGCCGGAATGCAGCGCATGCGGCTTGTAGGTATCGGGATCGATACCCGCAAAAACCGAGGTCATGGAACCGCTCAGCCCCACAGGACTTTCCGTACGCTGGCCGGCCATTCCTTGACGTCGAGGCCGTGGTGATGGAAGAGCGCGAGCGCGATGCGCTCGAGGCCGAAGCCGACGCAAGCCGTGTGAGCCACGCTGCCATCTTCGAGGTTCAGGCCCCATTTCACACCGAAAGAGTCCTGATGGTAGTTGAAGCTCATGCACGCGGTCGGGTTTGCCGACGAGGTGATCGGGATCAGCAGCTCGAACTTCAAGTTCTGGTCGCGCTGGTTGTTGACCATCATCTTGCCGGCGCGGCCGAAGAACGGGTCGTTGGCAACATCGATCGTCACATCGAGGCCGACCTGCTTCATCATTTCGACGCCGCGGTCCATCCAGCTCTGACGGAAATCGGTCACATGCTGCTCTGTGCCCATGCAGACATATTCGCGCATGCGGAAAAGCTGCTGGCGGGCCGGATCCTTCGAGGGTTCGTGGCGGAAGCAGTAGGACTGGAGATCGAAGAGGCCACCCTTGGCCGGCAGGTTGCCGCGCTTGGCAACTGTCGGATAAAGCGGGTAGCAGGCGGCCGGCGTCAGAACGATATCGGTTGCCTTCTGATCCTTGGTCCAGTCCTCGCCGACTTCCATGCATTGCAGCAGGCTCATATGGTCGAGTTCGCTGCCGCAGAAGCTGTGCACCGTGCCGCCAAGCTGCGGGAAGCTCTTCATGTAGCCGCTCTTTTCGAAGAGCGCACGGTTCATGCCGGGCGGGAAACGCATCGCTTCGGCGCCATCGGCGCCACCGAACCTGTCGATCAGCCGTTCGAAAGCGGCGATGACGTCTTCGAACTGGCCGCTGCGGCCATAAAGACCGTCAACGCCGGTATCGATCAGCAGGCCGGACTCGAAGAGCCGGTCCAGAAACGAAGTCTGCATATCCATGGCTTTACCCCAGTAGGCTAGTGTCCTGCTTATGGACAAGGAGCATGCTCGACGTATTGCCGAGGATGCGGTCGTTCGAGATCATGAGCTGCGCCGAATGCGCATCGCGCAGATGGCGCCCGAGGCTGAAGGGCGTACCGTTCTTGTAGCCCATGATGCCGCATATCAGCATGGCATGATTGACGATCTCCAGGATCGTTTCCGAGGAGGCGATCTTGACGTTGTTCATCGCCACGGCAAAGCCCATCGAGGAAAGCTTGTCGCCGTCAGCCTTGGCGTCCTCATAGGCCTTGAGGCCGGCAACCACATTCGACTTCACCATCTGCAGGAGGTTGGAAACCTCAGCGAGGCGAAGCGCGCCGGGCGGGGTAGCATCGGGAGACTTGCGGGCAGCAGCGCGCACGAAAGCCTGCGCGCGGGAAACGGCGTCAACCGCGATACCATACCACACGCCGCTCCAGAGCAGATGCGAAGAGGCAAGCATCGACTGGGCAGCAATCTCAGCAAAGGGTTTGGGCAGGATCTGTTTAGCCGGTGCTTCGCCCTTGAACAGGAAGCCGTCGGAGCAGGTACCGCGCATGCCGAGCGTGTTCCAGGCATGCGTCTTTTCGAGCGTGTACTGATCTTTCAGGAAGGCGGTCAGGACCTGATCGGAAGAGGCGGCCTGCGGATGGCTGCGTGAAGTGATGAGAATAGCGTCGGCATGCGAGCCATAGGAAATGACGGTCGCGTCCTTTTGCAGCCTGCAGATATCGCCGTCGATTTCGATCGCGCAGATGCTGTTGCGCAGGTTGCCGCCGATCCCCCCTTCGGTGGTGGCGGAAGCGATCAGAAGCTGTTCGGCGGCGATACGGCGCATGAAGGCGCTATGCCACTCGCTGTCGACGCCGTGTTCGACGAGGCTCGAAAGCTTGATATGGTGCATGGCGAAGACCATCGCGCTTGCCGCGCAGGCCTGGCCGAGCATCGAGCACAATTCGGCAATATCGGTCGTGGAAGCAGCCTCGCCGCCAAGATGGCGGGGGATCTGGATACCGAGCAGCCGCTCGGCCTTCATCGCGTTGACGGCTTCCTGCGGGAACCGGCCTTCGAAATCGACGGCATCCGCATGTCTTGCCGCAATTTCGGCGACGCGGGCAGCCCTTGCGACCAGGCTGTCTTCCGTGATCTTGACCGGGAAATTCATCAGGCGACCTTTCGGCTATCCTGGATGAGATCGACCGTCTTGACGATCGCCGAGATGCTCGCGAAGGACTTGCGGTTCAGGAGATTATCGGGAAACTCGATGTCGAAGGCCTCTTCGATGCCGAGCATGAGTTGCACGGAAGCAAAGGACGTCAGACCCGCGGCGTAGAGATCCGCATCGTCGGCAACCTGATCAACGGGCACAGGAAGCTTACCGAACTTGGCTACGAGGTCGCGGACTGTCTTGTTCATCCCATTCACTCCAGATTTTCATGATCCTGAGCCGGCATGCATCGCCTTTTCATGGGAGTGCTTTTAGTGCGGAAAACAGAACATTCCGCTAATATAATTAGTTAAATATGACTAAGACTCATACTTTGCATTTTACGGATTATGCTTAGTTGGGGCCTAATACTTCATTTCTATCAATAGTTTGATATAGCCCGAGAAATCGGGCAGCAAGTCGCTCAAGCCGTGCGAAGTGCAGAAATGGTACGCCAGGAGCCCGCTGCTACGTCAATCTGCGGGCGGATAGGGATGCTCGTTGCCACGATAGTCCGAAATCGAATAGCAACCCTCGCCGGTTGCCTGCACGGCGCTTTCGCCGATCACGGCCTTGCCGTAGCCGCCGGGAATATCGAGAATATAGGTGGGCTGGCAAAGACCGGAGATACGACCGCGAAGCGAGGAGACGATTTTCTGCCCCTCCTCTATCGACAGGCGGAAATGACTGGTGCCGGGCGCAAGATCCGGATGGTGCAGGTAATAGGGCTTCACCCGCGCCTCGACGAAGGCTCGCATCAGTTCCGCCAGAACATCGGGATCATCGTTGACGCCTTTCAGAAGCACCGACTGGCTGACCATGACGATGCCGGCATCCACAAGACGGGCACAGGCGGCGCGCGCTTCCGCAGTCAGCTCGCGCGGATGGTTGGCGTGCAGCGCGACATAAACTGTCTTGCCGCTCGCCTTCAGTGCGGCGATCAGCGCCCCATTGATCTTCTGCGGGTCGACAACCGGCACCCGCGTGTGGAAACGCACGATTTTTACATGCTGGATTGCCGCAAGCTCGCTTAGAATGTCGCCGAGACGACGTGGTGAAAGCACCAGCGGATCGCCACCGGTCAGGATCACCTCCCAGATCTCGCTGTGGCCGCGAATATAGTCGAAGGCGGCAGCCAATGCCGCCGGCTCGAGAGTGCCGAGCCCCTGCGGCCCCACCATCTCGCGCCGGAAGCAGAAGCGGCAATAGACCGGGCAGACATGCACGGCTTTCAACAGCACGCGGTCCGGATAGCGATGCACGATGCCTTCCACCGGGCTATGCGCATGGTCGCCGATAGGATCGGCCCGTTCCTCCGGCGTGGTCACCAGTTCCGCGGCGTCGGGTACGAACTGCCGGGCAATCGGGTCGGCCGGATCGGCATGATCGATCAATCTTGCCATGGCAGGCGTCAGCGCAATGGCATAGCGGGCAGCAACCTCATCGAGCGCCAGTCGCTCAGCGTCCTCGATCAGGCCTGACCTGACGAGATCGTCGACACTCTTGATCGGCCGCAAGACGTTCATCGGCCATACTCCGCAACAGGCGCCCAGAGCACCTGATCGATCCGCGACGCTCCCGTCGCCAGCATCACAAGCCGGTCGAAGCCGAGCGCGATGCCGCTCGCTTCCGGCATGATCGCCAGCGCAGCCAGAAAATCCTCGTCGAGCGGATAGGTCTCGCCATAGACGCGCATCTTCTCGCTCATCTCGATCTCGAAACGCCGCCGCTGTTCGGCGGCATTGGTCAGTTCCCCGAAGCCGTTGGCAAGCTCGACGCCGCAAGCATAGAGCTCGAAGCGCTCCGCCACGCGCGGATCGCCTGCCGAAGGTCGCGCGAGAGCCGCTTCCGAAACAGGATATTCGTCGAGAATGGTGACGCGGCCGAAGCCGAGATGCGGCTCAACCTTTTCCACCAGTACCCGGCTGAAAAGATCGGCCCAATGATCGTCATCGGCAACGCGCATGCCGATCCGCCGCATTTCGGCGGCAAGATGCGCGCGATCGGTCGAGCCGTCAGCAGATACAGAAGCCAGAAGATCGATGCCGGCATGGCGGGCGAACGCTTCTGCGACGCTGATACGCTCCGGCCCGGCGAAGGGATCGCACTCGGTCCCGCGATAGGCAAGCATTGCGGTCTTGACCGTCTCGGCAGCGAGCGCAAGCATGCGCACGCAATCCATCATCAGGCTCTCATAGCTTTCACCCGCCCGATACCATTCGAGCATAGTGAACTCAGGATGGTGCAGCGGCCCGCGCTCGCGGTTGCGGTAGACATGCGCAAAGCAGGCAATGCGTTCTTCACCGGCGGCAAGAAGCTTCTTGCAGGCAAATTCCGGCGATGTGTGTAGGTAAAAGGGCGCAGCCTGTCCGTCCGTCGTCAACGCCTGCGTTGCAAAGGCATGCAGATGCGCCTCATTGCCGGGAGACACCTGCAGCGTCGCCGTATCGACCTCGATGAAGTCCTCACGAGCAAAATAACCCCGCAGCGCTGACTGGATCGCGTTGCGCCCGATAAGGAACGGACGGCGATCGGCATGCACTGATGGTGTCCACCAGGGAGACGCCTTGGCGCTCGTGAGGTTCATACAACGCTTCCTTGCCGGATTCGGCGGGGATGGGGTGGCTATTTCCGCGATTTTAGGTTAGTGCCGCCCCGAAGAAAAAACATTTTGCGTCTTCAGGACTATTCTGACTGTCCTCTACGACGCCGAAAGCCGACTTACAAGGAAGTCTTATGGTCAAGGTCATCGCCTCTTCGGTCCGCAAGGGCAACGTTCTCGATGTCGACGGCAAGCTCTACGTCGTTCTCACGGCTCAGAATTTCCACCCGGGCAAGGGCACGCCGGTCACCCAGGTCGACATGCGTCGCATCGTCGACGGCGTGAAGGTTTCCGAACGCTGGCGTACGACCGAACAGGTCGAGCGCGCCTTCGTGGAAGACGTCAATTTCCAGTACCTCTACGAAGATGGCGAAGGCTTCCACTTCATGAACCCGGCCACCTACGACCAGGTCGTCGTCAGCGCCGAAACCATGGGCGACCAGAAGGCTTACCTCCAGGAGGGCATGACCTGCATCCTGTCGATCCACGAAGGCAATCCGCTGGCGCTGGAACTGCCGCGTCACGTCACGCTTGAGATCGTCGAGACCGAACCGGTCGTCAAGGGCCAGACGGCCTCTTCTTCCTACAAGCCGGCCATGCTTTCGAACGGCATCCGCACCTCGGTCCCGCCGCATATCGATGCCGGCACCCGCGTCGTCATCGCGACGGAAGACAATTCCTACGTCGAACGCGCCAAGGACTGATTGCATCAGTTTTCAGAGTTTAAAACGGCCTGAGGCAACCGCTTCGGGCCGTTTTCATTTTTGCCCGATGGCGAGACAGCAAATAGGCCAGCAACATGCCGGCCTCTTTGCTCAGAGATGAGGATTACGCGGCCGGTACTTCTTCACCAGCTTCTGATTGATCTCAGCGGCACCCGGCATATTGGCGCTGAGATAGACGGGCGCGTCACCGGATTTCGAAAGCTGCGAAGCAACATCTGCGAAGATGGCGTTGATGACCGTCACCCCGACCGCCGTAGACACCGGACCGACACGAAGACCCGTGCCTTCGAGATCGAGGACGGCGTCACCCGGCGGCAGCCCGTTATCCAGAACCACGTCGGCCACATCGGCAAGCCGCCGGCGCCCATTGGCAATCGCCGTCGAATAGGCGATCGAGGTAATGGCTATCACCTTTGCGCCGATCTCGCGCGCATAGTCGGCCGCCTCGATCGGCGCGGCATTCACACCCGAATTGGAGGCGATGATGATGACATCGCCCGGCTGCATGCCGTAGCGCTCCAGCATCGGCCGCACCAGGCCCTGCGTGCGCTCATAGACCGAGCTGATGACCGCCCCCTCATGCAGCATGGCCGAGCCGACGAGAACCGGCACCGTGAAGGCGAGCCCGCCAGCCCGATAATGCACCTCTTCCGCCAGCATATGCGAATGGCCGGTGCCGAAGACATAGACGCGCTTGTCGCCACGGGCCGCCTCAAAGATTACAGCGGCAGCCTGCGCCATCGGCGCGGCAAGCGCCCGCTTCAGCTCCTCAAGCCGGCCGATGAGATTGGTGAAATAGGCGTCCGTAATGTCAGTCATCGGCCACTCTCCTTCACGCCATTTCGCCGTTGAGCCAGGTTGCCGTCACTTCTATCGCATCGGTGAAATGCACGAGATCGGCGCGCGCGCCCGGCGAGAGCTGACCACGATCGGCAAGCTTCAGGAAACGCGCCGGATACAGCGTCGCCATCCTCAGTGCTTCGGCAAGCGTCAGCTCCAGATAGGTGACGCCGTAACGGATCGTCGAAGCCATATCGACATCCGAACCCGCCAGCGTGCCGTCCGACAGCACGAGTTTGGAGCAGAAACCGCCCCTTTCGCGCCGCACGGTACGGCCGTTCAGCGTGAACGTATCCATCTCGGAACCGACCAGCGACATGGCATCAGTCACAAAGAAAAGCTTGCCTTCGCCGCGCTTGGCACGCAGTGCCGTTCGCAACGCCTTCGGATCGACGTGATGTCCATCGGCAATGATGCCGCACCAGACGGACGGATGATCGATCGCGGCACCAACAAGACCCGGCGCGCGGTGCGCCAGCTGGCTCATGGCGTTGAAAAGATGCGTGACACCACGTGCGCCCGCATCGAAACGCGCTTCGGCTGCCTCACTCGTGCTGTCGGAATGGCCGATGCTGACGATGACCCCGGCTTCGCTGAGTTCGCGCACCTGGGAAACCGTCACCTGCTCCGCGGCCATGGTGACGAGCAGCGTGCCGATTTCCTCGCGCGCGGCGATGAAGGATTTGACATCCCTGTCTTCGACCGGACGCATCAGCTCGGCGAGATGCGCACCCTTGCGCGCCGGCGCCAGATGCGGACCTTCGAGATGCAGGCCGGCAACGCCCCGGTTCGTCTTCACCGCTACCTTTGCCGCCGCGATCGCGGCAGCCGTCGCTTCTGCCGTATCGGTAATCAGCGTCGGCAACAGCGCCGTCGTTCCATACGGCCGATGTCCGTCGGCAATCATGTACATCGAGTTCGGCGACGGCTCGTCGTTCAGCATACGGCCGCCGCCGCCATTGACTTGCGCATCGATGAAACCGGCAGATAGCACGCCGCCTGCCAATGTCACGACATCGCCCTCGGGCAGATCATTCAGGCCGACGATCGCCTCGACGCGTCCGTCCTTGACGATCAGCGCCCGCTCGTCATGGAAGCGTTCGCCATCGAAGATACGAGCGCCGGTGAAGATCTTGTGGGGCATCAGACGGTCTCCGTCACCTTGAGCAGGTTTGCCGGCTTGTCGGGGTCGAAACCCTTGCGACGCGTGACGGACTCGATCAGACGGTAATAGACGAGCAGCGAAACCAGGGGATCAACGAGACCGTTGCCGGTCGTCGGAACCTGCAGATTAACGCCGGCAAGAGGCTTCGTCGAGAAGGGCACGGTGGTAGCGCCGAGCTTCTGCAGCCGATCGAGGGCCTTCACGTTGTTGTCGAAGGCCGCATCTTCAGGCACGAAGCCGACGATCGGGAAGCCCGGCTGCACCAGGCGCATCGGCCCGTGCATCAGTTCCGCAAGAGAGAAGGCTTCGGCATGAAGGCCGGCTGTCTCCTTGGCCTTCAGCGCAGCTTCGAGAGCAACGGCGAAAGCCGTGCCGCGGCCGCCGGTATAGAGCGAGGCGGCGTTGAACAGAACGTCCTCGGCAGCAGCCGTATCGATGCCCGATGTCGCAGCGAGTGCGGCCGGCAGTTTTTCGAGCGCCGCCTGCAGATCGGCCTTGCTGCCGATCGCAGCCGTCACGCCGGTGAGGGCTGCGACAGATGCAATGAAGGACTTGGTCGCTGCAACGCTCTTTTCGGCGCCGGCATTGAGGCCGAGCACGATATCGGCCTGGTTCGCAAGGGGGCTGTCCGTGACGTTGACCACGGCAATCGTCGTTGCGCCGCCCTTCTTGGCCGCATCCTGCAGCGCCACGATGTCAGGGCTCGCGCCCGACTGTGAGACGGTGAAATGGATGCCGCCCTTCAGATGCAGGGGCGCGTTATAAACAGAGGCGATAGACGGGCCGATCGAGGCGACCGGCACGCCGCAAGTAATCTCGAACAGATATTTGAAGAAGGTCGCGGCATGGTCGGAAGAACCGCGCGCCGCCGTCGTCACGACGCTCGGGCGAGCGGACGAGAACAGCCGGGCGATTTCGGCGAAGGCCGGCTTTTCCTTTTCGAGCAGGGTGGCGACCACCTCGGGCGACTGGCCCGCTTCCTGCAGCATCAGCGACTGGTTCTCACTCATAGGTCATCTCCAATTCTCAATTCGGCAACGAAGTCATAGGCGTCGCCACGATAGTGCGAGCGGGTGTATTCGACGACACGCTGGTCTTCCAGGCGTGAAACGCGTTCGATCAGAAGCGCCGGCGCACCGGCCTTCACGGCAAGAATAGCCGCCGATGAAGGATCGAGCGTGACGGCGGTCAGGCGCTGCATGGCGCGCACCGGCTTGTGGCCGCTCTGGGCAAGCGCATCATAGAGCGAGCCTTCGCCGCCGGCATCCTCGGCGAGAAATTTGACCGGCACGACGGCGCGTTCGATCGCAAGCGGCAGCCCGTCGGCCAGACGAAGGCGATCGAGCCGCAAAACCGGCTCATCCACACCGAGACCAAGCAGGAAGGATTCTTCCGGGGAGGGATTGTTGATGGTGCGCGACAGGATCTTCGCCGCCGGCGAGCGCCCGCGCGAGCGCATGTCCGCGGAGAAGGAGGAAAGCCGCCACAACGACTGCTCCATGCGCTCCACCCTGCTGGAAACGAAAGTGCCGCTGCCATGGCGCGATTCCAGCGCGCCCGATGTCATGAGGTCGCGATAGGCTGTCCGAACCGTCACCCGGCCAAGCTTCAGGGCTTCCGCCAGGTCGCGTTCGCCGGGCAGCGCTGTTCCGGGTTTCAGCAGACCTTCCTGGATGAGACCGGTGAGCGCCTGTGCCAGCCGCTTGTAAAGCGGTCCAGTCGCCGCCTCGTCGCGCAGCCCACGGCCATTCAGTTCCGCTATCAGACTGGTTCTATCCATGGACACACAATAGAACCTATTTAGAACCAATCGGCAAGCAGATTCATTCCGCCGAAAAAGAAAAACCCTCGCGAGACACCGCGAGGGTTTCATTGATCTAGGCCGGAAGGCTGAGCTCAGCTCTTCGTGAAGATGTAGTCCGTTTCCTGCCGCAGCACCTCACCGGGACGCAGAACCGCGTTCGGAAAGCCCGCATGGTTGATGGCGTCAGGCCAGATCTGCGTCTCGAGGCAAAAGCCGGCGAAAGGACCATATTTGCGGCCGCCAAGACCAGGCACCGGCACACCGAGTTTGAAACCGGCATAGAACTGTACGCCCGGCTCGGTCGTGCGCACCTCCAGCGAGACGCCGGAGTGCAGGCTGCGGGCAAGCACGACCGAGCGCTTGGCCGTGCGCTCGCGCGAGAAGCAGAAATTATGGTCATAGAGCGCCTGCTCCTGACCGTCGAAACGCTTCATCGGCGCCATCACCCGGAAGTCGAACGCGGTGCCCTCGACGGAGCGGATCTCGCCGGTCGGTATCTGCTTCTCGTTGGTCGGCAGGTAGTGGTCGGCGGCGATCATGATGTCATGCGCCAGTGCATCGTCCCGGCCGTCGAGATTGAAATAGGAGTGCTGGCAGACATTGGCGATCGTCGGCTTATCCGTCACCGTCTCGTAGTTGACAGAAAGCTCGCCGTTGCCATGCACGCGATAGGTCGCCTGGATCGTGCAGTTGCCGGGATAACCGGCGCGACCATCAGGATCGACGATCTTCAGCACGACACGGTCGCTCTCGTGCTCGACGATCGTCCAGACAAGTGTACCGATATTGTTGCTGCCGCCGTGAAGATGCGTAACGCCCTTCTCGTTCAGTTCGAGCTGGTAGTTCTTGCCGTCGAGCGAAAACTTTCCGTCGCCGATACGGTTTGCACAGCGTCCCGGCGTCGCGCCGAAGAAGGGCGAATGAGCAAGATAGCCTTCGAAATCCTCGAAGCCGAGCACGAGCGGTGCGTCATGACCCTCCAGCCGCGCATCCTGGATGACCGCGCCCCAGCTCAATACCTTGACCGTCAGTCCGCCGCCGCGGATGACGACACGATGGACGGTCTCTCCGTCCTTCGTCTGTCCGAAAACTTCCCGTTCCAATTTGTCCGCCATGATCGACGCTCACTCCATCCCTAGGATTCAGGAACCGGAACCYGCCCCCATTCGCCGCAAACCGCAACCGGGCAGGGCCGGAAAACAAAACGCCGCCGCAGAAATGCGACGGCGTCATTTCTAAACCTGACTGGTGACGCTCAGATGTCCGAGCCGATCTCTTCGATATCGTAGGATGTCGTCTGGTAGATCTCGTTGATCCAGTTGCCGAAAAGCAGATGCGCATGGCTGCGCCAGCGGTTCTGCGGCGCGATCGCCGGATCGTTATGCGGGAAATAGTTGTGCGGCATTTTGATCGGCACGCCGGCATTCACGTCGCGGAAATATTCGTCCGAGAGAGACGTGGAATCATACTCGACGTGATTGAAAATATAAAGCCGGCGACCCTTCGGCTCGTGCACGAGACAGACACCCATCTCACTCGATTCCATCAGGATCTCGAGGCCGTCGATCTTCTCGATGTCGGCCCGGCGCACCTCGGTCCAGCGCGACACCGGAACCTCGAAATTGTCGGAGAAACCGTTGAGATAAACGGAAGACGGCTTGAGATTGCGGTGGCGGTAAACGCCGAAGGCCTTTTCCTTCAGTTCATACTTCGGCACGCCGTGGAAATGATAGATCCCCGCCATCGCGCCCCAGCAGACATTCATGGTCGAGTGGACATTTGTCTGCGTCCAGTCGAAAATCTGCTGCATTTCCTTCCAATAGGTAACGTCCTCGTAAGGCAGCGTCTCGATTGGCGCGCCCGTGATGATGAAGCCGTCAAACTTGCGGTGCTTCACTTCCTCCCAGGTCTGGTAGAAGGCGAGCAGATGTTCTTCAGACGTATTCTTGGCCTTGTGGTTGCCGACGCGGATCAGCGAGAATTCCACCTGCAGCGGCGAAGCGCCGACGAGGCGCGCCATCTGCACTTCTGTCTTGATCTTGTTCGGCATGAGGTTGAGCAGCCCGATCTGCAGCGGGCGGATATCCTGACGGATCGCCACCGTTTCGGTCATCACCCTCACGCCCTCGTTGACGAGGGTTTCGAAGGCTGGCAACGTATCGGGGATCTTGATGGGCATTGCGGTCAACTCGATCAAAATAAAAAACCGGCGGCGAAAGAATCGCTACCGGTCCGCACGCGGCCCTTTAGCGACTTATTTAACGTGGCTGCAAGCCGGCCGGCCAAATCACCACGAGACATCATAATTAACGCCAGTGCGCCCGCGAATCAACTGTCAATAAGAACAACTGTCCAATCCATCACGCTTTCTTTATGGGTGGTGGAATCTGTTGATGGACCAGTAACGCCCCCATGGTATTAATGGTGTGATGGGCGATTTTGGAAAAAATAATGAAAACTGACGTCAAAGGGGGGAAGGGCATCCAGAATCAGGACCGGGTGGGATACGATCTCAGCCTGACATATCGGCTCGGAGTAATGTTCTCCGCATTCTGGAATTCGCAGGTCCGCGGCAAGGTCGTCGCGCTTGCGATCCTGCTGGTGGTCATCATCCTGGCGACCGCCTATGGACAGGTGATCCTCAACGAATGGAACGCCCCTTTCTACGATTCCCTCGAGCGTCGTGATCTTGGCGAGTTTTTCCGCCAGCTCGAAGTCTTCGCGATGATTGCCGGTGCGCTGCTGCTGCTCAACGTGCTGCAGGCATGGCTGAACCAGATGACGGCCCTTTACATGCGCGAAGGTCTTTCGCGAGATCTCGTCGATCAGTGGCTGGAGCGCAAGCGTGCCCTCAAACTCTCCACCATCGGCATCCTCGGCGTTAATCCCGACCAGCGCCTGCACGAAGATTCTCGCAATCTCGCTGAAAGCACGACCAACCTCGCCCTTGGCCTCCTGCAGTCGACCATTCTGCTCGTCAGCTTCATCGGCGTGTTGTGGGAGCTTTCGAGCGGCTTCATCTTCCGGATCAGCGGCTACAACTTCACCATCCCCGGCTATATGGTCTGGGCGGCAATCTTTTATGCTGCATCGGCCTCGGTATTGAGCCAGGTCGTCGGCCGCAAGCTCGTCAAGCTCAATGCCGACCGGTTTTCCAAGGAAGCCGAGCTGCGCTTTGCGCTGATGCATGCCAACGAAAACATGCCGGCGATCACAGTAGCGCGCGGCGAAGAGAACGAGCGCAAGCGGATCAACAACGATATCAGCAACGTTCTCGCGGTCATCAAGCGGCTCGCCATGGCCAATACCAACCTGACCTGGGTTTCGGCAGGCTATGGCTGGCTGGTCATCGTCATTCCGATCATCGTCGCCGCGCCCGCTTATTTTTCCGGCGGCCTGACCTTCGGGCAGCTGATGATGTCGGTCGGCGCGTTCAACCAGGTCAATACCGCGTTGCGCTGGTATGTAGCGAATTTCGGCCCGATCGCCGAATGGCGCGCGACATTGATGCGTGTCACCGACTTCCGCCAGGCGCTTCAGGAGATGGATGATGGCTTCGATTTGAAGGATTCCATCGTCTATGAGAAAACCGCACCTGATACGTTGACTCTGAAGGATATCGTCATCGTCGCCAAGCTTGGCGAGGAGATCGATGATTGCGGCGGCTTCCGCTTGCGTGAGACGGACGTGGTGATCAAGGCCGGGGAAAAGGTCATGATCAACGGCGATCACAGCGTGAACCGCCGCCTGCTCTTCCAGGCCATGGCAGGCCTTTGGCCCTGCGGCAAGGGCACGATCGGCCTGCCCCCGATTGACGACATTCTGTTCATCCCCCAGGTTGCCTATGTACCGGGCGGCACGCTGCGCGAGGCAATCGCTTTCCCGGGAAAACCCGAGGCCTTTGATAGGACGGCCATCGAAGCCGCGCTTGAGGCTGCGGGCTTGCATTCGCTTGTAGCCCGCCTTGATAGCCGCGCACGCTGGGACAAGCTTCTCGATGCCGATGAGCAGAAGGCAATCGCTTTTGCCCGCCTGCTGCTGGTGAAGCCGCGCTGGGTCGTTTTCGACGAAGTGCTCGAAGGCATGGAGCCCGAATGGCAGCACACGATGACCAGGCTGCTCACCACCATGCCGGAGACCAGCATGATCTATATCGGCCGTTCAGAAACCTATATGGAGGCACTGCATCCGCGCACGCTGCACCTGCAGGCATTGCCTTCCAAACCGGAGGAGCAATCAGCGGCAACTGCTGCCGGATCGAGCGCCGCGGCAGCTCCTGCCCCGGCGCTCTAGCAAAATTCCTGCAAAATGTGCGGCGTTTGGTGTCCGGGAGCTCCGGACGAGCTCACATTGGCGGCGTCACACCATTCACGCCGACGGTGACCTGCGAAGCCGAGATGGCGCCGTCGGCTGCCTTTTCCGCCATGACGATGACACCGGCACCCGGCTTCAGATCAGCTTTCGTCGCCGGAGCAAAGGTGACGATCGGCGTGCCGTCGGCAATCGAGACGGTCTTTTCCTTGCCCTGATAAGTCAGCGTGATCGTATGTCCATCGACGGCCTTCACCGCGTTGCTGACGGTCGCATTCGTCATCGAGCTATTCGGCTGCAGATCCCACGGACGGTTGCCTTCTCCGGTGCCTTTCATCGACGCGGGGAAGATCAGTACTTCGATGGCACCATCGGGACCGGTGCCTTTCGGCAGCGAGGCAACTCCGACGAAATCGCCGACCTTGATGTCGTCGACCGATGCATTTTTGATACCGGCGACTTTCCAGCCCGATTTGAGCGCAACCGTCGCATCGCTGCCTTCGCGGGTCTTGACGACAAGCGTATCGCCGTTGAGGCTCTCGATCGTGCCCCGCACGCGCAAGCGCTGGCTTTCCTGCGCACTCGCCGCCTGCGAAAGGCCAAGCACGAGGAAGCTGCTGGCTGCAAGCGCCATGATTATTCTGGTATAGGATTTGCGAGACATGTGACTCTTCCTTATCGCCATTGATCGGCACAATCCCCGGCTGCCGGAAAGCAGTGTATGCCGCGTGTCGCGACACGTGCGAATCAAGGAAAAGTGAGGGAGCGGACCCCGGCAAACCGATCGTTGCCCGAGTCCGCAGAGACCGCCTCAGCCGGCCGCGGACATATCCATATACATGATTTCCCAGACATGGCCGTCGGGGTCTTGGAAGCTGCATCCATACATTGGCCCCATATCGAGGATCGGCTTCCAGGGCTTGCCGCCGGCCGCTAATGCCTTTTTCAAGTAGTCATCCACTTCGCCGCGACTGCCGGCCGAAAGGCAGGTTAGGACTTCCTTACCCTTCGACGTATCGGCGATATCGCCTTCGATGAACTGCTGGAAGTGGGCGTGGGTCAGCAGCATCACATAGATATTTTCCTCGACGATCATGCAGGCGGCATCGTCAGTGGTAAAATTCGGATTGTAGGAAAAGCCGAGCGCCGAGAAGAATTCCTTCGACTTGACGAGATCCTTGACCGGCAGGTTCACGAAAATCATGCGCATGAAAAATCTCCCTTTGGTGTAACGGCGCCATGCCGTTGATCACGTTCTGCTCAAGGACGGACGAAAACCACCCGATCCGACAAACGGAAGAATTTTTTCGGATCAGCCTTCCAGTTCCTCGCGCAACATTTCGAGTTCCAGCCATTCCTCTTCCATCTTGACCAGACTTTCGCGCAGCTTCTCCATCTCGGCAGCCAGCCGATTGAAGGCCGCCGGATCCTTGGTGAAGAGGTTCGGATCAGCCATCCTCTCCTCCCGCTTGCCAATCTCCGCTTCCGCCTTGGCCATTTCCTTCGGCAGGTTTTCGAGCGCGAATTTCTGCTTATAGGAGAGCTTGCCCTTTGAAGCCGAAGGAGCGGCAGCCGCAGCCTCCTGCGCCTTCGGCTTTTCCGCCGCTTTCTCGGCCCGCCTACGCTCCTCGGCCGCACCCTTGCGCTGTGCCAGCATGTCGGAATAACCGCCGGCATATTCGATCCAGCGCCCATCCGGTGCTTCCGGATTGGCAGGTGCAATCGTCGAGGTCACCGTGCGGTCGAGGAAATCGCGATCGTGGCTGACGAGGATGACGGTGCCGACAAAGCCCGTGACGATCTCCTGCAGCAGATCCAGCGTCTCAATGTCGAGGTCGTTGGTCGGTTCGTCGAGAATGAGCAGGTTTGCCGGTCGTGACAGGATGCGCGCCAGCATCAGCCGGGCGCGCTCGCCGCCGGAGAGGTTCTTGATCGGCGTGCGCGCCTGCTCCGGCTGGAACAGGAATTCCTTCATATAGCCGGTCACATGCCGCTGCTCGCCATTGACCAGCAGATTCTCGCCGCGCCCGTCCGTCAGGTAATTGGCAAGCGTATCGTCAGGATTCAGATCCTCGCGCTTCTGGTCGAGGGTGGCGATTTCGAGATTGGTGCCGAGTTTCACCGTGCCGCTGTCAGGCGAAAGCTGTCCCGTCAGCATCTTCAGGAGCGTCGTCTTGCCGGCGCCGTTCGGCCCGACGAGACCGATGCAATCGCCACGATGCACGCGGATCGAAAATGGCGTGACGATCGGCCTGTCATCGTAACTCTTGGTGATCTTGTCCGCTTCGATGACCAACTTGCCTGATTCCTGCGCGTCGGAAGCACTCGCCTGGACCGTTCCCTGCGGCCCTTTGTGACCGCGATATTGCGCGCGCATCGTCTGCAATTCGCCGAGGCGGCGCATATTGCGCTTGCGCCGCGCGGTTACGCCGTAGCGCAGCCAGTGCTCCTCACGTTCGATCGCCTTGCCGAGCTTGTGCTGTTCCAGCTCTTCCGCCTCCAGCACCTGATCGCGCCAGGCTTCGAAAAACGCAAAGCCCTTGTCGAGCCGCCGCGATGTGCCGCGATCCAGCCAAACTGTCGCCGTCGAGACTTTTTCGAGGAAGCGACGGTCATGCGATATCAGGACCAGCGCACTGCGCGTCTTCTGCAGCTCGCCTTCCAGCCATTCGATGGTCGGCAGGTCGAGGTGGTTGGTCGGCTCGTCAAGCAGCAGGATATCGGGCTCCGGCGCCAGCACGCGAGCGAGGGCCGCGCGGCGCGCCTCACCGCCGGAAAGGTTATTCGGGTCCTCTTCTCCGGTCAGTCCGAGATGCGATAGCAGGTAAGTAACGCGATAGGGATCGTCGCCCGGTCCAAGCCCAGCCTCGGCATAGGCCTGCACAGTCTGGAAACCGGCGAAATCCGGCGCCTGCTCCAGGTAGCGCACCGTCGACGCCGGATGGCGGAAAACGTCGCCCGACTGGGCATCGACGAGGCCGGCAGCGATCTTCAAAAGCGTCGATTTGCCCGAGCCGTTGCGGCCGACAAGGCAGATTTTGTCGCCGGCTTCCACCTGCAGGGCGGCGCCTGCCAAGAGCGGTGTCCCGCCGAAGCTTAGGAAGATGTCGTCAAGTTTCAGAATGGGGGGCGCCAAGTATCAGACTCCGGAAAGATCATAAGGCCGCGCGAGCACGATGGCCCTGCCGCTGGCGAGCGAAAAGCGCACAGGGCCCTCCGCCACGTTGGAAATGGTGCGCGACGAGCCGAAGGGCAAATGGAAGTCCGCGAGCGGATAGCGGGCATTCTCTATGAATAGGCCCTTCAATTCGCTGAAACCTGGCACGGAAAACAGGCTGCCTTGGGGAAGATCGATCTCCAGCGAGCCGGGAAGCAAAGGCACTGCCTCCTCACTGCCCGACGTGAGCAGGACGTCAAAGCCCTCCTGGGCCAGTTCGACGCCGTATAGCAAATGTTGAAGCGCATGGTCGGAGCGTTCGCCACCCAGGGCGCCGGCAAGGATCAGGCGTTTGGCGCCACGATCGATCGCCGCGGAGACGGCGATTTCACCGTCAGTCGCGGCCTTTGCGGCCGGATAGGGCTGGCGCGGCACGTCAGGAAATGCACCGTCGAGATCCGGCGGTGTGGAATCGAAATCGCCAACCCATAATTCTGGCACCACCCCCAACGCCGCTGCGTGGCGCATGCCGCCGTCAGCCGCGATGAAGCGGCTGTCCCGCACGGCGTCACGCAGACGATCCGTCAGGCTGAGTGCCCCGCCGAGCAGGATGGTGAAGGTGGATTGGCTCATGGGCATTGCCCATAGCGCAAACGGGGGGTGAAGGGGAAGAGGCGGCGCGAATCCGGCGCCTTCAGTTTAGAAGCGGTAGGTTACACCGGCGCCAATCAGCCAGGGATCGAGTTTTGCCTTGCCGCTGACATCGGCGCCGCCGACTGTCGCATCGAAATCCGGGCGTAGGAAAATCTTCTTCACGTCCAGGTTCGCCCCCCAGTGTTCATCGAACATGTAGTCGAAGCCCGCCTGCAGCGCCACGCCGAACGTGTTCTTCACGTCGAGCCTGTCGGCGCTCTTGCCGGACTGGTTGTAGAAGACCGTATAGTTCACACCGGCACCGAGATAGGGCTGGAAGGCACCGAAATCGGTAAAATGATATTGAAGCGTCAGCGTTGGCGGCAAAAGCCACGCCTTGCCGATTTCTCCGAGGCCGGCAATCGAGCCTTCGCCTTGCACATTGGCATAGGTCGTGCCGAGAATGAGCTCCGCCGAAATATTGTCGGTGAAGAAATAGGAGATATCCACTTCCGGAACCACTGTGTCCGAATAGGACAGACCGGATCCGGAAATGCCATCGACCGAACCATTGTCGCGCGTGATCACGCCGAGCGCACGCAGGCGTATCTGCCATGCGCTTTGTACAGCGGCCGATGGAGGCGCCAGATCGGCGGAAAGCGCCGCATGCCCGAAGGACACGAAAACGATGGTGGCGAAAATACCCCGCAGCCGAAGCTGATGATGTTTCATGTGAATCTCTCCTGATCTCGTCGAACGGGGAGAGACTTAGGCTTGCCTC
Source organism: Rhizobium sp. 05N49 (assembly GCF_056396805.1). Lineage (NCBI taxonomy): Bacteria > Pseudomonadati > Pseudomonadota > Alphaproteobacteria > Hyphomicrobiales > Rhizobiaceae > Rhizobium > Rhizobium sp. 05N49. Next base: position 282,728 of record NZ_JBFTME010000003.1, read on the forward strand.
GGACGGGTCAGCTTGAGCGAGATCAAACGCCCGGACTATTTTCTTCAGCCCGGCGTATCCTTGTCGCGGGAAAGGAATATCGTCTCGTAGCCGCCGATGAATTTCTCGAACAGCCGCGAGAAGCTGTCGATTTCTTCCTGTGGCCAGTCCCGCACGACTTCGGAAACGAAGGCGAGTTTCTGAGCCTGGATTTCTGCCAGCAAATTCTGCCCGACCGGCGTCATGACGACGACGATCCGTCGTGCATCCGCCTGTGAGGCCTCGCGGCGCAGGACGTTGCGGCCGACCATGTCCGACACGACCCGGCTCGCCCGCGATGGATCGATGCGCAGCGTCTCGGCAATGGCACCAACGGTTGCTTCGCCGTTTGCCTGAGCCCGCCTCACGGCATCGAGCACATCGAGATGCGAGAGCTCCAGATCGGGCGCCACGCTCTGAATCGCCAGCCGGCCAATCAGCCGGCGGCCCGTCATCATGCGCATGCGTGTCATGGTGCGGCCGATGCGCGGCACGCTATCCATGGAAGGATCATCAAGCTCAGTCGTTCTTGTCTTGGTCAAGGTTTCATTCATGACGGAACCATATCAGACGGGAATCAAAATTAAAATATGCCAATGTCAATAACGTGCCATTGACAAATACATGACATTAGCACATAAAAAGCCGACCTAATGAAAATGGCATCCGATGGATATGCAACTCACCCCCGCACCGCTCGTAACGGATCCTCGTCGACGGCTCATCCTCTTCTTCTTCCTGATGACCGCCATGTTCATGGCCACGCTGGATAATCAGATCGTGTCGACCGCACTGCCGACCATCGTCGGCGAATTCGGTCACCTGGATCGCTTCGGCTGGGTCGGTTCGGCCTATCTGCTTTCATTGAGTGCCGTTATGCCTCTTTATGGCAAGCTCGGTGATCTCTTCGGCCGCAAATATGTGATGATGACGGCAATCGCGATCTTCACGATCGGGTCGACGGTCTGCGGTCTCGCTGTATCCATGAACACGTTGATCGCTGCGCGCGTGCTTCAAGGTTTCGGCGGCGGCGGCATCATGGTTTCGATCTTCGCCGTCAATGCCGACCTCTTCGAGCCACGCGAACGCGCCCGTTATCAAAGCTATTCCAGCCTTGTACTGATGGCTTCAGGCGCGATCGGCCCGGTCCTCGGAGGCACGATGAGCGATCTCTTCGGTTGGCGCTCGATTTTCCTCGTCAATGTCCCGATTGGCTTCATCGTGCTTACCGGCCTTGCCTTCATGCTGCCCTACCGCAAGCCGCATCGCCGACCGAAGATCGACTATGCCGGCGCGCTCCTGCTGGCGCTGACGACAACCAGCATCGTACTTGCGACCGACAGCAGCGAGCTTTTCGGTGCGCTGATCTCGCCGCAGAGCATCGGCATCGTCACCTTCGGCGTGATCTGCGCCATCACCTGGGTTTTCGTCGAGCGCCGCGCGTCGGAGCCGATCGTGCCGCTGCCGCTTTTCCGCAATTCCACGTTCAGTCTGCTGCTGGTGATCTCGATCATGGGTGGTGGCATTGCCATCGGCATGGTCAATTACCTCGCCCTTTTCCTGCAGACGACGACGGGTCTAACACCCTCGGGCGCTGGTCTGCTCTTCATCCTGCTGACGGGCGGTCTCGTCGTCGGCTCTTTGAATGCCGGCCGCATCATTTCGAAGACCGGCCGCTACAAGCCTTTTGCGATCGCCAGCATGACCTGCAGCGCCATCGCCTTTGCGCTGATCTCTCAGGTTCATGCCGGTACGCCGATTGTCTTCATCGGCGCGATCATGCTGCTGCACGGCATTGGCATCGGTCTTGCCCAGCAGGTTCCAGTCATCGGCGTTCAGAACGCCGCACCGGCCCGCGATGTGGGTGCTGCGACCGGCTCGGTGACGCTGTCGCGCATGGGCGGCGCATCGATTGCCATCTCCATCTACGGTGCGATCATTGCATCGCAGCTCGGCAGACTCGGCTCCTCCATACCGGGTGTAGCCAATATCGAGGAACTGACACCGAAAATGATGGCAGCGCTTCCCGACGCCAGCCGTCAGGCCGTGGCAGACGCCTATGCCTCCGCCTTCTCGCCGCTGTTCATGACCTCGTGCGGCATTGCTTTGATCGGTCTGGTCGCCGCCATCATGCTGAAGCCTGTACAGTTGCCCCGCGCCGGAGAACAGAAGGCCAGCCCGGCCAGCGCCACCGCCGAAGCTGCGGAATAAGCAGGAGGCGCACGACCGGCCCTGAGTCTGCTCAACTCAGTCAAATCAGAGCAACCATTAATTGCATTCTTCGCGCAGGCGTTATAGTTGCCCGTATCGGTCGCCGTACTGACCGATTTTTTCCGCAGTGCGGCCGGAATCTGCACTTGCGATGGAACTTTCGCCATAATTTCATCGGAGCCAGAAGTGCCTCGACAAGCGAGGCATTGCCGAAATGCAACGGCGCCACATTTAGATAGAGTCTCGCTATGCAACCCATGCGGAAATCGGCTACAGCAAAGACTTGGATGGGCCGATTGTGCAGTGCGAGAACCGAGGCGGAAGCCTATTGAATTTTCCTGGCAACGGCCGGCCCGAAGACGCGGCAGACCGGCGACTTAAGATGGTGCGGAGAGACAGACTGGACAGCATGACGACGTGGAAATCGCCCGCGCTTTCCAGTGATGCCATTTTTGTGCCGCTCCGTTGGGGGCGCCGTCTTCTGTTGCTGTCGGCCTGTGCAGTCGCACTGAACAGCTGCGAATCGCTGATCGAACAATCCTATCAGCCGACCGTCGGTCCTTCGTCCAATCCGCAAATCGTCGATGAAGTGCAGAAGAATGACCCGCGGGCCGCCATGGGCGCCCGCGAGCATCCGCGCATCGTTGCGAGCTATGGCGGCGAATACAAGGATGCCAAGACCGAACGTCTTGTTGCCCGCATCGCCGGCGCATTGACGGCGGTGTCGGAAAATCCGAGCCAGTCCTACCGTATCACCATCCTGAATTCACCCGCCATCAACGCCTTCGCGCTGCCAGGCGGTTATCTCTACGTCACCCGCGGCCTGCTGGCGCTCGCCAACGACGCCTCGGAAGTCGCGGCCGTGCTGTCGCACGAAATGGGCCACGTCACTGCAAACCACGGCATCGAACGGCAAAAGCGCGAAGAGGCGGAAGTCATCGCCAGCCGCGTCGTCGCTGAAGTGCTATCGAGTGATATAGCCGGCAAACAGGCGCTTGCCCGCGGCAAGCTGCGTCTCGCCGCATTCTCCCGTCAGCAGGAACTGCAGGCAGACGTTATCGGTGTACGCATGCTCGGCGAAGCCGGCTATGATCCCTATGCCGCAGCCCGATTCCTTGATTCCATGGCTGCCTATAGCCGCTTCATGTCGGTCGATCCCGAGGCCGACCAGAGCCTGGACTTCCTGTCGAGCCATCCGAACTCCGCCCAGCGCATCGAGCTTGCCCGCAGCCATGCCCGCGCCTTCGGCCAGGAGGGCTCGGTCGGCGACAAGGGCCGTAACTACTATCTCGATGGCATTGATGGCCTTCTCTATGGCGACAGCCCGGAAGAGGGATATGTGCGCGGCCAGACATTCCTGCACGGCGGCCTCGGCATCCGCTTTGACGTGCCGCCCGACTTCAGCATCGACAACAAGGTCGAGGCCGTCATGGCAACCGGCCCGAACGATATCGCCATCCGCTTTGACGGTGTGGCGGACAACCAGAACCAGAGCCTGACGAATTACATTTCCAGCGGCTGGGTTACCGGCCTCGATCCTTCGACCATCCAGCCGATCAACGTCAATGGCATGGAGGCTGCGACCGCGCGCGCCACTGCCGACCGCTGGGACTTCGACGTCACTGTCATCAGAAACAACAACCAGATCTTCCGCTTTCTGACAGCAGTGCCGAAGGGAAACCCTTCACTGGAGCCGACGGCAAACGTTCTGCGCACGAGCTTCCGCCGTATGACGCCGGATGAGGCCGCTTCGCTGAAACCCCTGCGCGTGCGGGTGGTCACGGTCCGCCCCGGCGACAATATTACTACGCTCGCCTCCCGCATGATGGGCACCGATCGCAAGCTCGATCTCTTCAAGCTGATCAACGCCCTGCCGACGGGCGCTGCCGTTTCTCCTGGCGACCGCGTGAAGATCATCTCCGAATAAAAAAGGCCCGGCTTATACCGGGCCAGTCTGTGCTGCTGGGGAGTAATTACTGGTCAGGCATAGGCTGCCATGTGCGGATCGGCGCTGACGAGTGCTGTACGAAGCTTTTCCATCGCCCTGCTTTCGATCTGGCGCACGCGCTCCTTGGAAATGCCAAGGTCAGCGCCGAGTTCTTCGAGTGTCGCCCCGTCTTCGGCCAACCGGCGCGCGCTGATGATCTTCATTTCACGCTCGTTGAGATGCTTGAGGGCAGATGCAAGCCAGATCCGGCGACGTTCGCCATCGATCATGTTGGAGACCTGCTCATCCGGCAGCGGTTCGTCGCTGACGAGGAAATCCATCTTCTCGGCACTGTCGGCATCACCCGAAACGGAAGGCGCCTGCAGCGAGGCGTCGTTTCCAGAAAGGCGCGCATCCATGGTCTGCACGTCGGCGAGGCTGACACCGAGAGCAGCGGCAATTTCCTGATGAATGGATTGCAGCGTCAGCTGCGTATCGCCTTTGGCGAGCTTGGCGCGCAGACGGCGCAGATTGAAGAACAACGCCTTCTGAGCCGAACTCGTGCCACCGCGCACGATCGACCAGTTGCGCAGGATATAGTCCTGGATCGAGGCGCGGATCCACCAGCTTGCATAGGTGGAAAAGCGAACATCGCGTGCCGGTTCGAAACGAGCTGCTGCCTCCAGAAGCCCGACATAACCTTCCTGTACGAGGTCACTCATCGGCAGGCCGAAATTGCGGAACTTGCCTGCCATGGAAATGACGAGGCGCATATGCGCCATGGCAATCTGGTTGCGAGCGCCCCGGTCTTCGTGATCCTTCCAGCGGATCGCCAGATTGTGCTCTTCTTCACGGGCAAGATAGGGAGCCGCCATTGCTATTTTGATCATGCGCCGATCTGCAGACATGTTCTTCATAATCGCTCTCCTAAATGGGCCACGTGCCTAAAAATGAACAAGCAAACACCGTTTCCGGAACATCACTGCACCAGAGCAAAACAGGGTCTTGAATGCATAAAGGCCTCCTCCTGGACTTTTCAGGAGGAGGCCCTATCTCTCTTCATGTGCCGGCAAGACGGCAGGGTTGGATCTGTTTCTTGAGGTTGCCGCAAAGGCAAATTCTGGAAATCATGATCCGCTCCTCATCGAACGCTGACAGCTCCAGCGGCTTCAGACCGAGCTTCATGAGCTCTGGTGAGTCCGCATTACTGTGTATGAACGTCGCAACGGCAAAAAAGTTCCAATAAAAAACCCGGCTCCAAGGCCGGGTTTTTTTGTCAGCAAAAACAAAGCTCTATCAAGCGGCTTCGTCCTGCGAGTCGTCTTCCTCGATTACCTTGCCACGCTTCGGACCCTTGTTAAGGTTGGTCTCGACGAGGCGAACAGCTTCGGTTTCAGACATCTTGTTGACGGCAGCGATTTCGCGAGCCATGCGGTCGAGAGCTGCTTCATAAAGCTGGCGCTCGGAATAGGACTGCTCCGGCTGGTTCTCAGCACGGTAGAGGTCACGAACGACTTCTGCGATGGAAATCAGGTCGCCGGAATTGATCTTGGCATCATATTCCTGGGCGCGGCGGGACCACATGGTGCGCTTGACGCGAGCCTTGCCCTGCACGACCTTGAGAGCGCGCTCGACGAAATCGGTCTCGGAAAGCTTGCGCATGCCGATGCTCATGGCTTTCGCGACCGGAACCTTCAGACGCATCTTGTCCTTTTCGAAATCGATGACGAAAAGTTCAAGCTTCATGCCGGCGACTTCTTGCTCTTCGATAGCCGTGATGGTACCGACGCCGTGTGCGGGGTACACGATCGATTCACCAGTCTTGAAGCCGTGACGTGCGGTAGAAGGTTTTTTCTGCTGGGTGGTCATTCTAATCAAAAACTCCCTGTTACGCTTCCGGCGGCGGCCGGAGCCGGGTCAGTCAGGCCCGGATGAGACGGTTAAATCCGTCGGGTGACTTCACTCTGGTTCCACCAGACAGAAGCAAAAGCTCTCCTTGCGCGCGATCTTGGGATCCGACAGCTCAAGTTATTGATATGTCACGGAAACCGCGTGCGGATTTGTTTTACTTTCGTGATGGTTTTGGGCATGCGTCATGCCACAAATGGAACAGTGTGGTGAACGTATCACAAAAATATGAGGAAATCAATAATTTGCTTAACGTGAGTCATGTCGGCAACACATAGCCTCCATGTGACTCACGCGTAATCTGAAACGTTTAACCTGCCGCTGAACCCGGTTTCAACAGCAGTGCACGCCGCGATTTTCAGTCGCCGCTGCCAGGCTTTTCCGAGAAGTATTTCTCGAATTTTCCAGCCTCGCCATCCAGTTCCTTGGCCTCGGCCATCGGCTCTTTCTTGACCGTGATGTTCGGCCAGATGCTCGCATATTCGGCGTTGATCTTCAGCCATTTGTCGAGACCCGGCTCGGTATCGGGCTTGATCGCCTCAGCGGGACATTCCGGCTCGCAAACGCCACAGTCGATACACTCGTCGGGATGAATGACGAGGAAATTCTCGCCCTCGTAGAAACAGTCGACAGGGCAGACTTCAACACAATCGGTGTATTTGCAGCGGATGCAATTGTCGGTCACGACATAGGTCATGAAGAACTCCAGGATTTTCCATGCGGGCGGGGCCGGGCAACCTGGAACGTCGCGCCTGTCCCCCAAGCCGGAGATAAAGCGTGTACAGGCTTGGGAGGCAAGCACGCTACCCGGCAGGTTGTGTGTGACGTATCGACTTTACGGCAGGATTTCAAGGACAAACGATCTTCGAAAAGCCCACGGCAGGAAGAGTTTTCTAATCCTCATCCGACATAAGCCTGTCAATTGCGCGCCGTTCCTTTTTCGTCGGTCTTCCGGAGCCGGTGGCCCGAATGGCCTGCTCATAGGGGGTGAGGCGTTTTGCCTCATCCGGAGGCGGCGACAGATCCTCATAGAGCAGCTTCGCCTCCTCATAGGGTCCGCGCCGGTCGCCCGGCAGGCGAACGATGAGAATGACGTCCCTTCGCTCCAGCGTCAGCTCCACCCGATCGCCTACCTTGACCGTTTGGCTCGGCTGCCCACAGCGCGTACCGTTAATGCTAACGTGCCCGGACTGGATGTGGCTCTGCGCCAGCGAGCGCGATTTCACCATGCGCGCGAAGAACAGCCATTTGTCGATGCGCTGGCGCGAACCGCTTCCTGGCTGTGTCTCTGCGCCCATGATTACTTCTTCATCTGCTCCTTGAGAGCTGCAAGCTTGGCGAAGGGTGAATCCGGATCGATCGGCTTCTCCTTGCGCGGCGGCTTGGCTTCGAAGCGCAGCGGCTGCGAATTGCCGCGATTGTTGTTACGGTCATTGCGATCACCGCGATCCTTGCGGTCACCACGGTCCTGGCGATCGCCGCGCTGCTCGTTGCGGTCATTACGCGCGTTCTGAGGCCTGCCCCCATCACGATTGCCGCCGTCCCGGTTGCCGTCGCGATTGCCGCCATCCCGGTTGCGGTTTTGATTGCGATTGCCGTCCCGGCCCTCGCCGCCTTCACCACCTTGACGGCGATTGTTGCGCTCACCGCGGTCCTGACCCTGGCCTTGGCCCTGGCTCTGTCCGCCACGGCGATCGCCGTGGCCGCGGGCCTGCCGCGGGTTCTCGTTGCGGCCACCGAGGCGCCACAGGAGAACCGGCTTCGGTTCTGCAGCCTCGGTCTCGCCGGCTTCTGCCGAACCTTCGGCGACAGCAGGCGTTTCCGCGGCCACAGGTGCAGCTTCGACGACCGGCGTTTCTTCCGAAGCGCCGTCTGCGTCGTCATGGTCGGCCTTTTCAGCCGTTTCTTCTGCCGCGGGTTCCGCCGTCGCCGCCGGAGCAGATGATGCATCCTGTGTTGCAAGGAACGCGGCCGCTTCCTCAGCCTTCACGGCATCGGCGCGGTAGCCGAGACCCTTCAGGATCTCTTCCATATCTTCCAGCGTCGCGCCGAGAATAGACAGCATCGCCGTCGTCGTCGTGAAGCGGCGACCGTCATATGCGCCCTCCGGGCGCGTGCCCTGACCCGGCTTCCATTGCAGGAGCGGACGGATGAGGTCGGCCAGACGCTCGAGAATATCGATGCGCACGGCGCGCTTGCCGAGGAAACGGAAGCCCGCCAGTTTGTAGAACATGCGCTCGAAGCTCGGATCCGTGACCACTGAGGTGCGGCCGGCAGCGAGCACCGGAATGAGGTCGCCGTAACCTGCCTTGTCGAGGCCATCGTTCTTTAGCGCCCAAAGCAGGGTGATGAGCTCTGCCGGTGCCGGCTTCAGAAGCGCCGGCACGAAGATATGATAAGCGCCGAAGCGGATACCATAGCGACGCATGGAGGCGCGCGCATCCTGATCCAGAGACTTCACTTCTTCCGTCACGTCGCGGCGGAAGAGCACGCCGAGATTCTCGACGAGCTGGAAGGCAAGCCCCTTGGCAAGACCCTGCAGGTCTTCGGCACGCGACAGATCGTCGAGCGGCTTCAGGACCGTGCTGATATGATGATTGACGAAACGTTCGATACGGGCGGCGACATGGTCGCGCGCGTTGCCCGTAAGCTGGTCGTCGGCAAGCAGGATGACGCGCGGACGCATCACATGGTCGCTGCCCGAAAGACGGCCAACGGGATCGCCGAGCCAACGCACGAGTCCATCCGAGCCGATCGCCAGATCGGCATTGCCCGCGGCATGCAGGCGCGCGGCGCGAGCTTCGAATTCGAGCCCAAGCGCCTTTTGCGACGCAGCCTGAACCGCCTTGGCGTCCGGCCCGTCCGTTCCACCGACAGGCGTAAAGCGGAACCCGGTCAACTGCCCCACATGATGTCCCTCAACAAAGACATCGCCATTCACACTGATTTCAGCTTCCAGCATCGCATTCTCTCTCAGGCGCTTCATGAGCACAGATGTCCTGCGATCAACAAAGCGTTTCGTCAACCTTTCATGTAACGCATCGGACAATCGATCTTCGATTTCCCGCGTCTTTTCCTGCCAGTGTGTCGGATCGGCAAGCCAGCCGGGCCGATTCGATACATAGGTCCAGGTTCTTATCTGCGCGATTCGCGCCGAAAGCGTGTCAATTTCTCCATCTGTCCGATCCGAACGGTGAACTTGTTCGGCGAGAAACTGCTCATTCACCGTGCCATAGCGCACCAGATCGGAAAAGAGGGTAGAAATAAGATCGGCATGTTGCGCAGGCGTTATGCGCCGATAGTCCGGCAAAGCGCAAGCCTCCCAGAGCTTTTCGACCCGCGCAGGCGTATTGGCGAGGTCGACGATTTCCGGATAACGCGACAAATGTTCAAGCGCCTGTTGGTCGACAGCGGGCAACGCCCGCGTCAGGCCCGGCACGCGGGGACCGGTCTCAAGGCTTGCCCGCAGGGATTGTATCGTCGAGAAATCGAGATCCTTGGTCCGCCATTGCAGAACCTTGACGTTGTCAAACTCGTGGCCCTCGATGCGCTGCACGAGCTCCTCGTCGAAGGGTGAAACCTGGCCGGTAACACCAAAGGTTCCATCACGCACATGGCGACCGGCGCGGCCGGCGATCTGGCCGAGTTCGCCTGGATTGAGATTACGGAACTGATAGCCGTCGAACTTCCGGTCTTGCGCGAAGGCCACATGATCGACATCGAGATTGAGGCCCATGCCGATCGCATCGGTCGCAACGAGATATTCGACGTCGCCCGCCTGATAAAGCGCTACCTGGGCATTGCGGGTACGCGGGCTGAGCGCTCCGAGCACGACGGCCGCACCGCCGCGCTGGCGCCGGATCAATTCCGCGATCGCATAAACTTCATCGGCCGAGAAAGCGACGATCGCCGAACGCTGCGGCAACCGAGTAATCTTCTTCTGCCCGGCATAGAGAAGATGAGAAAGCCGCGGCCGCTCCGTGACCGTAATTCCCGGCAGGAGCTGCTGCAGGATCGGCCGCATGGTGCCGGCGCCCAATAGAAGCGTCTCCTCGCGGCCGCGCAGATGCAGGATCCGGTCCGTAAAGATGTGACCGCGCTCGAGATCGCCCGCAAGCTGCACTTCGTCGATGGCGACGAAGGCAGCCTTGGTTTCCCGCGGCATCGCCTCGACTGTACAAACGGAAAAACGCGCGTTCGGCGGCGAGATCTTTTCTTCGCCGGTCACCAGCGCCACGTTCTGGGCGCCGACCTTTTCGACCACGCGCGTATAGACCTCACGCGCCAGCAATCGGAGCGGCAGGCCGATCACACCAGTGCCATGCGCCACCATGCGTTCGATTGCATAATGGGTCTTGCCGGTATTGGTCGGTCCGAGCACCGCGGTCACACCGCGCCCGCTCAGTATCATCGGCTGCGAAGTCAGGGTCATGGTCCATGCAAGTGAGGCGATAGCGCCCAGGGTCAAGTCGGAGCTTCGGATGAGGCAAAGAACACATGGACAGCCAAAGCTCCAAACGCAAGGGCGGATTTGAAATAGACTTTGGATTGAGCACAGAAGTCACAGCCCGCTAAGTCCTTGATTTAAGATTCGGAACAGCTTGAGAACGAATCGGAGACGAATCGCTGACTCCGGCTGATTCAGCTTTTGTTCACGGCTAAGTATTGATTTTGAATCGCTTTTTTACACTAGATACTGAATCTGCAGCATTACCTGAGGACTGGTGGCGGCAGCTGCCGTTAACGCTTGTTGCCGAATCGTAAAGGCGCAAAGGTCAAGCCTGAAATTAACGCTTCGACCAAAGCCGGAACGAACCGGAGACGAATCGCTAAAGTCGAGGCTTTCCCTTTTCGTTCACGGCGAGATCTTGTGCGCATTTTCGCACCGATCCCAAGATACGGATTCCGGATTTGCTATGGCCACTCCGGACCGCCGGAAGCCATTAATCTTTTACATGCCAAATTTACGGAGCATTAAACCGGCCGGTGCCGACGATCCGGTAAAGGTCATGGCCGATCAAAGCCGGAACGAATCGCTGACGAATCGGAGACATCTCCATTTTCCCGCTTTGTTCACCGCAACATATTGTATTAAAAGATATTTTTAACCATACTTAGAAAATGTCCGATGGCATTTCGCCGACTTGCTTTCCACGAAACCGGCTAAAGTCGGCTTCCGTTGCAACAGCTGATAACGCCGCCGTGATATTCTGAGAGCTTAGCCGGGAACAAAATTCGCCGATGTGGGTTTCTAGTCCAGTCGAAATGAGGATGAGGCAGGACAAATACCATGCTTGGCACGATACTTCTTATTATCCTTATACTGTTATTGGTCGGCGCCTTGCCGAATTGGGGTTATAGCCGCGGATGGGGCTATGGACCTTCAGGTGGTTTGGGGTTAGTTCTCGTCATCATTATCATTCTTGTGCTGATGGGCCGAATTTAAAGGCCGATAACCTGGGGAGTTTAGACATGAAGAAGATCATCCTTAGCTGCGCTCTCATTGGCGCTCTCGCATCCTGCACTCCGACGGAGCAGGGCACGGCGATTGGCGCCGGCACGGGCGCAATCATCGGTGGCGCTGTCACCAACAGCTGGGGTGGCGCGGCAGTTGGCGCAGTCGCCGGCGGTCTGACAGGCGCGCTGATCGGCCATTCGGTCGAACGCCAGGGTTACTGCATCTATCGCGACCGTTACGGTCGCCGCTACGAAGCGCGTTGCCGCTGATCGATCCTGGCCCATCGGAATTTTTGGACGGGCGCTTCGGCGCCCGTTTTTGTTGCCCGCTATTGTCGTCAACGCGGCGTTGACAATCGGTCGCTGAAGTCAAATCTACCGCCCTGGCAGACCTGAGCCCATATTCCTTTCAAGATCGCCGGCAGAGCATGTGCCGCCCGCGAATGGAAAGGAGCGCTTACCATGGCCCCGATTTTCTTGAATTCCGCCGTCGCTATCCTAATCGCCTCAGCCTTCCTGACGATGGCAATCGCCGCTCTCCGCAGCCACGACCGCGCCATTCAGCAAGTGCCCGTCAGAGCCAATAGACGGCGCAATCCAAACGCCTGACAGCATCAACGAAACCGAAGCCGCGGACGGCAACTATCCGAGCGCTCATCCGCGGGGAGACATCACCATGAACAGGATCATCGCGATCGCCGCCCTCATCACCATTGTGCTTGCCGCCTATGGAGCATCTGCCGGCCCCTATGACGGAACCGGCAGTTTCCCGAGCAACTACGCTCACAGCCACAAGAAATAATTCAGGCGAAGAACTGACCGCCATTGGCGGTCAAAGTCGAACCGGTAATGAAGCCGGCATCGTCGGAAACGAGGAAGGTCACGCAGCGCGCGATCTCCTCGGGTTCGCCGAGGCGCCCGACCGGAATTTGCGGAATAATCTTCTCGTTCAGTACCTTTTCGGGCACCGCAAGCACCATCTCCGTCCCGATATAGCCGGGGCAAATAGCATTGACGGTGATATTCTTGACCGCCCCTTCCTGGGCAAGTGCCTTGGTAAATCCGAGGTCGCCCGCTTTCGCGGCAGAATAGTTCACTTGCCCCATCTGGCCCTTCTGGCCGTTGATGGAGGAGATATTGACGATGCGGCCGAAGCTGCGGTCGCGCATGCCGCTCCAGACATGGTGCGTCATGTTGAAGAGGCCGGTGAGGTTGGTATTGATCACCTCGTGCCACTGCTGGGCCGTCATCTTGTGAAACATAGCATCACGAGTGATGCCGGCATTGTTGACGAGGATTTCGACCGGGCCGAGATCGGCCTGGACCTTTGCAATGCCTTCGCCGCAGGCAACATAGTCTGAGACGTCCCACTTGAAGACGGGTACGCCGGTAACGCCATGAAATGCTTTGGCCTTTTCATCATTGCCGGCATAGTTGGCAGCAACCTTGTAGCCGGCATTCTTTAGAGCCATCGAAATCGCCGCGCCAATGCCGCGCGTACCCCCAGTGACCAAAGCCACTCTGCTCATGCTTCGCTCCCTCTTGTTGTCAACTCGCCCTCAGTCGCACTCGATGAACATACATCGTGTGCTATTTACATTGCTTCGAAGCACATGGCGACGCCCATGCCGCCGCCGATGCACAATGTGGCAAGGCCTTTCTTGGCGCCGCGGCGCCTCATCTCGAAGAGCAGTGTGTTGAGAACGCGGGCACCCGAAGCACCGATTGGATGACCGATCGCGATCGCACCGCCATTGACGTTGACGATATCAGGATCCCATCCGAGATCCTTGTTCACGGCACAGGCCTGGGCCGCAAAGGCCTCATTGGCCTCGACAAGGTCGAGGTCGGCGACAGACCAGCCGGCCTTTTCCAGCGCCTTGCGGGAAGCAGGGATTGGGCCAGTGCCCATGACCTGGGGATCGACACCTGCTGTTGCCCAGGAAACGATGCGGGCGAGCGGCTGGATGCCGCGTCGCGACGCTTCCGCTTCGCTCATCAGGACGGCTGCAGCAGCGCCGTCGTTGAGGCCGGAGGCATTTGCCGCCGTCACCGTGCCGTCCTTGTCGAACGCCGGCCGCAGCTTCGTCATCGCCTCCAGCGTCGCGCCGTGGCGGATATATTCGTCTGCATCAACGGTTACGTCACCCTTGCGGCCCTGGATGATGAAGGGAACGATTTCGTCCTTGAAGCGGCCAGCCTTCTGCGCGGCTTCGGCCTTATTCTGCGAGCCGACGGCGAATTGGTCCTGGTCGTCACGCGAAAGCTGCCACTGGCGTGCGATATTTTCGGCGGTAACGCCCATGTGATAGCCGTAAAAGGCGTCGGTCAGACCATCCTTGATCATGGTGTCGATCATCTTCATGTCGCCCATCTTCACGCCGCCGCGCAAATGCGCCGCATGCGGCGCCATCGACATGGATTCCTGACCGCCGGCGACGATGATCTTCGCATCACCGAGCGCAATCTGCTGCATGCCGAGGGCAACGGCACGCAGACCTGAACCGCAGAGCTGGTTGACGCTCCAGGCCGTCGCCTCCTTGGGAACGCCTGCCTTCATTGCTGCCTGACGAGCGGGGTTCTGGCCTTCGCCGGCCTGCAGGACCTGGCCAAGAATGACCTCGTCCACATCTTCAGGGGAAACACCTGCCCGCTCGAGCGCGCCCTTGACGGCGGCTGCGCCGAGCTCGTGAGCGGGAATTGTGCCGAAAGCACCGTTGAAGGAACCGACAGCGGTGCGCGCTGCAGAGGCGATGACGACGGATGAACTGCTCATGGGGTGGTTTCCTCGTTTCTCGTCACACATATAAGTGGAAACTGACAAAGCTGCAGGCGCAAGTCAAATGCCAACACCGTTCCACCTTTTGCTGCAGCGCCCTCGAATGGATTTATCCGTACAGGGAAAGGGCTTGCCGCATCGCACAAAGAGATTGTCACCGCCCTTCTTTTGCGTCTACAGTCTCTGGCGGGGGAGTATCCATACAATCAGACGGGGTTTGGGAGACTGATATGGCGAAGACTGAGGGTCAGATCGTAATCAAGAAATATGCCAATCGCCGCCTCTACAATACGGGCACCAGCACCTATGTGACGCTGGAAGACCTGGCGGAGATGGTGAAGAAGGGGGAGGATTTTGTCGTTCAGGACGCCAAAAGCGGTGACGACATCACGCATTCGGTATTGACCCAGATTATTTTCGAGCAGGAATCGAAGACCGGCAACACGCTGCTTCCGATCTCTTTCCTGCGTCAGCTGATCACCTATTATGGCGACCAGATGCAGATGGTCGTACCGAGCTTCCTCGAACATTCCATGCGCGCCTTCACGGAGCAGCAGTCACAGATCCGCGAGCAGGTAAACCGCGCCTTTGGCGAAACACCGCTCGGCAAGAACCTGCAGCTTCCCATGCAGATGGTCGAAGATCAGGTCCGCCGAAATACCGAGATGTTTCAGCAGGCCATGCAGATGTTCTCGCCCTTCATGACGCCGCCGCCCAAGGAAACCCGCAAGGCGGAGGCCAAGGACATCGATGAGCTGAAGGAACAGCTTCGCGCGCTACAGAACAAGCTCGACAGCCTATAGGCCGATCGAAACGTCCCGGTTGGCACTGCGGATCGATACCGCAAAGCCGCCAATCACATCGATCAGCGCAATGGTCATCAGGATGAAGAAGACCTGGGTCGCCGCGTCCTGGACGAGGAGAAACTCGACCAGGAAGGCGATGAAGACCAACATCGACAGCATATGGTTGATGAGGTTGCCGGAACCATTCCGGGTTGCCTTCAGGATCTCGAAGAAGAGGACGACGAGCGCCACGACGATAAAGAGGTCGCCGAGCGCCATGCTCCAGATTGCGCCCGAAAGCATCGACAGTACGATCACGTCATGCTGGAGCGACGGAATGCCGCCACCCCCCATCAGGCCCAACATCGCCAGATTGTAAAGAATAAATGGAATAACCATCAGCGGTATTGTGTTAATCATGCAGAAATATCTCCCCGATCTCGCGGGAATACTGCCTGATATCAGCGTCTCACTTCAAGACACCGAAGATTATAATATCTCGAAAAGAAAAAGGCCGGCGTTGAGCCGGCCTTCAAAACTTCATCGGACAAGCCGCATAAAGAATTATGCGCTTTCCTTCGGCGTCAGAACCTGACGGCCACGGTACATACCGGTCTTCAGATCGATATGGTGCGGGCGGCGCAGTTCGCCGGAGTTCTTGTCTTCGACATAGGTCGGAGCCTTCAGTGCATCGGCCGAACGGCGCATGCCGCGCTTGGATGGGCTCGTTTTTCTCTTCGGTACAGCCATTTCTCTTACTCCACTTGCGGGCAAAACATATCCACGGCCAGACTGGCGGCCGAAACGGACATGTCGCGATTTCGGAATTTTGCGCGCTTATACATGCAAGGGGCCGCCTTGACCAGTCCCCATATGTATTTTTTGCGATGCCTCTGATTCTCCGCTCAGACTTCGTCTTCCGGGACGATCCACGGCTCTGCACGGGCAGATTCTTCCCACTTCCGCCAGGCGGGATGCGCCTTCATCGCATTCATGTAAGGCAGTATATCGGCACTACTGACGAGATCATAGATATCGAAGCGGTTGACGACAGGCGCAAACATCGCATCCACCCCGCTKAATTCACCGAAGAGGAACGGCCCACCGGATTTCTGCAGAAGATCGCGCCAGATCGTCTCGATACGGCTGATATCGGCGGAAACCCCGTCGGGAAGCGCGATTTTACCCTTCGGCCGGCGGATATTCATAGGGCAGGCGCTGCGCAATGCCCGGAAGCTCGAAAGCATCTCCATGGAAACCGAGCGGGCAAGCGCCCGCTCGGCACGATCGCCGGGCAGCAATCCTGCTTCGGGATAAAGCTCGGCCACATATTCGATGATCGCGAAGGATTCCCAGATCTTAAGGGAACCATGCTGCAGCAGGGGCACATGGCCGCTCGGCGAGACCGCCTTGATGTTGGGATTACCACCAGGATAGTCGAAGGGGATCAACACCTCCTCGAAATCAATGCCGACGCCCGCTAGCGCCATCCACGGCCGGAACGACCAGGAAGAATAGTTCTTGTTGGCGATGTAAAGCGTCAGCTTGTCCATGGTGTTTTCCTGTCAGGATTCGAAATCGAAAATCAGCACTTCGTGGAAGTGGTTCATATCCTCGAACACACAGAAGGCGGGCGGATTGAGCTCCAGCACAGGCGCCCTGGTGCGGATATGATCTGTCACCTCGTCAAGCATCGCCTGCCAGCGCGGCAGCGCCTCGTCTTCCAGCCGCTCGATCGGGTAGGCAAAAGTCATATGGAACTTATAGTTCTCATGGTTGGGCTGACGATAACCCAGGAGATTTGCGAATGCGTCGCGCCAGGCGCGCATCACCTTGCGGTCACCCTCTGTCGCCCCCTCGAGAAGCAGGCCGGACGGACGAGCTTCGACGATTGCCACCTTGAAGGGATCGAACATCGTGAAGCCTTCGAGCCGCGCCGCCATGAGCTCCGTCATGTCATCGATCGGCGCATCGTGTGGAATGTCATCGGGCCAGTGGTTCTTCTTGCGGCCGGTCTCGATCACGCCTTCGAAAAGCGTCATATGGAGACTGGTAATCGGCGTGAAGATGAATTGCGCGGCCTCCGGCATCGCCAGATATTTCTCACGCGCTTCGATGAGCACCTGCAGCGTTTGTGAGCTCCTCGGGGGATGGCAGACAATCGTGTTGCCCTGCTCCGGCAGGAAGCCCCCGAGTTTGTGGTAGCGGGAGCCGAGATGCACTGGCGGAGCGGGATTGTGCGTCTTCGAATAGTGGAGAAGCTCGGGCGAAAGCGTCGTAGATCTCATGGGCGACTCGGGGCTTTGGTTGCTGATGCATCGCCCATATGGCAGAACCAAGAATGTCAGATGACGCTTGCCGCTTCCAACGACAAGTTCTGATATCATTCATAGATGCACTTGATGTAATCGCCCGAACCCTGCGCCCGCCGCTCGATGATCGCCGCGAGCCTGCGCAGCCCTCGCCCGGGTTTTCCGGCGTTGCGGTCGATCGGGTTCGGCAGCGAAACCGCAAGCAGCGATGCCTGCCGGCGTGTCAGCTTCGAGGCAGGCACCTTGAAGTGATACTGTGCCGCCGCCTCGATGCCGTAGATGCCCGGCCCCCATTCGGCGATATTGAGATAGATCTCCATCAGCCGTCGCTTCGACCAGACGAAGTCGGAACCGACAGCCAGCGGCAATTCCAATCCCTTGCGGATGAAGGAGCGGCTGTTCCAGAGGAACAAGTTCTTCGCAGTCTGCATGGGGATCGTGCTGCCGCCGCGCGTCTCCTGGCCCTTCAGCGTGTCTTCGACCAGCATGCGCATCTCGTCCCAGTCGACACCGCCGTGGAAGCAATACTGCCCGTCTTCCGACATCATCACCGACTGCACGAGAACGGGCGCAACGTCGTCGATCGACACCCACTGCCGGTCGTAACCGCGCAGAAGCACCAGATCACGCAGCATCAGCGTCGAAACGGGATGGATGAAGGGCAGCAGATAGATAAAAATCAGCACATAGGGCAAAAGCAGCACCGCCAGAACGGTAAGAACAACGCGTTTCAGCACCTGGCGGTCTCCAAGCCAGCGCCGGCGAACCGGCGCCTCGACGCTCTCCTCTGTCTGCGGCGCTATATCCAATGTCCCAGTCCGTTTTCGCCCTCTTCGCTGTCATACCGCCTGAAAACCCGCATTGCCAGAGTGCAGCGGAAATCTTGGCTCAGTGATCGACAATTCCGTTGCCAGCAGCCATTCCGCCGTGCCAAAGAGCGCGCATGGACGCCAAACGGGAAACATTCGAGACACGGTTGAAAAACAGCGCCGCCGAGATCGAGGCGCTGCTCGATCTCCTGCTCTCTCCCGCCGTGTTACCTCATGAGATTGCCCGCCCGGACCTGCTGCGGAATGCCATGCACTATGCAGTGCTCAACGGAGGCAAGCGACTGCGTCCTTTTCTTGTCGTCGAAAGCGCCACGCTTCTCGGCGGCAACAGGCAGGCGGCGCTGCGCGTCGGTGCGGCCCTTGAGTGCATCCATTGCTATTCGCTTGTTCACGATGACCTGCCGGCCATGGATGATGACAATCTGCGCCGCGGCAAGCCGACCGTACACATCAAATTCGACGAAGCGACTGCCATTCTGGCCGGCGACAGTCTATTGACCTACGCCTTCGACATCATCGCCGCACCGGAAACCGATCTACCGGACCGCAGCAAGACGGAACTCGTGCTGGCAATTGCCCGCGCGGCCGGTCTCGGCGGAATGGCCGGCGGCCAAGCGCTCGATCTTGCCGCAGAAAAGCAGGCGCCGGACGAAGCAGGCATCGTCCGCCTGCAGGCGATGAAGACAGGGGCGCTGATCCGCTTTGCCTGCGAGGCCGGCGCCATCATCGCCGGAGCATCTGCAGAGAACCGTCAGCGCCTACGCCGCTTCGGTGAGAAAATCGGCCTCGCCTTCCAGCTTGCCGACGATATTCTCGATCTGACTTCCGATTCCATGACCATGGGCAAAGCGACTGGCAAGGATGCGGCGCGCGGCAAGGGAACGCTCGTGGCGCTTCACGGCATGGAATGGGCAGAAAAACAGCTGCGCCGGCATGTCGAGGACGCGGAAGAACTGCTCGCCCCCTATGGCGAGCACGCCGCATTATTGATTACGGCGGCCCACTTCATAGCCGAGCGCAAGAGCTGAGGCTGATGAAAGGCGGAGTGATTATTCCGCTGCTGTCTTCTGGCCGAAGCGCTTCTCGATATAGTCGATGACGAGGGCTTCGAAATCCGAAGCAATATTCGGGCCGCGCAGCGTCAGGGCCTTCTTGCCGTCGATGAAGACGGGGGCAGCCGGCGTCTCTCCGGTGCCGGGGAGCGAGATACCGATATCAGCGTGCTTGCTTTCACCCGGTCCGTTGACGATGCAGCCCATGACCGCGACATTGAGCGCTTCCACGCCCGGATATTTCTCACGCCAGATCGGCATGTTTTTGCGGATGTCGTTCTGGATGTTCTGTGCGAGCTCCTGGAACACCGTCGAGGTCGTACGCCCGCAACCGGGACAGGCCGCAACGACGGGCACGAACTGACGGAAGCCCATGACCTGAAGCAGTTCCTGCGCCACCTGAACCTCGCGGGTGCGGTCGCCATTCGGCTCCGGCGTCAGCGAAATGCGGATCGTATCGCCGATGCCATTCTGCAGCACATAGCCCATGGCGGCCGAGGATGCGACAATGCCCTTGGTGCCCATGCCCGCTTCGGTCAGGCCGAGATGCAGCGCATGGTTTGAGCGTTCGGCGAGCATGGAATTGACGGCAATCAGGTCCTGAACCTGGCTGACCTTGGCCGACAGGATGATACGATTGCGCGGCAGGCCGATCTCTTCGGCAAGCTGTGCCGACAGTAGCGCCGATTGCACGATCGCCTCATGCGTCACCTGCCGGGCAGAAAGCGGCGAACCCTCGGCCTGGTTCTTGTCCATCAGCTGCGTCAGCAGTTCCTGGTCCAGCGAACCCCAATTGACGCCGATGCGCACTGGTTTGTTATAGCGGATCGCCATCTCGATGATTTCGGCGAACTGCTTGTCCTTCTTGTCCTTGAAGCCGACATTACCAGGATTGATGCGGTACTTCGCCAGTGCTTCGGCACAGGCCGGATGATCGGCAAGCAGCTTGTGGCCGATATAGTGGAAGTCGCCAATCAGCGGCACATCCATGCCGAGGCGCAAGAGGCGCTCGCGGATCTTCGGCACGGCGGCAGCACTTTCGTCGCGATCGACGGTGATGCGGACGAGCTCCGAACCTGCACGATGAAGTGCGGCCACCTGGGCGACGGTAGAATCCACGTCAGCCGTATCGGTGTTCGTCATGGATTGCACGACGACCGGCGCGCCACCGCCGACAATGACGCCGCCGACCTCGACAGCAACGGAGGCGCGGCGCGGTTTCGGATCGAAATCGAAAGCAGACATGAAGAGCTCTACACGCGGAAAACAGAGCCTTTCAGGTGGATCAAGCCCGCGAGCTTGTCAACCGCCCCGTATATCACTTTTGTTTGGAGGCGGCTCAGTGGCCGCCACCCGAGACACCGTCGGCATAATGCGCAAGTTTGGAGAATGCGAGAACCACGAGCAGCAGCACCGGCAGCGCCATAAAGACGGCAGCAAAACCCACATGCTCGGCGACGAAGCCGATTACCGAGGGCGCCACCAGCATGCCGGAATAGCCCATGGTCGTGACGACGGAGATACCAATGCCAGGCTTCAAGCCGGGGATGTTGCCCGCTGCCGAAAAGGCGATCGGCACCATGTTGGAAATACCGATGCCGCAGAGTGCGAAGCCGAGGATGGCGATCTCGGCGTCAGGCGCAAGGCTTGCAAGCAGCATACCGGCAATCGCGAACAGCGTGCAGATACGCAGCGTCTTCACACCACCGAGACGATCGCGGACCAGGTCGCCGGCAAAGCGCATGATCGCCATGGTCGCCGAGAAGGCCGCAAAGCCGAGGCCGGACAGCGCGACCGATGCGTCCATTTCCTGCCGGAGATAAAGCGCACCCCAGTCGAGCACCGCGCCTTCCGGTACCATGCAGAACAAGGCCATCAGACCGAGCAGCCAAGGGAGCGGCACCATCGGCAACCGCGTCTTTTCCTTCTTGTCTTCGGGATGCGGCGGGTCGGCCAGGATCATCGGCCATGCGATAGCAACGAAGATCGCGGCAAGCACGGTTGCCAGTTCCGCGTGACCAAGAATACCGAGTTTGGAAATCACCAGGCCGCCGAGGCCGGACCCGATCAAGCCGCCGAGGCTCCAGAAAGCGTGGCAGGACGACATGATAGCGCGGCGCATGGATTTTTCCACTGCCACGGCATTGGCATTCATCGCCACGTCCATTGCCCCGATGAAACCGCCGAAAAGGAAGAGCGAGATCGCCCCGGTTATGACGTTCGGTGCAAGCGTCAGCGCCAGAAGCAGCGGCAGCACGCAGAGGGCCAGCACCCGCACGACAACGCGCGAACCATGTTTGGCGATCTGCGCACCGGCGATCGGCATCATGACCAGCGAGCCTATACCGAAGACGAGGATCATCAGCCCAAGCTCGAACTTGGTCAGTCCCAGCCGCTCGGCAAAGTCGGGAATCTTTGGCGCCCAGCAGCCGACGACGAAACCATTCATGAGAAAGAGCAGCGAGACCGCCGCTCTGCTCTTGGTGATGAAGCCGCTCCGTGCCCTCGGCACTGCACCCACGCTACTATCCATTTCCTTGTCTTTCCTCTTGATCGGGCATGCGTGCCCGATCCCCATAACAGGCGGAACGGCCTCAGGCAGTCTTGTCCGCAATGATCGTCCGGCACCCGCGTGCACGGTATTCCCGAAGCATGGTGGCATCCGCATCGTGCTCGACGATGAGGCATTCGCAATGAGCGACCGGCAGGACGCTGTGTGGTGCAGCCGTGCCGAATTTTTCCGATGTCGCAGCGACCATGACCCGCTTGCTTCTAGAGGTGGCGAATCTCTTGAACTCCGCATCCTCGAAGCCGAATGTCGTTAATCCCGCCTCGATATCGACGCCGCAGGCGCCCAGGATGCAGAGATCGGGTGCCAGCTGCTCCATGTCCCGCAATGCTTTGGCGCCAAGCGAACCGCCGGTTTGGCGATCCACCAGACCACCGATCAGGATGACATTGACACCGGGCTTCTCGATCAACGCGGCAGCAATCGCCGGGGCATTGGTTGCCGCCGTCAGCGCAAGATCAGTCGGCAAAGCGTTGGCAATCGCCAGATTGGTGCTGCCCGCATCAAAGAACACCGTCGTCCCTGCGACGATTTCCTCCGCAGCAGCACGCGCCAGTGCCTGCTTTCGCTCAGTGGCAAAGCGCATGCGCTGGGTCAGGCTTCCGTGCGCCGGCGAAATCGGCAAGGCTCCGCCATATACCCTCTCGCAGAGCCCTGCTGCAGCCATCTCGCGAAGGTCGCGCCGCACCGTATCCTCCGAGACGCCGAATTCGAGCGCCAATTCTGCGGCCAGCACCCGACCATGCGTCTTGAGCCGCTCGGAAATCACAGTCTGGCGTTCCCGCAACAGGAAATCTTGCATGTTCATACCGGATCAATTTCTCAGAATCTGAAATCATGCATAAACACTGATAATCATGCATGCAACATGCACAGCCACACATTTTCTGACGCTCTGAAACAAAGTGCCGCCGACAGGCGAAATCTCGCATATTGACCGCCTCCGAGGGCGGGATTATCGATCGGGCATCCTCGATTCCCGCCGGCGTTACCCGCCTCTGGTACTTCTCCGTGAAAAACTCCATCAGCCTGGGCATTGTGCTCACGACATCAGCCTACATGGCGTTCACTTTCCATGATGCGATCGTCAAGGTTTTGACGGCGAGCATTCCCGTCTGGCAGATCCTGTTTTTCCGCAGCCTAACCATTCTCGTCGGCTGCCTCGCCTATGGCCGCGGGCAGCTTGTCCATAAGACAATTACGTCACCGATCATCAAGCCGATGATCGCCCGAAGCATTCTGCTGCTTTGCGCGTGGCTTTCCTATTATACCGCCGCAAGCCATCTGCAGCTCGCTGAAGTCACCACACTTTATTACGCCGCTCCCGTCGTCGGCACCGTACTTGCCTGGTTCATCCTGAGAGAAGAGGTGACACCCGCGCGTTGGCTCGCCGTTGGCATCGGCTTCGTGGGCGTTCTCATTGCGTGCAATCCCGCCGGCCTCACGATCTCCTGGTCCGTCTATCTGGCGCTGCAGGCAGCCGTACTCTGGGCCTCCGCCATGGTGCTGCTGCGCAAGACCTCGCTGCATGAAAAGACAATCATCCAGCTTGTGGTCTCCAATGTTTTCTTTCTCATTATGACAGGCACCGCTGTCGTCTACACCTGGCAGACACCAACCTTGACGCAACTCGGCTTGCTCGTCGGCACCGGTGTCGTGGCCGGCTGTGCCCAATTCGCCCTCTTTGAAGGCATGCGTCAGGCACCGGTCTCGGTGCTTGCACCATTCGAATATACATCGCTCGTCTGGGCCTTCATCCTTGGCTATCTGATCTGGGCCGACATTCCGACGCACAACGTTATCGTCGGAGCGATCATGATCCTTGGCGCGGGTTTCATCATTATCGTCAGCGAAAAACTGCGCCGCCGCGTCGCGGCCTGAGACCGGTTTCTGCGGAATTCGGGACCAGAACGACTGCTTGAGAAAAATATTCGCAGTTGCCGCTTTTATTTGCAGTTTTCTACGCTTCCGTCGCCGCAATTTTCTGCGATGTATCGCCATCCGAACAGCTTTTCCCAAGGATGGAAAGAACAATGAACTGGTTGAAAACCGTCGCCGCAGCAGCCCTTATTCAGGCCGCAGCCCTTATTCCCGCCCATGCAGGTGAAAACCTCAGCGCCATCAAGTCTGCCGGTGTCTTCAAGATCGGGACGGAAGGCACCTACGCCCCGTTCACTTATCATGACGAAAGCGGCAAGCTGGTTGGCTTCGACGTGGAGATCGGCGAAGCGGTCGCTGCCAAGCTCGGCGTTAAAGCCCAGTTCGTCGAGGGCAAGTGGGACGGTCTGATCGCCGGCCTCGACGCCAACCGCTACGACACGGTCATCAACCAGGTCGGCATCACCGATGCGCGCAAGCAGAAATACGACTTCTCCGAGCCTTACATCGCCTCCAAGGCCGTTCTGATCGTCCGCGACGGCGACGACAGCATCAAGTCCTTTGCCGATCTCAAGGGAAAGAAGTCCGCCCAGTCGCTGACCAGCAACTTCGGCAAGCTGGCGACCGAAGCCGGCGCAGAACTTGTCGGCACCGACGGTTTCGACCAGTCGATCCAGCTCGTGCTGACAAAGCGCGCCGACGCAACGATCAACGACAGCCTCTCCTTCCTCGACTTCAAGAAGCACAAGCCGGACGCTCCCGTAAAGATCGTCGCTCAGCAGGAAAATGCCGATTACTCCGGCATCATCATCCGCAAGGGCGAACCGGAATTGGTCGAAGCGATCAACAAGGCGCTCGCCGACATCAAGGCCGACGGCACCTACAAGAAGATCGCTGACAAGTATTTCGGTCAGGACGTTTCCAAGTAAGTCGCGACACAGGCGGTTTCCCGCCGCCGCCATATCCTTTATAGCTGCATGAAAAGCGTCCGGCGAACCCTCGCCGGACGCATCTTTTCTTGAGGATACGCCCTTGCCGCACTGGCTCCAACTGATGGCGGAATCGCTTCCCTCGCTCCTTTGGGCTGGGCTGATCTTCACCATTCCCCTCACTCTGCTTTCCTTCGCCTTTGGGCTGATCCTGGGCCTGATCACTGCGATTGCCCGCCTGTTCGGCCCTGGACCCGTTGCAGCCATTGCCCGCTTCTATGTCTGGGTCATCCGTGGCACGCCGCTGCTCGTCCAGCTCTTCGTGATCTTTTACGGCCTGCCGAGCATCGGCATCCTGCTTGACGCCTTTCCGGCAGCACTCATCGGCTTCACGCTGAATATCGGCGCCTACAGCTCCGAAATCATCCGTGCCGTCATCTCTTCCGTGCCGAAGGGTCAATGGGAAGCAGCCTATTCGATCGGCATGAGCTGGCGCCAGGCCATGAGCCGCACCATCCTGCCGCAGGCCGCCCGTGTCGCAGTGCCGCCGCTCTCGAATACCTTCATCTCGCTGGTGAAGGACACCTCGCTCGCTGCCGCCATTACCGTGCCGGAGCTTTTCCAGGCCGCCCAGCGCATCGTCGCGACCACCTACGAACCGCTGATCCTCTATATTGAAGCGGCGCTGATCTATCTCGCCTTGAGCTCCGTACTCTCGGCGCTGCAGCAGCGGCTGGAGCGCCGCTTCGCGCGTTATGGTGGGATGCTGGAGGCAAATGCATGATCGAGCTTTCCAATATCGAAAAGCGCTTCGGCGACGCGGTCATCCTGAAGGATATCAGTATCCGCATCCCTGAAGGCAGCGTCACCGCCCTCGTCGGCCCCTCCGGCGGCGGCAAGAGCACCCTGCTCCGCTGCATCAATCTCCTGGAGATCCCCACCGTCGGCACCATCCGCCTCGGCGAAGAAACGCTCTCTTTCACGCCCGGCAAGCGTGTCGGCTGGCAGGCGATCCAGAAGATCCGTCGCCAGACCGGCATGGTGTTCCAGAACTTTCAGCTGTTTCCGCATCAGACGGCGATCGAAAACGTCATGGAAGGTCTGGTCACGGTCCTGAAATGGCCAAAGGAAAGGGCGCGCGAACGCGCCATGGAGCTGATGACCAAGGTCGGCATGGCGCACAAGACCGACGCCTGGCCCTCGACACTCTCCGGCGGCCAGCAGCAGCGCGTGGCAATCGCCCGCGCGCTTGCGCCGTCACCGCGTGTCCTGCTCTGTGACGAGCCGACATCCGCGCTCGATCCGGAACTTTCGGCCGAAGTAGTAGACGTGCTGGGCCAGCTTGCCCGCGAGGGCACGACCATGGTCATGGCGACCCATGATCTTCGCCTCGCCTCCAAGATCGCCAATGACGTGGTTTTTCTCGAGGCCGGTAGTGTGGTCGAAACCGGCAGCGCCAGGGCGATCTTCAATACACCGGAGAAGGAACGCACCAAGCGCTTCATCTCCACCATCAACGCCG
Source organism: Rhizobium sp. 05N49 (assembly GCF_056396805.1). Lineage (NCBI taxonomy): Bacteria > Pseudomonadati > Pseudomonadota > Alphaproteobacteria > Hyphomicrobiales > Rhizobiaceae > Rhizobium > Rhizobium sp. 05N49. Next base: position 308,905 of record NZ_JBFTME010000003.1, read on the forward strand.
CTCATACCTACGATATCTGAGCCAATGCCGGGATGTGAGCATCCCGGCATACGGAATTCCGATCAGGCGGACGTAACGACGGCACGCGCTGCCTTCAGCGCATTGCCCCACCAGGTCAGCTGATCGAGCAGGTTCTTGGCGGCTTCATTCAGATGCGCGTAATCGCCGAGGCTCTTGCCTTCCTTCAGAACGGCAAGATATTCGCTGAACGCGATGTGAACCCCCGTCCTGACGGAAGCTGCACTCATTTCGACGAAGACCAGGCGAAGCTGCTCGACGGCGCGTGCGCCGCCGACGCCGCCGTAACCGACGAAGCCGACCGGCTTCTGGATGAATTCGCCGAGATCGATCGCGTTCTTCAGAACGGCCGTCGGAGCATGGTTATATTCGGCGACCGTGAAGATGAAGCCCTCGAATTCGCGCAGCTTCTTCTTCCAACGCTCGGCGGTTTCGCTTTCCGCCGTAGTTGCGCGCTCTTCGCCGAAGAAATGCATGGGGTAGTCGAGAAGATCGAGAACTTCGACTTCGAGATCGGAACGCTGGCCGACGAGCTCGGCGATCCAATTGGCCGGATGCTCGGCAAAACGGCCAATACGCGTGCTGCCGACGATGACGGCAATCTTCAACTTGCTCATGAAATGATCCTGATTGGTCTTGGGGGCGGTGAGGGGAGCCGAAGTCTATGAGAAAGCCTCCCCGCCCGACAAGGCGAGAAGGCTGCTAACTTATCGAAAAATCAGCTTTTTGATCGGCTGATCGCACACTTTCGGGTGATCGCGGAAACGGTCGCCCGTTCCGAGCTCATCCCGCGTAGACGACGAGCAGATCCTTGGCATCGATCTGGTCGCCGGCCTTGACGAGGACTTCCGAAACGGTCCCGTCCTTCTCCGCATGCAGTGCCGTTTCCATCTTCATCGCCTCGATGGAGACGAGTACGTCACCGGCACTGACGACCTGGCCCGGTACAACGAAGGCGCGTGATATGACGCCTGGCATCGGCGCACCCACATGGGTAGCATTGCCCGGCTCCGCCTTGCGGCGGGCAGCAGCGCCCGAAGCACCATGGGCCCGATCCGGCACCTTGATGCGGCGCGGCTGGCCATTGAGCTCGAAGAAGACGGTGACCATGCCCTGGCTGTCGGTGCCGCTCATTGCCTGATTGACGATGACGAGCGTCTTGCCCTTCTCGATATCGGCAAACAACTCTTCGCCATCGGCGAGACCGTAGAAGTAGGCAGGCGTCGGCAGAACCGACACGGGGCCATAAGTGTCCGAAGCCAGCGCGAAATCGGTGAACACCTTCGGATACATGAGATAGGAGGCGAACTCGAAGTCGCTGACTTCGCGTTCCAGCTTGGTCTCGATAGTCTTGCGCTCCGCATCGAGATCGGCATCATCAAGCAGCGATCCGGGGCGCACCGTATAGGGCTGTTCACCCTTCAGAGCCTTCTTCTGCAGCGCTTCCGGCCATCCTGACGGCGGCTGGCCAAGATCGCCCTTCAGCATGGAGACGACCGATTCCGGGAAGGAAACTTCCTTCTCGGCGCTGACCACATCGGCGACCGTCAGGTCCTGGCTCACCATCATCAGCGCCATGTCGCCAACGACCTTGGAGGATGGCGTTACCTTGACGATATCGCCGAACATCTGGTTGGCATCGGCATAAGCCTGGGCGACCTGGTGCCAGCGGGTTTCGAGCCCCAGCGAACGAGCCTGTTCCTTGAGGTTGGTGAACTGACCGCCCGGCATTTCGTGCAGGTAGACTTCCGATGCTGGGCCCTTCAGATCGCTCTCGAAGGCTGCATACTGGTTGCGAACTGCTTCCCAGTAGAAGGAGATGCGGCGGATCCATTCCGGATCGAGGCCCGGATCCCGCTCGGAACCGCGCAGCGCTTCGACGATAGRGCCGAGGCAGGGCTGCGAGGTATTGCCTGAAAGCGCATCCATCGCCGCATCGACAGCATCGACGCCGGCATCCACGGCTGCCAGAACAGTGGCCGCGGCAATGCCTGACGTATCATGCGTGTGGAAATGGATCGGCAGGCTGGTCGCTTCGCGCAGCGCCTTGAACAGCACCTTGGCCGCGGCCGGCTTCAGAAGACCTGCCATGTCCTTCAGCGCGATGATATGTGCGCCGGCCTTTTCGAGCTCGACGGCAAGGTCCGTATAATATTTCAGGTCATATTTCGTGCGGGCCGAATTGAGGATATCGCCGGTATAGCAGATCGCTGCCTCACAGAGCTTGTTCTCCTCAGCCACCGCATCCATCGACACGCGCATGTTCTCCACCCAGTTCAGGCAGTCGAAGACGCGGAAGAGATCGATGCCGCCCTTGGCGGCCTGACGGACGAAGTATTTGACGACATTGTCGGGATAGTTCTTGTAGCCGACGCCGTTTGCGCCACGCAGCAACATCTGCAGAAGCAGGTTCGGTGCCGCCTCGCGGATCAGCCCCAGGCGCTCCCACGGATCCTCGGTCAGGAAACGCATCGAGACGTCGAAGGTGGCGCCACCCCAGCATTCCAGCGATAGCAAGTTCGGCAGCGCATGCGCATAGGTGCCGGCAATCTTGGCAATGTCATAGGTGCGCATGCGGGTGGCGAGCAGCGACTGGTGGCCGTCGCGCATTGTCGTATCCGTCAGCAGCACCTGCTTTTGCTCGCGCATCCACTCGCCGAATTTCTTCGGGCCAAGCTGGTCGAGAAGCTGCTTCGTGCCATCGGGGATCTTGCCGCCATCAATATAGGGCACGATCGGATTGGCAGCGCCCTCCGACGGGCGCGGGCGGTCCTTTGCTTCCGGGTGGCCGTTGACGGTGACATCGGCGAGATAGGTGAGAAGCTTGGTGGCGCGGTCCTGACGCTTGACCTGCTGGAAAAGTTCGGGCGTCGAGTCGATGAAGCGGGTCGTATAGCTGTTATCCCTGAACTTCGGATGCGTAATGATCGCTTCGAGAAAGGTCAGGTTGGTAGCAACGCCACGGATACGGAATTCACGCAGTGCGCGGTCCATGCGCGAAATGGCTTCCAGCGGATTCGGCGCCCAGGCCGTCACCTTCACCAGCAGCGGATCGTAGTAACGCGTGATGATCGCGCCCGTATAGGAGGTGCCGCCATCGAGACGGATACCGAAGCCCGATGCCGAGCGATAGGCGGTGATGCGGCCGTAATCCGGAATGAAATTGTGCTCCGGGTCTTCCGTCGTGATACGGCACTGCAGCGCGTGGCCGTTGAGCCGGATATCCGCCTGCTTCGGCACGCCGGATTCCTCAGTGCCGATCGCAAAGCCGTCGAGGATATGAATCTGCGCCTTGACGATATCGATGCCGGTGACGACTTCGGTGACTGTGTGCTCGACCTGGATGCGCGGATTGACCTCGATGAAGTAGAATTTGCCGGTATCGGCATCCATCAGGTATTCCACGGTGCCGGCGCCGACGTAGTTGGTCGCCTGCGCGATCTTCAATGAATAAGCAGCAAGCTCCTGACGCTGCGCTTCCGAAAGATATGGCGCAGGGGCGCGTTCGACGACTTTCTGGTTGCGGCGCTGGATGGAGCAGTCGCGCTCGAAGAGATGCACGACATTGTTATGTGTGTCGCCGAGGATCTGGCTCTCGACGTGACGAGCGCGCTCGACGAGCTTTTCGAGATAGACCTCATCCTTGCCGAATGCGGCCATCGCCTCGCGCTTGGCTTCCGTTACCTCGCGGGCCAGATCGGCTTCGGAGCGGATGACGCGCATGCCACGGCCACCGCCGCCCCAGGATGCCTTCAGCATCACGGGATAGCCGATCACACCGGCCATCTTGGCAACTTCCGCCATGTCGTCCGGCAGCGGCTCGGTCGCCGGAACAACGGGAACGCCGACGGAAATGGCAAGGTTGCGTGCCGCCACCTTATTGCCGAGCTGACGCATCGTATCGGCCCTCGGACCGATGAAGGTAATGCCCGCAGCGTTGCAGGCATCGACGAATTCGGGGCTTTCCGAAAGCAGGCCGTAGCCGGGATGAATGGCATCAGCGCCGGAAAGCTTGGCAACACGGATCACTTCGTCGATCGAAAGGTAGCTTTCGATCGGTCCGAGATCGCGGGAAAGATGCGGGCCGCGGCCGACTTGATAGCTCTCGTCGGCCTTGAAGCGGTGCAGCGCTAGCTTGTCTTCCTCAGCCCATATCGCGACCGTTTTTATTCCGAGCTCATTGGCCGCGCGGAAGACGCGGATGGCGATTTCGGAACGGTTGGCGACAAGGATCTTCGATATGGGCAATGTACTCTCCTCAAAGCACGAAAAAACGGGCAATGCTGCACCCGCGAAGAGAATTCTTAACGTGCTGTTACAGAAAGTTCAATTTCCCTCATCTCGAGGAAATAGAATTTCTCCAGATCTCAGGTAATCAGACCATATCGGAAAGCAAGTGCCACGGCCTGCTGCCGGTTCTTGGCCCTGAGCTTATCCTGCAGGCCATTCATGTACCAGTCGACCGTATGGTTGGAGATCTTCAGATGTTTGCTGATTTCCATCGAGGTCATGCCTTCGGCGAGATAATGCAGGATTTCCATTTCGCGCCGGGTCAGCTGCGTATCGGTTATCGGCACCGTTTCCAGTGCTGCGGCCTCTCCCTGCAGATCGAGCAGCCGCCAGAAGGCCTTGCGGGCAATCGCCTCGAAAAGGGAGATTTCCGCTGGTGAGAACTCCACGGGCTTGCCAGCGAGGCTGAGGCTGCCGAGGATGCCGTTTCGTCCGTAGATCGGGAACACATAGCCGTCTTCCAGACCATGGCCGAAGGCGTCGACCATCATCTGCTCCATGCGGCGCTGATGCGGATCATCACGAAAGGCAGCCATGCTGTCACGCCAGCGGAAGGGCCGTTGCGCGCGAGCAAGATACCGCACGGTCGGATCGACGAGCACATATTTTTTTACCGCATAAACGTGTGACCACCTGTCCGGCCATCGACTGGCCATAGTCACACTCCATGGGTTGTCTCCCTGCTTGGGATGGCGAAGCAGCCCATAGAAATCGAATCCGCTCGCGCGGATCACCTTGTCGAGTTCATCGACAGCACGTTCGCTGTCGGAATGTTCCTCTAGAGTGACAAGCAATTGAATTAAAGAATGAATTTGCACAAAATGCCCCTTGCCCGGACCAATGAGGCCGCCGGAGCAGGCCTTGATAACCCGCCACTGAACGGTCTTTACAAAAAATTACAGTTCACAAACTGGATGGTGCGCTAGACGCTCCAGGTAATGCAAGCGCAAATTGTTACGATCTAAGCCTAAGCAACAATTTCGAAACTATGGCCAGTTATCGCACTGGCGACTGCGCCAGAAGGCAAATTTCGAAGCCGGATCCCAAACCTGAATATCCTGTTAATCGTCGGTTCAGGTAGATTTCTGTAGCATCGCACCATCCCGTTTTTCGCAGATGCAAAAGAGGTCCCGACGTGTCGTTATTCAAGGTCTATGCAAGGGCTCTGCGCTATCTTGGCGCCTACAAGCTCCGCGTATCCCTCGTCGTTATCGCGAATATCGTATTGGCGGCCATCACCATCGCCGAGCCGATCCTGTTCGGTCGTATCATCGACGCGATTTCCGGCAAGGGTGAAGTCAAGCCGATCCTGATGATGTGGGCGGCATTTGCCGTCTTCAACACCATAGCTTTCGTTCTCGTGGCGCGTGAAGCCGACAGGCTGGCCCATGGCCGCCGCGCAACGCTTCTGACGGAGGCTTTCGGTCGCATCATCTCCATGCCGCTTTCCTGGCACCACCAGCGGGGCACATCCAACGCGCTGCATACGCTGCTGCGCGCTTGTGAAACCCTGTTCGGCCTGTGGCTGGAATTCATGCGCAACCATCTTTCGACGGTCATTGCGCTTGGCCTGCTCATCCCGACTGCAATGTCCATGGATCTGCGCCTCTCCGCAGTCCTGATCGTACTCGGTATCGCCTATTGGATCATCGGCCGCGTGGTCATGAGCCGCACCAAGGACGGCCAGGCTTCGGTCGAAAACCACTATCATACCGTCTTCGGCCACGTCAGCGATTCCATCAGTAACGTATCGGTGCTGCATAGCTATAACCGCATCGATGCTGAAACGCGTGCATTGAAGTCCTTTGCCGACCGCCTGCTGCAGGCGCAGTATCCGGTGCTCGACTGGTGGGCGCTTGCGAGCGCGCTGAACCGCATGGCCTCCACGATCGCCATGATGATCGTGCTCGTCATTGGCACCGTGCTTGTTCAGAACGGCGAACTGCGTGTCGGCGACGTCATTGCCTTCATCGGCTTTGCCAACCTGCTGATCGCCCGCCTTGACCTGATGCGCCAGTTCGCCACGCAGATCTTCGAAGCCCGTTCGAAGCTGGAAGATTTCTACAATCTGGAAGATTCCGTTCGTGAACGCGAGGAACCGGCCGGCAACGGTGAGATCAAGGACGTCAAGGGCGATGTCGAGTTCAGCGACGTTTCCTTCGGCTTCGCCAACAGCTCGCAGGGCCTGCACAACGTCTCCTTCAAGGTGAAGGCCGGCCAGACGGTTGCGATCGTCGGCCCGACCGGCGCCGGCAAGACGACGCTCGTCAACCTGCTCCAGCGCGTTTACGACCCGCAGGGCGGCCAGATCCTCGTCGACGGCCATGATATCAGCAAGGTCACGCGCAAGTCGCTGCGCCGCTATATCGCTACCGTCTTCCAGGACGCAGGCCTGCTGAACCGCTCGATCAGTGACAACATCCGCCTCGGCCGCGAGAACGCTTCGGAAGAGGATATGCGCCGTGCCGCAGAAGCCGCTGCCGCTGCCGACTTCATCGAGAATCGCGACGAACAGTACGAAACCCATGTCGGCGAGCGCGGCAACAAGCTCTCCGGTGGTGAGCGCCAGCGTATTGCGATTGCCCGCGCCATCCTCAAGGATGCGCCGATCCTGGTGCTGGACGAGGCGACTTCCGCTCTCGACGTCGAGACGGAAGCGCGCGTCAAGGCCGCAATCGACAACCTGCGCCAGAACCGCACCACCTTCATCATCGCTCACCGTCTCTCGACGGTCCGCGAGGCGGATATGGTGCTGTTCCTCGACAATGGCCGCATCGTCGAGCACGGCAGCTTCGATGAGCTTAGCCATTCGAACGGCCGCTTCGCTGCTCTGCTCCGAGCCAGTGGCATCCTGACGGACGACGAAGTCCGCAAGGCTCATGCGACGGAAGCAGCCTGATCGGCTCGCAAGCGAATGACAAAAAGCCGGAAGGGCATCGCTCTTCCGGCTTTTTTGTTGGCTGGAATTCCACGTGAAACACTGACGTCAGGCCCACTCGTCATATGCGACGCCGATCGCAGTACCGAGCTGACCTAGGCTGCCTCTTCATAGACAAGATCGGGCGCGACGATCCATTCACCCTGCTTGAGAGACAGGACATCCAGTCTGCCGCTGCCGTCTCTCGCAGCGACGCCGACGAAGCGGTAGCGGCTGCCGTTCCTGTCTATAACCAGAGCGGAAATCGGTTTGCCGCGAAGATGGCCGACCACAGGGCCGTCAGTCTTGGCCGCGTCTATCAGGAAATATTCGTGTGGGACATTACGGCTGACCATCAGGACCGGCCCCCGCCCCGGATGATCGTGCTCGCGGTCGTCTTGGTTCCCGCGTGCAGCACGGCATCTACCCGTCCAGTCTCAGTCGAAGCGGGCTTGCGGACAAACTGTTTCGTCTTCTTGATCTCGACAACGAATGGCTTTCGCTGCGGCCTCATGATCTGTCCTTTCAGATTGAAGTGAGTGTCACCCGAAGATGCATTCGACCTGTCCAAGTGGCCCGAAATCGGCGGCCAGATGCTGGCCGGGCCAGACCTGGAGAATGGCGGTGCACGATCCCGTGGCGACAATATCGTTGGCTTGAAGCTGCCTGCCGTTTGCAGAGAGCCGATCTGCCAGCCAGGCAATCGCATTGAGCGGATTGCCCATGACTGAAGCTGCTGTCCCGGCAAAGACCGTCTGCTTGAATAGGAAAGTCGTAATCTCGATGGCAGCAAAGTCAGCGGGCGACAACGTTCCGGTATGATCACCACAGATGGTCGCGACATGCAGGCCGAAATCGGCGATCGCGGCGTTGTCTCCCACGAAGACACGCCGCGTCCGCCGCCCGAGGATGCCGATGGCCGGCCGGCAGTCGAGCACGGCGTCGGCAGCAGTATCGAGATTGATCGGTTCTCCGGCCTCCGGATAGGCCCGCAACATCTTGAAAACCAGTTCGCACTGGACACCGATTGTGCCGGTCGGAAGCCGGAATTCCTTGGTAGCGGCAAGCAGAGCGGAAGCGGGAATCTCGGAGTAGATCGGCCTCTCAAGGCCGAGGACGCGGCGCGATTCCTCGCTGGTGCCGACAAGCGCATAGCCCTTGCGCTCAAAGCCCAGCGCATCCTGCGCAATCGCCTGAATGTCGTAAGCTTCACGTTCGGAGGAGATCAGGTCAAGCGGAAGGTCGCAGAGCTCGTTGCGCCAACGGCTCTTGGCGAGAATGTCGGCGGTGGCGTCCTTGAGTTCGAAGTACATCGTCGTGCTCCCTATCATTGGCATTGCCTTTGGGAGCAAAGATGGATCGAGGCTCGTAGCCGTTCCATTCCTGATGAACAGCGAAAAAATCAAAATCTCATAGTGATCGCCGAGGGATCGTCATCACGGTTTCTATCGTAGCCTTGCACGCGTCTCGCGGCAGGCCCGTGGCCGTCTGCATCGAACCGGCAGCCTCTCGACTGCCGGCTTATTCAGACCCCAGGAAGCCTTGCCTATTTCCGTTTGTTGTGGCCGTAAGTATCCACGGTGCGGTTGACGTGGACCGGCACCGGGATGGCGCCGCCGGCGAGTGGCCGGGCCTTTTCCTGTTCGCGCTTGTATTCAAGATAATAGGCATAGGCGAACTGCGCTGCGATGCCGGCAAGCACGAAGATCGGGCCGATGATCTGGTCGCGATTGGTGATGTAGAGCAGCACTTGGCCGACCATTGCAAGGATGGTGCCGGCGACGAAGATGTTCAGCGAGTGGCGGCCGAGGATTGTCAGCGGGTGATCGGCCGGGCGACGGAAAGCCTGTGACACCGCTGGAATGTTGATCACCAGATAGGCCAGCGCCAGTATGTGCAGAAGACGTGGCAACGACAGAAATGTCTTGTCGAAACCGGTCAGCACTGCAGGCAGGCCAAGCGCGGCCAGATAGTTGCCGAGATCCCAGAGACGTGCCGTCACCCAGATGAAAGAGAGCACGACATAGCCCAGCGACAACGCGAAAAGCAGCGGATGGTGGGGAAGCGTGCCGCCGCGCTTTATATGCATCATCGAGACGATGCCGATCGTGAAAAGGAACTGCCAGGAGAAGGGATTGAGGAACCAGTCTCCCTCGAACAGCATGTTCTGCGGCGCGATCTGATAGATACCTGCAAGAAGCCAGACCGTTCCGGAAACGGCAAGCGCCAGCAACGTGCTTTTCTCGTTCAGAAGCAGGATCAGCGGCACCATCAGCATAAGCGCACCGTACATCGGCAGGATATTGTTGTAGCCGATCTGATGGCCGAGCAGGAGCAGCGCTGGAATGCCCTCCTTCAGGTTCATGAGCACCGCCAGAATGTTGATCTCGACCAACAGGCCCGGCCGGTGAAACAGCCAGGCGCCGCAGATGAAGAGCGCGAGCGTCACGAAAGTGGTGATCATATGGGCAAGATAAAGTGTGAACGCACGCTTTGCCGCCTTGATCGCCACCTCCAGGCGCTTACCCGCCTTGAAGCGCGAACCATAGGCAAGGCCGACTGCGATGCCGGAGATCAGCACGAAGGCTTCGGCGGCATCTGAAAAACCAAAATTCTTGGTCGTAATATATTCGAAAATTTGCCCGGGAACGTGATTGATGAAGATCGTTATGAGTGCAAGACCACGAATGACGTCGAGCCTCGTATCACGCTTGGACGCCGCTACTGACATGGAAGTTCGTTGGGCGCCAATGGCTTTGGTCGGCATACCTGCCATGGTGTCTCTCCTGTTATCCGTTTTGCAAACGCTACGCCGGCCAAAAGGGTTCCCCGTTTGGCCGCACGAATCGCCGGAAAATCAGCTTGGAGATTGCTGTTGCCCGACCGGATATCCCTCCTGGGGATTGGCGACTTCGCTGCCGTCTATCGACACACTGTAGCCGCCAGCATTGGACGCTTTTGAGACCGAAATGCGGTATTTGCTTCCGTCGCGTTCGATCTCTGCCGCAAACCCGTCCCAATTGGAAGGGAGCGACGGGTTCACAAAAAGTTGTCCACCCTTTAGCCGGATACCGAGGATACCTTCCACAGCCGCGCGGTAGAGCCATCCGGCCGAGCCGGTGTACCAGGTCCAGCCGCCGCGCCCGACATAGGGGGCATGTCCATAGACATCGGCCGCCACGACATATGGCTCGACGCGATAGCGTTCGGCGGCCGCCTTATTCAGCGAATGGGTGATCGGGTTGAGGATCTGGAAACAGCGCAAGGCATCGTCGCCCCGCTTCAATTCCGCCAGCGCCATGACCACCCAGGTCGAGGCATGCGTATACTGGCCACCATTCTCGCGAACGCCGGGCGGATAGGCCTTGATATAGCCTGGATCCTTCAGCGATCTTTCAAAAGGCGGTGTGAAAAGGCGAATGATCCGGGCATCTTCGTCAACCAGCCGATCGAGCAACGCATCCATCGCCTTGGCAGCCCGCCCTGGATCACCTTCACCTGAGAGCACGCTCCAGGATTGTGCGATCGAATCGATCTGGCATTCCAGGCTCTCCTTCGAGCCGAGCGGCGTACCGTCGTCGAAAGTGCCGCGACGATAATAGTCGCCGTCCCAGGCAACGGTTTCGAGCGCTTTTTTGAGGTCGACGAGATGCGCGTTCCAACGCTCGACACGGGTTTTGTCGCCCCGCTCCTCGGCATAAGGAATGAAGGAGCGCAGCGTGCCGGCAAGCAGCCAGCCGAGCCAGACGCTCGTACCCTTGCCGTCGATGCCGACACGGTTCATCCCATCGTTCCAGTCGCCGCCGAGGAAGAGCGGCAGGCCGTTCGTCCCCTTGCGGGCGATGGCAAGATCGAGCCCCAGAGCTGTATGCTCATATATGCTTGCCGTATCCTCGGATAGTTCAGGTTTGAAGAATGAGTCATGTTGGCCTTCCAGCAGCGCCGGACCTTCGAGGAAAGCGAGTTGTTCGTCGAGCACGCTCTTGTCGCCACTGACGCGGCAATAATGATCAACCGCATAGGCGAGCCAAACGACATCATCGGAGATAGTGGTGCGTACGCCAGCTCCAGTCCCCGGCAGCCACCAGTGCTGCACGTCGCCCTCGCGGAACTGTCGGGAGGCCGCATTGATAATCTGTCTTCGTGCAAGCTCAGGCTCCTGCAGCACGAAGGCCAGCGCATCCTGCAGTTGGTCACGAAAGCCGAAGGCTCCGCTTGCCTGGTAAAAGGCCGTGCGGGCCATGATGCGGCAGCCGAGACTCTGATAGGGCAGCCAGATGTTGATGAGCTTGTTCATGCCCTGATCCGGCGTCGAAATCTGCAGCTTGCCGGTGAATTCCTGCCAGAAATCCCGGTTTGCCTTCACCGCCTCATCGAACGAGGACTCTCTGATATTGGTAAGCAGGGTGCGAGCATCCTCTTCGGTGGAGGCATCACCCAGGAACAAAGTGATGTTGCGCTCCTCGCCGGCGCCGAGTTCGATATCGATCGCAAGGATCGCCGCCGGATCGCCGTCGAGGCTTACCGAGCCGGAAAGGGCGGTAGCTGTCGTCACGGCAACAGGCGCCTCAATCCTCCCGCTTCTGCCTATGAACTCGCGACGGCTTGCCGAGAAACTCGAAATCGTCTCGCTTGCGGCGAAGAAAGCGGTGCGACCCGAATAGTCGATGCTGTAGGGGTTCGTCGCAAACAGCGCCCCTGTCTCCTCGTCAAGTTTCGACAGGATGAAAGAAGCGGTCTTCTGCGGATTATTCCCAAGGATCCATTCGACATAGGCGTAGAGCCTGAGCTTGCGGCTTGCAGAACCGGCGTTGCGCAGGCGCAGGCGCTGCAGCTTCACCGGCTTTTCGCGATCTACGGTCTGCGTCACCTCGAGCGCGATCTCGTGCTGCGTGGTGGAGAAGGTGGAATAACCGAGACCATGACGCGCTTCGAAACGAATATCGTTACGACGGGAAAGGCCCGCAAATGGCGTCATAACCGCGCCACTTTCGAGATCCGTTAGGTAGAGAGCCTCGCCGGGACGGTTGATGACTGCGTCATTCGACCAGGGAGTGAGTTGGTAATCGCGCGAATTGACGCTCCAGGTGAAACCGGCACCTTCCGTCGATACATGGAAGCCGAACCGCTCGTTCGAGATGACATTGATCCAAGGCTGCGGCGTTACCTGTCCACCCGGCAGGCGCACGACATATTCATTGCTGTCGCGGGCAAAGCCGCCGATACCGTTCCAGAAGTCGAGATCGCCCTCGTCCTCGATGGCAACGGTCTTGACGGACGGAGCCGACAGTGGCGGTATGCGCTTGACCGGCGTTAGGGCACGCTCGGCTTTTTCCGCGATCTCCGGCATTTCCTTAAGGGGCACAGACAGGACGCGGGCACGGTTGATCTGGTCGACCACTTTGCCGTTCTTTGCATGTAGCGTCACGCGTGAGGCGGCGATCAGCGCCTCATAGGTACTGTCTTCCATCAAGTCCTTGCGGACCGCAAAAATATGCTGACGCAACCCGTCGGCCTGCCCGAGGCGCCGCACGTTCTCGCACATGGCGTCGAGAGCGTGCTGCATATCCTGCGCATAGGACGAGGCGCGCTCATTCATGATGACAAGATCGGCGGCCACCCCGCGCGAACGCAGATATTCCTGCGCCAGCAGCGCTTCGCGGGCGATTTCAAGATCCATGTCGTCATCGATGCGCAGCGTGAAGATCGGGAAATCGCCCGAAATTGCCAGCGGCCAGAGCGCCGACTGCGACTGCATGCCCGCACTGACGGCGCCGTAGTCGCCGCGAAGCTGCATGTCGGGATAGACGAGATGACGGCCGAGATGCTGGAATGCTACCGCTTGCTGCGAGCTGACACCGACATGGCGCATCTGCACCTGTGTGCGCGTCCAGGCCTGGATGAGCTCATGATTGAAGGCATCCGGGTGGCGGTAGCGTTCGACGGCCTTGTCCACCTCGGCACGATCAGGTGCTGCAATCGTCCAGAAGATCACGCTGATCTTCTTGCCGGCCGGCACGCGCACTGTCCGGCGCAACGACAGGACGGGATCCAGCGTGAAACCGTCAGTGCCGGAAAGGCGGACACCCGGATCAAAGGCAGCGGCATTCGAAAGGCTGCGGCCACGACCGATGAACGCCCGCCGCTCGGTTTCGAATTCGGTGTGACGGGTGTCGCCGGCGTTGTCGACGATAAGATGCGCGATACTCATGTTCGGTTCGTTCGGATCACGCTTGTTTCGCTCGGCGCGGATGACATCACCGCGCTTATCGATCTCCGTTCTGACGAACATGCGAGCGAAAGCCGGATGCGCGTTGTCCGTCTCGTCGGACGTGATGACCGGCTCCAGATAGGAGGTTACTTCGATGAAGCGATCTTCGGCACCCATGTTGAACAATGTCAGGCGGCGGGCCTCCGCATCATGCTCGGTGGCAACGATACATTCGACCTCACTCAGGAGCTCGCCAAGAACCTTTGTGAACACGGCCTTCTCGTCAGCAAATTCCACTCTGACCGCCTCACCTTCCACGCTCTTCGGCTCCGCTGTCGCCGACCACCATTCATTGGTCGCCGTATCGCGCAGGAAAATGAAATTACCCCAGCGGTCTTCGGTCGGATCTGGCTTCCAACGGGAAACGGATAGGCCGTTCCAACGGGCGTAACCCGCACCTGTTGCCGTCAACATCAGGGAATAATGACCGTTCGACAGGAAAACGAGCTCTCGTTCGCGCGAAGCCGGATCGTCGACTTTGCGGATCACGGGGCGCATCAGATCGTCCTGGATGCTGGCAGGCGTATTGGATTCATCCTTACCGCTCATGACCGGAATGTCGCGCGGTGCTTTTTCCTGCAGCAGCAGTTCAGCCGCTTCGATGACCGGATCAGAGTGGAAGAGTTCACGCAGGTGGCCGTTGAAGGCAACGTTGGCGACAGCCGCGATCGACATGCCGTGGTGGTGGGCATAGTAATTGTAGACGACCGCACACTTCTTGCCCTCGGGTACGCGGGTCGGCGTGAAGTCGACGGCGTCGTGAAAGCCAAACTTGCCGAGAGCGCCAAGCTTGCGAAGCCTTTGCAGGTTTTCGAGCGATGCTTCCGGATAGTACTGGCTGGCGAGCAGCGAAGCATAGGGTGCGATGACGGCATTGTGGCCGAGACCGCGCTTCAGGCCAAGCGTCGGCACGCCGAAGTTCGTGTACTGATAGTTGAGGTTGCGGTCGCGGGCATTAAAGGCCGCTTCCGAGATGCCCCACGGTGTGCCGAGCTTGCGGGCATGGTTCATCTGCTCGACAACGACGAGATTATTGGTCTGGTTGAGGATGCCTCCACCGCGCTCCTGCATGACGAGTGGCGGCATCAGATATTCGAACATCGAGCCGGACCAGGAGACCAGCGCGCCACGAGCACCAACCGGTACGACCTGGCGGCCGAGCTTGTACCAATGCTCCGTCGGCAGATCGCCCTTGGCGATACCGAAGAGCGAGGTAAGACGGCATTCCGAAGCCAGAAGATCATAGCATGCCGCATCGAGCTCGCCGCTTTCCACGCGGTAACCGATCGACAGAAGGCGACGCTCCGGACGAAACAGAAAGCCGAAATCCATCGAAAAGGCGAGATCGCGAGCCTTGTCGCGGAGCGCTACCAGGCGGGGCCGCAATGCATCGATATTGGAAAGGTCGAAGGTACTGTCGGCGATATGTGCCTCACAGACCTTGACCAGCGACACCGCCCAGGCCGTGACTTCTTCCGTCTGCTTCGCCTTCACTTCGTGATGCAGGTTGCCGGCGAGGTTCTGAATGTCGCGCGCCAGGACCGTAAGGTTGATCACACGGATGGAGGCAAATTCATGCTCGCGTTTGACGGCGGCAAGCGCATTCTGGAAGCCGGCTATGCGCTCTTCCAGACGGCGACGCAACGGCCGCACGGTCTTGCGATCATCAGGCAGGTCGGCCAGCACTTCACCGAGAATGCCGACGGTGTCACCCACACCGTCGAGATTGCCCTGGACATGCGCCGAAGGCGCTTCCGCCCAATCGCGGCACGCTGAGGAAATGGCAATCAGGTGACCGGCGAGATTGCCGCTGTCGACTGCAGAGACATAACGCGGTGCAAGCGCCTCAAGCGTATCGGTGTGATACCAGTTGAAAAGATGGCCACGGAACTTCTCCATGCGGTCGACCGTGGAGATGGTCTGCTCCAAGCGCTCGATCGTCTCATGGAAGGAGAACCATCCGAAATGGCGTCCCGAAATGACGGACAGCAGATAAACGCCGATATTTGTGGGCGAAGTGCGCGTCGCGACGATGACGTGGGGCGTTTCCTGCACGTTGTCGGGCGGCAGATAGTTCTGCTCCGCCGTCGTGAAAGTCTCGAAGTAGCGCCACGTGCGGCGCGCGATCTTGCGCAACTCGCTGGAAACCGCATCCGGCACGTCGAGCCGGTCTTCCGTCTCGGCCGACTGGCTCACATACCAGGCGACAGCCGGCGAACAGATCCAGAGCAGCGCGAACGGAATGCCGACAAGGAAAGAGTCACTGCCGGACAATGCGGCGAGGGCGACCGACAAAATCGCCAGAACCGGAGCGTGCCAAATCGCTCTGTAATAGGAGAGGATGGTGCCCTGCTTCCCGGCCCCGACACTGGCAGCGGTACGCCATTGCAAGAGTAGCTTGCGGCTGACGAAGAGGCGGTAGAGTGATCGGCCGATCGCATCCACCGTCATGCAGACGGTGTCGGCGATGAAGATGATGCGCAAAGCCACTTGAGCGTTGGCGGCAGCGATATCCGACCAGACAGTATAAAGATGGGCGCTGGCGACTGTATCGCTGCTGCGCGGCATGATGCCGCTGATGAGCGACAGGGTCGGGGCCACAAACAGGCAGAAGATCAAAAGGATCTGCCAGATCAATGCCCCGAAAGGCCCCATCAGATACCAGCCGAGCACTGATGCAAGAAACCAGGCGATCGGTGTCAGCGACCGACGCAGATTGTCGAACATTTTCCAGCGCCCAAGCGCGGTGACGCCGTATTTCGGATTGAAAAGGTAAGGCAGGAGCTGCCAATCGCCCCGCGCCCAGCGGTGCTGGCGCGAGGTCTCGACTTCGTAGCGTATGGGAAAGTCCTCGACGAGTTCGAGATCTGTGACGAGCGCGCAACGCGCCATCGAACCTTCGAGAAGATCATGGCTGAGCACCGAATTCTCTTCGATCCGCCCCTTCAGTGAACCCTCGAAGGCGTCGACGTGATAGAGGCCTTTTCCGGTGAACGTGCCTTCCCCGACAAGATCCTGATAGACATCCGAAACCGTAAATACATAGGGATCGAGGCCGCGATTGATCGAAAAGATGCGTTGAAAGACCGACGCATCCTTGCCTGTCGTCAGTGACGGCGTGACGCGCGGCTGCAGGATGCCATAGCCGCTTTCGACGCGTCCGCTTTCCGGGTCGATGACAGGGCGATTGATCGGGTGGTGGAGCTTGCCGACGAGTTTAGTGACGCTGTCACGCATCAGGCGCGTATCGGCATCGAGAGTCATGACATATTCGACATCAGCCGGGACGGTGTTGGCGCCCGGCAGATAGGTCGTATCGCGATCACCACGCAATAGCAGGTTCAGCTCGTGCAGCTTGCCGCGCTTGCGCTCCCAGCCCATCCATACGCCTTCGGAGGGATTATAGAGGCGGCGGCGGTGCAGCAGATAAAAGCGCGTCTTGCCGTCATGGGCATAACGGGCCGAGAGATTGGCGACTTCTCGACGCGCATATTCCAGCACTTCAAGATCGGCCGAAGTTTCCTCAACCTCGCTATCCGGCCAGTCGCTCAGCAGCGCAAAATAGATCTCACCCCGCGGATTGGCGAAATAGTGGACCTCGAGATTGCGTACCATCTCGTCGACACTATCGCGATTGGAAATCAAGCACGGCACGACGAGGAGCGTGCGTGCATCATCGGGAATGCCGTGCTTGAATTCATAGCCGACAAGCCGCGCCGGCGTGACGAAGAAAGAGAGGACCGTATTGAACAGGCCGCTCGCTCCATCGGAAGCGGGCAGCGAGAAGAGGATCAGCAGCAAGGCGATTTCAATCGGCCCCATGCCGGCACTGACCATGAAGCTTCCAATGACGGTCATGGCGGCGATGGTGACGAGCACGATCGGAACGGCGATAGCCATCCAGTTGAACTTTCGCACCGAGCGGGCGAGACGTTGCGACAGCGTTGGACGATAGTTTGCGCGCGCCTCGAGCTTCAGGCGTTGAGTGCCTGCTATGAACTCGCCGACATTTGGCTGCTGCAGTGGTCGCTCATCGGAAAGCCTCGATTCCGCGACCATGTCCACGGCAAGCTTGGCGATTTCCACTTCGCTCAGCGGCGAGTGCATGGCAAGCTTCTCGATCTGTTTGCGATAAGTATTGCGCGAGCCGGAATCGAGATCGCCATAATCCGAATGATCCCAGAGCAGCCTGTCGACATGACTGACCTGCTCGACCCAGACGGACCAGTCCGCATCGTTTATCTCCCGCAGACTGCGGATGATGTTACCCATCATGACATTGCCGGAAGAAAGCCGGCTGTGTTCCGCCATCAGCGTTTCTTCGCTGTCACGACCAAGTTTTTCGAGCCGCTCATCGAGCCAGGAAAGGGCGAGGCTCGAAGTCCGCGAGCCATCACGCATGCGATAGAGAAACTGCGTCGAAAACGTATTGTCCTCGGCAAACTCTTCGAGCGTCTTCAGATAGGCAGCGGCCTTTGCCGTGTCGGCAAGGCGCACCAGCTCGTCCGCGGCCTCATTGGCACGGCGGCGCAGGCGGCGGCTACGCTCGACGCGGCTCGAAATACGCCGGAGATTTTCGACGAGCACGAAGCGTACCAGCGTCGGCAAAGCCCAAAGCTCGCCGATCTTCAGCGTCTCATGCTGCTGGAAGCCTTCGACCAGCGCCGTCAGGCTTTCCTCTGAGACAGTGCTGTGGGTATGGGCGACATAGAGCCAGGCGAGGACAAGCGTGCGTGGAATCCCGACACCGTCGACCTTCATCAACGGCAGTTCGCGATAGAAGCGGCGCGGGAAATCGCGGCGGACCTCGTGAATGGCCTCTTCGATGATATAATGGTTGTCGAGCAGCCATTCGGCCGCTGGCGTAATCGTCTCCCCGGCTTCGACATCGGTTGCGGTCGTGCGGTAGACGCGCAGGATTTCCTTCTCGTTCTCCCTGTTGCGCGCGAAGAAGTCGAAACGTGCGAAGGCAGGCAGCGCGCTGACGGCATTGCGGGCTACATCTTCGCCCAGCACCCTGATGTCTTCGTTGGACAGATAGGTCGAGCGGATCGAGTCGCCTTGGTCGATCTGCTTCTTGTCGGACTCGCGCGACACGCTTGGAGACGGGCTGGAAATGTTCATGGGTTCGGTTCTGGATCCAAACAACTCTGCGATTTTGGCTAGGTCTGCACTGCTTGCGATGACTGTCGCATGAACGGGTCAGTCATCTTCGACGGCCGGCAAAAGCAGGATCATCAGACGGTTCGCACAGTTTTCGGCGATAAATCGTCCGGCTCCATGGCATGACTTTGCGGATGGTCATGGCTATCCGACGCCCCTGCGAAGCCACTGGGGAAACTTGGACACGATCGAAATAAATCAAGGCAATGACCATCTCGCGCTTTCCGCCGTCGGCATGAAAAAGGCGCATGGACATATCCATGCGCCTGCGCGGCGTTCCCGGCACGATCCGCGCCCCACGCCTACTTTCGGCAATGGGCTAGACTGCGTGGAACAGGTAAAGAAGGATGATGATGGGGATCGGTATACCGAGCAACCACAGCAGGATGCCTTTCATGACCATTCTCCTATGAACACCGAAGTGTCAGGAGAATGCTGATGCATCCTAATTGTTCCGGACGGACATATGCTCGATCAGACGAGCACCATCAGAGTGGCGCTCGAGGACGTGCCGGCATCAGCCGACGACGCCGCAAACCATGGCGACGACGAAAAGGAAAGCCGCCGTGAAAAGTGTTGCATGGATCGCGGTCTGGATTCTGTGCCGCGTGGTGACCGGCTTCTTCGCCGGTACGGATCCGTACTGGTTCACGTGAGTATGCGAAATACCCAGATTTGCCATGTGTCGCCTCCGTCTGTTTGTTTTGCGGCCGAATTGCTGGCTCGCATTTATATTCTTATATTCCCTATAAGGTAGGTAGAGATAAAATTCCGTCCAGAGCAGACGGAAGAGAAAATCCACCCAGGCGTCAGCTCAGCAGAGCGTGCGCCATGCCCAGATCCAGGAGCGCTCAACGGCGCCATCGCTCTGGGGTGCATTGGGGGATGCTTCGATCAACCGGCGATCCTTTTCCGCCGGTATGGTCACGGAGGAGGTATCCCTCCGCTCGGCCTTAACCGGAGGATCGAGGTAACCCATGGTCATCCCACCGAGAAAGAACATGCCTCAACCTCCATCGATCACGAAAGCTAACGGTCGTTAACGGGATCATGACAGAACCAAGGCAGCTGTCAATAGTCTAGTCGAATGGTCGTGTTTTAGGAAAACATTATCCTTAACGCCGATGCCGTGCGAGGTTTTTCAAAGGCTTGAAAACATTGGCTTTCAAGCCTTCACGAAACCCTTGCTCGCGATCATCAAATTTCGCGTGTACTCCTCGTGAACGCTCCCGGCGGCAAGTTCGGCCGATGTCAGCCGTTCAACAACAGCGCCACCGCGCATCACGGCAAGCCTCTCGCACATGTGGGCGATGACCCCGAGATCGTGGCTGACCATGACGAAGGTCAGTTTCCTGTCACGGCGGATCTGTTCCAGAAGGTTGAGGACTTCGGCTTGGACGGAGGCGTCGAGCGCCGACGTCGGCTCATCGAGCAGCAGGATCGACGGCTCGACGATCAGGGCGCGGGCGATCGCCACGCGCTGCCGCTGGCCTCCGGAAAGCTGATGTGGGTAGCGGAAGCGAAAACCGTTGCCGAGCCCGACCTCGTCGAGCGCCCTGGCAATGCGCTTCTCGCCGTCGCCGATACCGTGGATGGCGAGCGGCTCCAGAAGCAGCCGGTCGACCGTCTGGCGGGGATGCAGCGAGCCATAGGGATCCTGAAAGACCATCTGGACGCCTCGGTAGAAGCTTCTGCTTCGCTTCGAGCCTTTAAGCACCTCGCCATGGATGTGGATCGTTCCCTCGCTGACCGGCGCAAGCCCGGCGACCGCGCGCAGCAGCGTCGACTTGCCCGAGCCGGACTCACCGACGAGGCCAAAGGATTCGCCGCTCTCGATGGAAACGCTCACGTCTTTCAACGCATGGAAATGGTCATAGACGACACCGAGATGGTCTGCAGACAGCGCTGTACTCATGCTGCCCACTCCGGCTTACGGTCAAGGACCGGCAGCGGATGCCGATCTTCACCGATCTGCGGCATGCAGTTCAACAAGCCCTGCGTATAGGGATGCTTCGCATTGCGAAGCTCAGATGCGGCTATCTCTTCGACAATGCGGCCAGCATACATAACGATGACGCGGTCGCAGAAGGAGGAAACGAGCCTCAGGTCGTGAGAGACGAAAATCAATCCCATGCCACGCTCGGACACCAGCCGGTCCATGATCCTCAGCACATCGAGCTGGACTGTTACGTCGAGGGCCGAGGTAGGCTCGTCGGCGATCAGGAGTTCCGGCCCGGCGATCAGCATCATCGCGATCATTGCACGCTGACCCATGCCACCCGAAACTTCGTGGGGATACAGATCAAAGACGCGATGGGGATCGCGGATCTGCACCGCTTCCAGCATGTCGACCGCACGGTGTCGCGCCTCGCCTCTGCCGATCCTCTCATGCGTGCGCAGCGTTTCGCAAATCTGCTTGCCGATGGTCATGACCGGATCGAGCGAATATTTCGGATCCTGCAGGATCATCGCGATACGTTTGCCGCGCAGCTTGCGCCGTTCGGCCGCCGATGCCTTCAGCAGATCGATGCCGCTGAAATCCAGTGTGTCGGCGGTGACGACACCGTGCTTCGGCGTCAGGCCCATGATGGCGCGGCCGGTCTGCGACTTGCCGGAGCCGGATTCGCCGACGATGCCCAGCCGCTCCTTGCCGAGCGTGAAGGAGACACCACGCACGGCCTCGATGACGCCGGTCCGGGTCGGGTAGCTGACGCGCAGGTTTTTCACGGTTAGAAGCGAACTCATTGACCAGCCTCCTTCGGATCGAGCGCATCGCGCAGGCCGTCACCCAGGAGATTGAAGCCGAGGCTGACGACGAGGATGGCGATGCCGGGCATGGCCGCGACCCACCATTGGTCGAGGATGAAGCGGCGGCCGGAAGCAATCATCGCGCCCCATTCCGGCAGCGGCGGCTGAGCGCCAAGACCGAGGAAACCAAGGCCGGCGGCCGTCAGGATGATGCCGGCCATGTCGAGCGTCACGCGCACGATCAACGAGGAAATGCAGAGCGGCATGATGTGCCGCACAATGATGCGCAGGGGCGAGGCGCCCATGAGCTTGACCGCCGAAATATAGTCGGACCGCCGCACGGTCAGGGTCTCGGCGCGGGCGATACGCGCATAAGGGGGCCAGGAGGTGATGGCGATCGCAATGATGGCGTTCTGGATGCCAGGCCCGAGGGCCGCGACGAAGGCGAGCGCCAGCACGAGCTTCGGAAAGGCAAGGAAGATATCGGTGATGCGCATCAGCGTCGCATCCACCCATCCGCCCGCATAACCCGATACCGTACCGACGATGAGTCCGATCGGCGCGGAAATGATGGCGACCAGCACGACGACGAGGAGCGTCAGCCTGGAGCCGTAGACGACGCGCGAAAAGATATCGCGACCCTGGTCGTCGGTGCCGAGCAGATAACCGGCGCTGCCGGGCGGCAGCAGGCGGGCATTTTTCAAGTCCCCCATGACCGGATTATGCGTGGCGATGACATCGGCAAAAGCAGCGACAAGCAGCAGCGCCAAAATGATGAGCAGACCGACGACGGCGAGCCTGTTGGCGGTGAACTGCCGCCAGGTAACATAGGCGCGGCCGAGCCGGGCCTGCGTGCGCGACTGCGGTCGATCCGACAGTAGCCACTCACGGCGGCTGATCGGCGTGGAAGGCGTGGTCGGAACCGTCATCGGTTTCGCGTCCTCGGGTCGAGTATCCGATAGAGAAGATCGGAAATGAGATTGATGCCGACAAAAACCGTGCCGATGACGATCGTGCCGCCGAGCACGGCGTTCATATCTGCGCTTTGCAACGAGTTGGTGATGTAGAAGCCGATCCCGGGCCAGGAAAAGACCGTCTCCGTCAGCACCGAGCCCTCAAGCAGGCCTGCATAGGAAAGCGCAATCACCGTCACGAGTGGCACCGCCGCATTCCTCAATGCATGGCCCCAGATCACCCGCGTTTCCGAAAGTCCCTTCGCGCGGGCCGCCACCACATATTCCTGCGACAGCTCGTTCAGCATGAAGCTGCGGGTCATACGGCTGATATAGGCGAGCGAGAAATAACCGAGCAGCGAGGCCGGCAGGATGATGTGACGGAAGACGTCGTAGAAGACATCCCATTGGCCCTGCCAGGCGCTGTCGAGAAGGTAGAAGCCGGTAACCGGGGTGAAGCTGTATTCGTAGACGATGTCGATGCGACCAGGGAACGCCACCCAGCGCAGCTGCGCATAAAAGACGACGAGCGAGATCAGCGCCAGCCAGAAGATCGGCACCGAATATCCGACAAGCCCGATGACGCGCACGATCTGATCGACAATGCTGCCGCGGCGCACGGCAGCGAGTACGCCAAGCGGGACACCGATGACCGAACCGATGATCGTGCCGACGGTCGCAAGCTCCAGCGTAGCGGGGAAAACGCGGCGGATATCGACCATGACCGGATTGGTGGTCAGGACGGAATTGCCGAAATCCCCGGAGAGAATGCCTTTCAGATAGACGTAGAACTGCTCGTAAAGCGGCAGGTCAAATCCCATCTCGCGGCGAACGCGCTCCACGACATGGGTCGGCGCGCGATCGCCGAGTATGGCGAGCACGGGATCGATCGGCACGACGCGGCCGATGAAGAAGGTGACGGCCAGAAGGCCGAGATAGGTGGTGACTGCGGCGAAGAGGAAACGCCCCAACGCCTTTGCGAAGGAGAGTGCACGGCCCTTGCGGGGCCGCGCCTCCTGTCTTGTTTCGACAATACTCACTGGATCAGCCTGACCGGCTCATCACTTCGAGATCGGGCCTACATAGTTGGTATCGAAGCTTGGACCCAACTTGAAGTCCTTAAGGCTCTTGCGATAGCC
The DNA here is from genome assembly GCF_056396805.1 of Rhizobium sp. 05N49. Classification (NCBI taxonomy): domain Bacteria; kingdom Pseudomonadati; phylum Pseudomonadota; class Alphaproteobacteria; order Hyphomicrobiales; family Rhizobiaceae; genus Rhizobium; species Rhizobium sp. 05N49. The sequence goes on from NZ_JBFTME010000003.1 coordinate 332,404, forward strand.
GGCCACTTCGATCTGCTGGAAGATGATGACGAAGGGGCTGTTGGCGAGAAACTTCTTCTGCACGTCCTCGTACATGCCGGCGCGTTTGGCGGCGTCACGTTCGAGCAGGGCAGCCTTGGTTTCCTTGTCAAGCTCGGGCGCTTCCCAGGTATTGCGCCATGCAAGGGTCTTCACCGTGCCCGCGTCGGAATTGTCCGGATTGGAGGTGAAGGTATCGGCGTTGGAGTTCGGGTCGAAATAGTCCGAGCCCCACTGGCCGATATACATGTCGTGCGTGCGGGCGCGGTACTTCGTCAGCGTCTGCTTGCCGTCGCCGGGGATGATCTCCATCTTCACGCCGGCCTGGGCGAGCGTCTGCTGCATGGATTCGGCAATACCGGTGACCGGCTGCGTGTTGCGCACGTCCATGGTGACCGAGATACCGTCCGGCAGGCCGGCCTTGGCAAGCAACTCCTTCGCCTTGGCAACGTCGAGCTTGTAAGGGTTCTCGTTCAATGCGCCAAGTTGGCCGGTCGGCAGGAAGGTCTGGTGGATTTCGCCGATGCCCTTGATGAGGGTCGCACCGATCGCGTCATAGTCGACGAGATACTTGAAGGCTTCCTGGACCTCAGGCTTCTTCAGGTTCTCGTTCTTGCTGTTGAGGCTGACGTAATAGACGGTGCTCTTCGGCGCATTGGTCGTCGCCAGATCTGCGTTCTTGGCAACAGCGTCGAGATCATTGGGCTCGAGGTTGCGGGCGATATCGATATCACCGGCCTCGAGCGCCAGCCGCTGAGCCGAGCTTTCCTTCATGTAGCGATAGATGACGCGGTTAAGCTTTGCCTTCTCGCCGTAATAATTGTCGTTGCGCTCCATGACGACAACTTCGTTGGCGCGCCACTCACGCAGTTTGTAAGCGCCGGAACCGGCATAATTCGTCTTCAGCCAGTCATTGCCGAAATCGTTGTCGTACTTGTGATCGGCATCGACCGTGACCGGTTTCACATGGTCCACCACCAGCTTCTTGTCGACGACCGAAGCAACCGTTGCCGTCAGGCAGTTCAGCACGAAGCTCGGCGCATAGGCCTTGTCGACAGTGAAGGTGAAGGTGGTCGGGTCGACAGCCTTGGCCTTCTCGGCGACGTTGTCGCCAGTCAAGCCGAACTGCGTGAGAATGAAGGCCGGGCTCTTGTCGAGCTTCACGGCGCGCTCGAAGGACCAGGCAACGTCTTCGGCGGTGATCGGATTGCCGGACGCAAACTTCAGATCCGGCTTCAGTTTGAAGGTGTAGGTCAGGCCGTCATCGGAAACCGTCCAGCTGTCGGCGAGGTCACCCTTGATCTTCGAGGTGTCGTTCATGTCGAGACGAACAAGCAGGCTGTAGGTGTTGCTGGTAACCTCGGCCGTCGAAAGCTCGAAAGCCTCGCCCGGATCCATCGAGATGATGTCGTCGATGGCGAAACCTTCGACGAGCGTGTCCTTCGGCGTCTCTGCGAAGGCAGCAGGCGCTGCTACCATCAGGAGCGAAAGGGCCGCCCCTGCGGAAAGAAGGCGGAAGCTACGGTTCAGTTTGGTAATCATCATGGTTTGTTCCCCTGTTTTGATTGATTACTAAGTATTATTTGGTCTCAGGCGTCCTCTTCCCTCCACGCCGAAGCCAGAATGCGAAGCCAGTTTTCGCTGGCCATTTTGGTCAAGTCCTCCGCACCATAGCCAGCTTGCCGGAGAGCGGCAATCAGCCTCTGGTTGCCCGAGGCATCACCGATTTCTTCCGGAATGGTAGCACCGTCAAAGTCCGAACCGAGCGCCACGCAATCGATTCCGACCCGGTTCACGAGGTAATCGATATGGCGGATCATGTCGGAAAGCGGCGTATCGGCATCGGAGCGGCCATCCGGACGAAGCATTGCCGTCGCATAGTTCACACCGACAAGACCGCGACGCTCACGGATCGCGTCGAGCTGCCTGTCGGTGAGGTTGCGGGCGACCGGTGTCAGAGCATGGGCGTTGGAATGGCTGGCGACGAGCGGCTGGTCGCTCGTCTCCGCCACATCCCAGAAACCCTTCTCGGTGATATGGGCAAGATCGATCATGATGCCGAGGCGGTTGCACTCGCGCACCAGCGCGAAGCCGGCTTCCGTCAAACCCGGCGCCGTATCCGGCGAGCTCGGGAAGGCAAAGGGCACGCCATGCCCGAAGATATTGTGCCGGCTCCACACCGGGCCGAGCGAACGCAACCCGGCAGCATAAAAAACATCCAGAGCAGCGAGATCGGCGCCAATTGCTTCACAGCCCTCGATATGCAGGACAGCAGCAAAAACGCCTGATGCCATCGCCTTGCGGATATCTTTCACCGTTCGGCAGAGCCGCCAGGCGCCGGCACGGTCGAGCCTGAGCGCAATCGCCGCCATCTCCGTGGCGATAGCAAGCGAGGGCAGCGGGTCGAGGGGAGCAGCAAGCGGCGTCGCATAGTGGCCGTTCACATCAGGATCGGCAAACACGAGATCGCCCGATGGAACGTAAATGGCACAAAGGCCACCCGCCAGACCGCCAGCCTTAGACCTGATGGCATCTATATGGCCTGCCGTCGTACCATTTGCGAATTCCGCGACCGGATCGCTTCCGTCTTTCGCATGGGACCAGAGTCGAAGGAGAACGTCGTTATGACCGTCGAATACGAGTTGCATCTGCTTTCCTGCACTGCCCGAACGGGCGGACCGAAGCGGCAACAATAGAAAAGCTGACAGAAAGCGCCACCTCTTTTTTTACAAATGCGCAATGTGGAAACCATGCATTTTTGCGATGCAAACCGGCGGCGCCGCAGATACCTTGCATGCTGCGGTCCGCAGCCTCAATCAGCGCAGACAGTCTTTTCTGCCAATGATCTGAAAGAACTCCATGAGTGAGGAAATTTTCCACGCGCTTACTCGACGACACCCGAATGCCAGGCTGACGGCGACCGATCAGCCCCTACCGGAAGCTGATTTTGAGGCACAGAAACACAAGCACTTTTCCCGACGGGCGCGGGGCGGAGCGATCGGCATCATCCACAATGCCAGCGGTCAAATCGTCCTCGCGAAGAGAAGCGGCATGCACGCGGGCTGGTCCCTGCCGGGTGGAACGGTCGAAGAAGGCGAGGATTTTTCGGTCGCATTTCGCCGCGAGATATCAGAGGAGATTGGCGTTTCCCTGGATCGCGTGGATCTGATCGAACTCGAGCGAAAAAAGTTTATTTCACCGAAAGGCGAAACCTTCGACTTCCTGCTTGCGGTCTTCGAAGCGCGCATAGGTGAGAGACAATTGCCCGGACCGACAGATGACGCTCTCGCCGAGGGATTGGAAATCGATCTCTTCTATCCGGCCGATATCCCTCCCGAGATGATTTTGGGGGATCGCCAGAAACTCGTGCACCATCTGAAGATATCCGGAGCCCTGGATCCTTCGTTGTGACCACAGCCGTTCTCCATAAACAGTGAAGGGGGCCGAAGCCCCCTTTTCCCGGTTCAGTGCTTGGTTCGTTTCTTCTGCCTGTAGACGTCGATAACGACGGCCGCGATGATGATGACGCCCTTGACGATTTCCTGGTAGTAAGCGTCGATCCTGAGAAAGGTGAAGCCTGACGTCATGACGCCGAGAATGACGGTACCGATGACGGTGCCAGTGATGCGTCCGACGCCGCCGGTGAGCGAAGTGCCGCCGATGACGGTCGCGGCAATCGCGTCGAGTTCATATCCGACACCCATGCTGGCTTGGGCGGTTTCAGCGCGAGCCGCCGTAACAATACCGGCAAGACCGGCAAGCAATCCCGCAATCACATAAACCTTGACGAGATGCGCCTCGATATTGATGCCCGAGACGCGCGCGGCCTGCGGGTTCGCACCGATGGCGTATGTGAACTTGCCGTAGCGGGTGTAGCGCAGCGCAATGTGAAAGATCAGCGCAACAACCAGAAAAACGACGACGGGCCACGCCTTGGTTCCGATGAAATGGAATTGCTCGGTGATCCCGGAAACCGGCTGCCCCTTCGTATACCACTTCGCCACGCCTCTCGCCGAAACGAACATGCCAAGCGTTGCGATGAAGGGAGGGATCTTCGTATAGGCGATGAGCGCGCCATTTATGAGACCGGCAGCCGACCCGATCAGCAGGCCGATCATGATCGGCACGAGAGCGGGCAGGTCGGTCAGCGAGGGGAAGACGGCTCGTCCCCAGGTAGAGGACTGGGCGAAGCTGGTTGCGATCATCGCCGTCATGCCGACGACCGAGCCCGACGAAAGATCGATGCCGCCGGTGATGATGACCTGGGTGACGCCGACAGCGATGATGCCGATGACGGAGACCTGCAGGATCATGATCGTCAGGCGCTGCGAGTTCAGAAGAAAGCTCTGGCCGATAAAGATCCAGCCGAGAATTTCATAAACGAGCGCAATACCGACCAGCACGAGGAAGATGCTGAGTTCCGGCGGCACACGCCGCCGTCTCGGCCGGGTTGCGAGGGGTGCTGTACCCTCTGCTGCCTTGATAGTCATGTCAAACCTCCCTTTGGCGATCGTTGTCACGCGCAATCACTGCGCGGCGAGTTCCATCACCTTGATCTGCGTTGCTTCGTCGCGATTGAGAAAACCGGTGACGCGCCCCTCGTGCATCACCATGATACGGTCGCTCATGCCGAGAACCTCGGGCATCTCCGAAGAGATCATGATGACGGCGACGCCGTTGCGCGCCATTTCCGTGACCAGCCGATGGATTTCCGCCTTGGCCCCGACATCGATGCCGCGTGTCGGCTCGTCGAGAATCAGGATTTTCGGATTGGTGAGCAGCCAGCGGCCGATCAGCACCTTCTGCTGATTGCCGCCCGAGAGGTTCTCGACCCGCTCATAGAGGGTCGGGGTCTTGACACGCAGCTTGCGCGCCATGTCCTCGCAGGTTTCCTCAATCGCGCCTTCCTGAACAAAGCCGCCCTTGACGAATTTGTCGTGCAGCACGGCGACCTGCATGTTTTCGAGCACGTTGAGGATCAGAAGACAGCCCGTATCCTTGCGATCTTCCGTGAGGAAAGCCATGCGATTGCGGATCGCTGTCGTCGGCGAAGTGATCTGTACCTGCTTGCCGAAAAGCTCGATCGTGCCGGAGCTTGCCGGTGTCACGCCGAACAGCGTTTCGGCGACATTCGATCGGCCGGAGCCGACGAGGCCTGCCACACCGAGGATTTCGCCCGAACGCACCTCGAAGGAAACGTCGCGGAAGATGCCGGACAGGCTGAGGTCCTTCACCGACAGTACCACCTCGCCGATCGGCACCTCTTCCTTCGGGAACATCTGGGTGATCTCGCGGCCGACCATCATGCGGATGATGTCGTCGCGGGTGACATCAGTGGAGGCATGCGTGCCGATATATTTGCCGTCACGGAACACGGAGAACTCGTCGGCGATCTCGAAGAGCTCGTTCATCTTGTGGGTGATGTAGACGATGCCGATGCCCTGGGATCTCAGGTCGCGATCGATGCGGAAAAGATGCTCGACCTCGCGCTCCGTCAGCGCCGAGGTCGGCTCGTCCATGATGAGGACGTCGGAATTGTAGGAAACTGCCTTGGCGATCTCGACCATTTGCCGGTTTGCGACCGAGAGGTAGCGGACCTCGATATCGGGATCGATCGCGATATTGAGCCGGGCAAACAGCGCCTCGGTCATGCGATGCATCGCGCCGTGGTCGACGAAACCGAAGCGGTTCTTGGGCTCGCGGCGAATCCAGATATTTTCTGCAACCGTCATGAACGGCATCAGGTTCAGCTCCTGATGGATCATGGCGATCCCATTCTCCAGCGCATCGAGCGGAGATTTCAACCGGATTTCCGCCCCTTTCAGGCGGATATCGCCCTTGTCGGGCGTGTAGATGCCGGCGAGGATTTTCATCAGAGTCGACTTGCCGGCGCCGTTTTCACCCATCAGCGCATGCACGGAAGCGCGCTTCAGCCGGAACTGCACATCGTCGAGCGCGACGACCCCCGGAAATTCCTTGCGAACGCCCTCTGCGCTCAAGAGATATTCCGCATTCGGAACTGCGCCGCTTGCGCGCACGGCGGCCATGGTTGACGGGCTGACGACCATATCATCTCCTCCGGATACGGACAGGCTGAAAGGATGCGGGCAGAACCCGCATCCTGCTTGGCGTTCGCCTCAGTTCTTGGAGACAAAGTCCTTGACGTTGGCAGGCGTGACGAGCTGGAAGGGGATGTAGACCTTCTTCTCGACCTTTTCGCCCTTGGCAATCTTGAGTGCCGTGTCGAGCGCGCCCTTGCCTTGGCCCGCGGCATCCTGGAACACGGTGACGTCGAGGTCGCCGGCCTGCATTGCGGCAAGCGCGTCCTGCGTGGCGTCGACGCCGCCGACGACGACCTTGGTCATATCCTTGCCGGCTGCCTTCAGCGCCTGGATGGCGCCGATCGCCATTTCGTCGTTGTTGGAGATCACGGCATCGAACTCGATGCCGCTGGAGAGCCAGTTGGTCATCAGGTCGGCGCCCTGGGTACGATCCCAGTTGGCCGTCTGCTCTTCCACGATCTCCAGTCCCTTGCATTCGTCTGTCTTGACGACATCATGAACGTCCTGGGTGCGCATGCGCGCAGCCTGGTTGGAAAGCTCGCCCATGATAACGACGGCCTTGCCCTTGCCGCCGAGAATACGGCAGATTTCCTTGGTTTCCAGCGTGCCGGATTCCTGTTCGTTGGAAGCGACGAAAGCCTGCTTTTCGGGCAGCGTGTCGACGTTGACCGGCTGACGGTTGACGTAAACCAGCGGAATGCCGGCATCGGCAGCGAGCTTCGACATTGCCGTCGTCGCATCGGTATCGACAGGGTTGACGATGATTGCATCGACCTTGGAGGCGATGAAATTCTGGATCTGGCTCTGCTGCTTGGAAACGTCGTTCTGCGCGTCTTCAACCTGCAGGGTGACGCCATTCAGCGTCTTTGCATAATCGGTCATGCCGTTGCGCAGAACGGTCAGGAAGTTGTCGTCGAATTTCGCCATCGAAACGCCAACGGTTTCCGCATGTGCGGTCGTCGACAGGACGAGCGCCATCGCGGTGCCCAGGATAAATCTTTTCATTGCATTTCCTCCACAAAGCGGTGCCCGGCTGCACCCTCCTCACGCCGGGGTCCCAGACATCCGTCTGCGAACCTCAATCCCATGCCGCCCCTCCCGTGGCGGTTCCGTTAAAACGGAACAAACAAACCGTAAAATTTGTTTCGCGGAATATTCATTCCGAAACGACGTCAAGTCTCTTTGCCGATTTCCGCTGTCGCTGCGGAGTAGAAGCCATTCTGCCAAGGTGAATTGTGCATGATTGGTCTGTTGCAATCTGGCCATCATGGGAAAGGACCGTCACAGGCGCGTATTGCGAAAGCCGTAGAGATCCCCATCTAGGCGGAGCCCCAACGGCCTGCGCACACAGCCGTTTTTTAAAGAATTTGGAGAGAGGACCAATGTCCATTTCGATGTATCGTTTGACCGTGCCGATGTTCCAGCGCGGCATTGCCAGTCTGAAGACCTATCTCGACAAGGCGGAAGCCTATGCCGAGGAAAAGAAAATCGACCCGACCATCCTCATAAATGCACGCCTTGCCCCGGATATGCTGCCGCTTTCCGGCCAGTATCAGCGCGCCAGCGATAGCGCGAAGTTCGCGCTCGCCCGCCTGACGGCAACTGAGGCGCCGAAGTTCGAAGATAATGAAACGACGATCGCCGACCTGCGGGAGCGTATGGCCAAGACCGAAGCTTACCTTGCGAGCTTTTCTGCCGAAGCTCTTGATGGCAGCGATCTAAGGGAAATCACGGTTCCGGGCCGCAACGGCTCTGTCGTTCCCGGCATCGAATATGTCGCGCTCTTCGCGCTGCCGAACTTCTATTTCCACGTGACGACGGCACACGCCATCCTGCGCAATCAGGGTGCGCCGGTCGGCAAGCGGGACTTCCTCGGAAACTTCTGACGCCGCTCAGGGCCGGTACATCACCGGCCCTTTTTCCGTCAGCTCGGTATAGGCAAGCGTCTGATCCAGATGTCGCGCTCTGAGCGACAGCAGCCGTTCGGCATAGTGGAGCCGCACCGAAGCATAGGCCGGATCATCGGCAAGATTGCGCAGCTCCATCGGATCCTTGACGAGATCGAAGAGCAGTGCTGGCAATGAAGTGAAATGTACATATTTGAATCGCTCGTCGCGGATGACGGCAAGATTCAGCTCGTTCGGCCGAAGGCCGAAATGCCGTTCCGCTTCGCCATGGGCGATATCCCGGAAATCGAATTCCCAGAACGCCGCATCCCGCCAGCCCTGCGCCATACCGCCATCGAGGAAAGGCGCAAGCGAGCGCCCGTCGATATCATTGGCAGGTCTGATGCCGAGCCGATCGCAGAGCGTCGGGAACACATCGGCAGCACTGGTGAAACTCTCGACGATACCGCCGGCTGAAGCCGCGCGAGGATCGCGGATGACGAGAGGAATATGATAGCTGCCCTCGAAATAGCCGCCCTTGCCGAGCGTCCAGTGATCACCCGCCATCTCGGCATGATCGGACGTGAAGACGATGATCGTGTTGTCCCATTCGTCCGCATCCTTCAGCGCCTGCCAGATCCGACCGAGCTGGTCATCCACCTCGGCGATCATCCCATAGTAGATCGACCGGATGGCGTCGAAGTCGGCAGCGCTCAAATCGCTGAGCGGTCCCTCCGCTCCATGGATGAAGCTGCCCTTTTGAGTTCGCGGCATGGCATAGGCGAGATAGGGATGGCCTTGCTGTTCCCTTTCACGGTCCGTCGCACGCGCAAAAGCAGGGCCTTCCCCAGGCCCGAACATCCGGTTGAAGGGCTCCGGCACGGAGAAAGGCGGGTGCGGCCGCAAAAAGGAAATATGCGCGAACCATGGCGCATCCTGCTCGCCCATCCAGCGGATGAATTCCCCTGTCAGGAAGGCGGTCTGCGTCTCTCCGCGTGAATAGGCTGGCGCCGCATTCGAGATTTCCCCTCCGACAGTCCCGACCGGAATATGGACATCGCGGCTGGTGGCATCCGCGCGGCCGCGTGAGCGTAGCCATGAGAGCCACTGCCTCTCATGCTCCGGCAGAAGCTGGCGGACAGTGAAACCCGGCAACACACCTTCATAGGTCGTCAAATGCGGGTCATTGGCATCCATATCGCGCGGATCGGGCGCCGTATCCGTATAGCCGAACAGCGTCGGGTCGTAACCCGCCCGCCTTGCTGCCAGCGCCAGATTGTCGAAACGCCGGTCGAGCGGCGAACCGTTCCGGCAGACCCGGTGGTTCATCTGGTAGAGGCCGGTATAGAGCGTGGCCCGCGCCGGCGAACAGGGAGCGGCACCGGCATAATGCCGCCGGAAGAGCGTCCCGTCTTTAGCCAGGGCATCGACATTGGGCGTCCTGACGCAGGCGTGCCCCACAGAAGAGAGACAATCGCCGCGCCATTGGTCCGCAGTGATGACGAGAACGTTGGGCTTTGAGCCGCGTTTAGTGATGGTTTGATCGCGCATGYCAGTTCCAGGCCGACTGGATGATCCGCGAGAGATCATATTGCGGCACCCAGCCCAACACGTCCCGCGCCTTGTCGTTATTGGCAACCAGCGTATGCGAATCGCCCTCGCGACGACCGATATACTCGACCGGGAACGGCTTTCGGGAGACGTCTTCGATGGCGCCGAGCAGTTCCTTCACCGTCGTGCCGGTGCCCGTGCCAAGATTGAGCGCGACGGATTCACCGCCATCAAGCAGATATTGGACGGCGCGCACATGTGCGTCAGCAAGATCGAGAACATGGATATAGTCGCGCACGCAGGTGCCGTCGCGCGTCTCGTAATCGCTGCCGAAAACCTTGAACCCCTGGCGACGGCCGAGCGCTGCATCGATCGCCAGCGGGATCGCATGCGTTTCCGGCTGGTGCCATTCGCCGATCCGGCCTTCGAAATCGGCACCGGCGGCATTGAAATAACGCAGCACGACGGAGCGAAGGCTCTTGTACTGGTCGTAATCGGCAAGCGCCTGCTCGACGATATATTTGGTACGGCCGTAGGGATTGATCGGCACCTGGCGATGCGTCTCATCGAGCGGCACGCTCTGCGGCAGACCATAGGTCGCGCAGGTGGACGAGAAGACGAAGGCATTGATGTCGGCGGCCTGCGCCGCCGACAACAGCGTCAGCGTGCCGATGACATTATTCTCATAGAACGAGACCGGATCCTTGACCGATTCGCCGACTTCGATCAGCGCCGCGAAATGCAGGATTGCCGACGGCTTATGCTTTGCCAGCACCTCATCGAGACGGGCCCTATCGCGAATATCGCCCTCTTCCGCCGGTCCCCATTTGACGAATTCGCGATGGCCGTTGGAAAAATTATCGAAGACGACGGGCTTGTAACCCTTGTTCGCCAGATCAAGACACGTATGCGAGCCAATATATCCCGCACCGCCGACGACGAGTACCGTTTCACCTGCCATGCATCTCACCTTTTGCAAGCCACAGATGCGCGGACCTTAGCCAAGTTACACGTCAGTAAAAAGTTATCTCGGTTACATATCTGCAAAAATAAGAAGATTAGAGGCGGCTTGTATATGAAAATGCACGTGTTTACAGGGCGATTGCATGGCCGGCCCCGTCGAAAAGATGCAGTTCATTCCTATCGAACTGCAGGCTGATGGCCTCGCCGACGGTGAGCCGGGCATTTCCGGCAAGCCGCACCGTTACCAGCGCACCGTCGGAAAGGGCGACATAGGCGTAAGTATCCGAGCCCAGTCGCTCCACCACGTCCACCTTGCCGTCGAGATTACCCTGGCCGACAGCGGTCACGGTAATGTCTTCCGGCCGTACGCCAAGCTTGGCTGCATTGGCGGGCGCCGAAGCGAGGTCGAGGCGCCCCGAACTGGCCACGCGTAGTCCGCCATCCACGCGTTCCGCGTCGAAGACGTTCATCTTCGGCGAGCCGAGAAATTGCGCGACGAAAAGATTGGCCGGCTTCTCGTAAAGATCGATCGGCGAGCCGATCTGCTGGATTTCTCCATCTTTTAGGACCACGATCTTATCGGCAAGCGTCATCGCCTCGACCTGGTCATGGGTGACGTAAATCATCGTCGCTTTCAGCCGCTGGTGCAGCTTGGCGATCTCGATGCGCATTTCCGCGCGGAGTGCCGCATCGAGATTCGATAAGGGCTCGTCGAAAAGGAAGGCGACGGGATCGCGCACGATGGCACGGCCGATCGCCACGCGCTGCCGCTGGCCGCCGGAAAGCTCCTTCGGTTTGCGGTCGAGATACGGTTCGAGCCTCAGCGACGCCGCCGCCGCCTGCACGCGCCGCGCAATCTCCGCCTTCGGCGTGCGCGCCACCTCCAGCCCGAAGGCCATATTGGCGCGCACGGTCTTGTGCGGATAGAGAGCATAGGACTGAAAGACCATGGACAGGCTGCGGTCTGCCGGGCCGAGCTCCGTAACATCCTCGCCGTCGATCAGGATTTGGCCGGAGGTGGCCTCCTCCAGACCGGCGACGAGGCGCAGCAGCGTTGACTTGCCGCTGCCCGACGGACCGACGAAGACGACGAATTCGCCGTCTTCTATATGGAGGTCCAGTCCGCCGATGATGTCGAGTGCACCGAAGGATTTGCGGATCTTGCGAAGTTCAATGACGGCCATGTGCCAGTCTCCTCACGCCTTGACGCCGCCGGCGCCGAGGCCGCCTTGCCAGAAGCGTTGCATGACGATGAATGCGATGATGACGGGAACGATGCTGATGAGTGCGCCGGCCAGTACCAGCGTGAAAAGAGCCGCCCCGCCGCCCGAACCGACGGTCGCCGTCGCGTACCATTGCGCCAGCCCCACCGTGACGGGGAAATATTCGGCCGAACTCAGCACCACGAGCGGCAGGAAGTAGTTGTTCCAGGTCGCCACGAAAGAGAGGATCAGCACGGTGGCAAAGCCCGGCATCAGAAGCCTGAGCGTCAGCGCCGAGAAGATATGGAATTCACCTGCGCCATCGACTCGACCGGCATCGATCAGCTCATTCGGAATGGCATCGTCGGCATAGACCCGCATGAGGAAGACGCCCGGGGGATAGACCAGCGACGGCAGGATGACCGCCCACGGCGTATTGACCATGCCTACCTTCGACATCAGCAGGAAGAGCGGCACGACCAGCGCCGTCTGCGGGATCATGACAGCGCCGAGGATGATCGCAAAGATCAGGCGCTTGCCGCGGAAGTCATATTTTGCCAGCGCATAGCCGGCCATGGTTGAAAACAGTGCCGCGCCGATGCCGGCAACCGTTGCATAGAAAACGGTATTGAGCAGCCACCGGGCAAAGATGCCACCCTGATAGGAAAAGACCTGGCGGATATTCTCGAAAAGCCGGAAGTCGCCCGAGAACCACAGCCCGAAGGTGGTAAAGAGGTCGTTGTTCGATTTGGATGCCGCCACCAGGACGTAAAACAGCGGCAGCGCCGTATAAAGCCAGATCACAGCGAGGATTGCCGTCAGCGTCCAGCGATTGCGGCGAAAGGCGGAAGAGCGTTTCGATTTGCCGACGATGGTCATTTGCGGCCTCCGCGGTTGACGATCAGCATGAAGGCATAGGAGATCACCGCCGTGACGCCGCCGAGCACAAAGGAAACCGCAGCCGAATAGTTGTACTGCTGGTTGGTAAAGGCGAGCGTGTAGGCGTAGTAGTTCGGCGTAAAGGCATTGTTGATGACAGTCGGCGCCAGATTGCGCAGCAAATAGGGCTCGGAGAAGAGCTGCAGCGAGCCGATGATCGAGAAGATGATGGTGACGACGACCATCGGAGCGATCAGCGGCAATTTCACCCGCATCGCATAGGTAAAGCTGTTCGCCCCGTCCATGGAGGCCGCCTCTTCGAGATCGGCCGGAATGGCCTGCAGGGCGGCGTAATAGATGATCATCTGATAGCCGGTATATTCCCAGTTCGCGATATTGGCGATCGACGGCAATATCGTGCTCGGCCCGAGGAAATTCGGCGGCGGCAGACCGATGGCCGTGGCAAGCTGTGTGAACGGTCCAAACGACGGGCCGTAGAGATAGCCCCAGATCAACGTCGCGATAACGGCCGGCACGGCATAGGGAATGAAGAAGCTGATGCGGAAAAAACTCTTTGCATAAACCGTGCCGCTATCGAGAATGAGAGCGATAAGTAGCGCCGCTGCCACCATGCCGGGGATCTGGATCAGGGCAAATTTCACCAGCACGATGACGCCCTGCCAGAACTTGGGATCGCCGAGCGCGCGCGCGAAATTCTCCGCGCCGACGAATTTCGTCCCGGCAACCACTGTTGTCTTGTAGATTGCCAGCGTGAAGGCATAGGCCATCGGCGCGATCAGGAAGGCGATGAAAAGCAGTGCGAAAGGCGCGAGGAAGAGATAGGGCGCAATTCCCTTGCTCACCCGGTATCGCCGCTTGCGGCTTTTCAAACCGGCCATGTATCCGTCTCCGGCAGTTCAATGCGAAATGCGCCGGCATGGCGCGCGTGATGCAAAAGGATGCGGGAAGAAAATCCCGCATCCCCGCGGCTCATCCTTGGGAGACGGTGTAGCCCTGGTCGGAGCAATAGGCGCTGACCCCTTCCTGCAAGCGATCGAAGGCATCGCTGAGCGAGCCCTTGCCGCCGATGGAGGCCGAGAATTCCTGCTGCACCTGGGCAGCGAGATAATCCTGGAACGGCGCATACTGGAACGAAGAGTCGACGTGTTTGGCGCTTTCGGCGAAGACCTCGTTGACGGCCTGGCCGCCATAGAGATCGTACTTGTGGCCCATCAGCTCCTGATCGGAGGTAAGCTCCTTCAGAACCGGGAAGAGGTACTGCTTGGTCGTCCACATGCGCGCCACTTCCGGATTGCTGCCGAGGAAGACGGCAAGCTGCGTGGCTTCCTTCGGATGCTTCGTCGTGTTGAAGACGGCGAAGGTGGATCCGCCGAGATTGGCGGAGACATATTTGCCCTCTTCCCACTGCGGAAGAGGTGCTGCGCGCCAGTGGCCGTTGCTCTTCTTGGCAAACTGCGGAATGAAGACGGCGCCCCAGGCACCCGTCATCCACGACGCATAGGTGCCTTCATCGAGCCCGGTGAACCAGTCGGTGGTCCAGACCGGCGTCTTGACGCCGACGGCGTCGGCATCGATCAGGTCCTGCCAGAAGACGGCCCATTTCTTGGCGATCGCATCGTTGAGGTTCAGCTTGAGATCCGTGCCCTTGAGCTCGAAGGGCTTCCAGCCGGCCTGCGCGAGAAGTGCAATCACCCAGCCGCCGTCTGCCGTGCCACCGAAATTGGTAAGGTAAGTGCCGGGCGCGGCCTTGGAGAGCGCCTTGGAGTTGGCGGAAAATTCGGCCCAGGTCTTCGGAACTGCAATCTTGTGCTGGTCAAGCACGTCGGCACGGTAAAGAATACCCATCGGGCCGGAGTCCCACGGAATACCGTAGACGGCATCGCCATCCGAAGCAGAAGCCCAAGTCCAGTCGATGAACTTGTCCTTGACCTCGTTGGCGCCATGCTGGCCCATATCAAGCAGCGCCTGCAGCTGGCGAAAACCCGGAATGTTCGTGAATTCGACCTGGCCGACATCGGGCAGGCCGCTGCCGGCCTGGATAGCGTTGCGCAGTTTCACATATTCGTCCGGGCCTTGGCCGGCATTCTCGAGCTTCACGCTGATATTCGGGAAGGCCTTGGAGAAGAGGTCGATCTCGCTCTGCGTGTCGGGCGTCCAGGCCCAGATGGTCAGCTCCACCTTCTCCTGCGCGCTCGCAACCGAGCCGAAGCCGGACATGGCGGCAGCCGTAGCACCGGCGCCGGCAGCCTGCAGAAGCTGGCGGCGACTGATCATCGCCTGAATGAATTCGCGTTTCATGTCGTTTGTCATGGAACTCCTCCTCCCGAAACCGACGGCACCGGACTGAGCGCAAACGCAATGCGCGCCGCGGGACCGTCCTTCTACAGGGTCGCAATTCTGCATGCGCAATTTGCGTTGTCAATTGCGCAAATTTCAGCTTTGTGCAAATTTGATTGCGCAACATACCGTCTCTTGCGCTGCGATAAGCTGCGAAGAGCTATTGAAAATGCGTGGCAAAGGGTGGATTTGTCGCGGGAATCCTCGTTTGATCGAAGGGTTCAGGAGGACAGGTAGTGAAGAAATCAGGTAAGCCCGACGCGAACCAAATTGCGATCGCAAAAGCAGCGGGCGTTTCCGTCAGCACTGTTTCGCGCGCACTGTCCGATGCGCGAGGCATCAGCGACGAGCGCCGCATGCAAATCCGCAAACTTGCGCAGGATGCCGGTTATCTCGGACGCGGACGCCAGCCGGCCGCGCAAATGCGCCACCTGCGTGCCTATGTGACGGGAAGCCTTGCCACGGGCGGCCTTGCGCCCTTCTACGAAGCTGTCATCGCCGGCCTGAAGAGCAGCGCCCGAGACGGAGGCTTCACGCTCTCCATCCGCATGGTGGACGAGACCTCCCTTGATCCAGAGCGCATGCTGCGCGACCAGGAGAATGAAGAGGCGAACATGACGATCTTTGTCGGCATCGACCTCTCCGAAAATCTTGCATCGCATTTCCTCGATGGCACGCGCCACGCCGTGCTGGTCAATGGTTATGATCCCGCCATGCGCTTTGACTGCGTGGCGCCCAACAATTTCTTTGGAGCCGAACTCGCAGGCCGCACCCTGCTAAACGCGGGTCACCGGAATCTTCTTTATATCCACGATCATACGCGCTGGACGACGACCCAGCGCCGCCGCGGTTTCTATTCAGCGCTGGAGGCCTGTCCCGATGCGGTCTCTACGGCAATCAGCGTTGCTGGCGGCACCGATGCGGAATTGCTGGCTGAGGTGGAGAAGCGTGCCCGCGGCGAAGCCGGTTGGACGAGCGTTTTCTGCGCCAACGATATGGGTGCTTTCCGTCTCATGAACGCCCTCGGGGCGGCCGGCATTCCCGTGCCGGAAAAGATCTCCGTCATTGGTTTCGACGACCTTCCCTATGCCGCGCTCATGCATCCAAGGCTGACGACAATGCGCGTCGACTGTGCCGAGATGGCCCGGCAGGCCATCGGCCTTGTACAGCGGCGGCTTGCAGATCCCAGTGCCACGCCCCTGCAGATCGAATGCGGCGTCAACTTGCAGCGCGGTGAGACCGTTGCGCAAATTGCGCAAACTTGAGAAACATGCGTAATTAACTTGCGCAACTTGCGCATCCATGCGATCTGATGCGGGAGGCGGCTTGACCGCTCCGGTACTGCGCGAAGTTCTTCTTGGCGCAAGGGAGAGTGCAATTGCTTCAGGATGCTTCGATCGCAGAGAAAGCCCGCCCGGCCCTTGCTTTCGCCTTCGGACCCTTTGGCATTGAAAAGCTCTTTGCCACTGCTGATACAGCCAGGTTGAAGCGGGCCTGCCGAATGCCGGGCGAATTGCCGATTGGCGATTTCTCTACCGCTGCAGCAAGGCAGATTCTCACGGATGCGGAGATCCTCGTAACCGGTTGGGGCTGCCCGATGATCGATGCAGCGGTCCTCGACACTGCCCCCAAACTGCGGCTGATCGCTCATGCGGCCGGGTCGGTGAAGCATTTCGTCGCGCCGGAAGTTTTCGAGCGTGGCGTGGTCGTTACCAATGCTGCGGATGCGAATGCCGTTCCTGTCGCCGAATTTACACTTGCCGCCATTCTTTTTGCGAACAAGCAGGTTTTCCGGTTTCGCCGGGACTATACGTCGAAGCGCAGCTTCATCGGCGTTTCCCAGCAATATGACGGCGACGCCGGTAATTGGGAAAAGCGTGTCGGCATCATCGGCGCCTCGCGCATCGGCCGTCGTGTCATTGAGCTTCTGCGACCGTTCGGCATCGAAATCCTGCTGCACGATCCGTTGGTCGATGCGTCAGAGGCGCGCCGCATGGGCGCAACGCTTGTTCCTCTCGACGAACTGATGAAAAGCTGCGACACGATTTCCATCCACGCGCCGTTGCTCGCATCCACCCGCGGCATGATCGACGCCGGCATGCTGGCCCGCATGCCCGACGGCGCAACGCTGATCAACACCGCCCGTGGCGGCATTGTCGATAGCGCAGCACTGGAGGCCGAACTCGTCAGTGGCCGGCTCTGGGCAATTCTCGATGTGACGGAGCCGGAAACACCGCCGGTCGATTCCCCTCTTTATACGCTGGAGAATGTACTGATGACGCCACATATTGCTGGCGCCATCGGATGCGAGCGCCATCGTCTTGGCCGCCTCGTGGTCGAAGAGATAGAACGCTATCTGGCCGGCGAGCCGTTGCGCCATAGTGTTACCATCGAAGGTCTGCTGCATCAGGCCTAGAGCAATTCCGGTGAAAGCAGGCAGCGGTCTTACCTCCGGAATTGCGTGAAGACAAAGAGATAGAGAATTTTCGTAGTTCAAAAGAAAGAACGGAAACGCTCTGAAGGAGGAAGGATGAAGAAGGCGATCATCGTCTGGGGCGGCTGGGCAGGCCATGAGCCGGAACCATGCGCCAATATCGTCGGCGAGTTGCTGCGTGAAGACGGCTTTGCGGTCGAGATCACCAATGATCTCGACATCTTCGGCTCTCCGCAGCTTGCAAAAACCGACCTTTTGGTCCCTGTAATCACCGGCGAGACGCTGGAAAAGCCGCATGCCAATGCGCTTGTTGAAGCAGTACGTGGCGGGCTTGGCCTCGGCGGCCATCATGGCTGCCTTGCCACTTCCTTCAAGGAAAGCGCCCCCTTCCGCTACGTCTCAGGCGTCACCTGGGTCGCCCATCCCGGCAATATCATCGACTTCCGGGTCGCGGTGACGCGGCAGGACGATCCGCTGATGGAAGGTATCCCGGATTTCGACTACCGCTCGGAGCAATATTACCTGCACTACGATCCTTCGGTCGAAATCCTCGCCACCACAACCTTTACCGGCCAGTACGATCCGGCCGCGCGCAATATCGCGATGCCGGTAGTCTTCAAGCGGCATTTCGGCGAGGGCCGCATCTTCTATTCGGCACTCGGTCATGTCGCCGCCGAATTCAACCATCCCTACATGCCTCTCATTCTCCGGCGCGGCCTCAGTTGGGCCGCCCGACAGTAGTCGCCCATCAGCAGTCCCACTCAGCAATCAAGGACAAAGTCATGACCGTCCAATATCGCTTCATCGCGCCGCGCCTAGACGATCCGCGCCTTCTGCAGGACCGCCGCTATTCCATGCTGATCGATGGCAGGAGCGTTCCCGCCCAGTCAGGAGAGACGATCAACCGCGAAAGTCCTGCTCACCCCGGCCATATCGTCGGCGCCATTCCGAGAGGTTCGCGTGCCGACGCCGAGGCTGCAATTGCAGCTGCCCGCAACGCCTTCGACAATGGCCCCTGGCCGAAAATGACTGGTGGCGAGCGTGCCCGCATCATGCGCCGCGTCGCTGATCTGATCGAAGCGAACATCGAGGAGCTTGCCACCATCGAGGCGCTGGAGGTCGGCAAGGCAATCAACCAGGCGCGCGGCGAGATGGGCTTTTCCGCGACGCTCTGGCACTATGCCGCCGGCCACGCACAGGGCCTGGAAGGCGAAACGCATAATGATATGGGTGCCAATACGCTCGGTCTCGTGCTGCGCGAGCCGGCCGGCGTCGTCGGCATCATCACGCCGTGGAATTTCCCGCTGTTGATTGGCTCCGAGCGCATTCCCTGGGCGATTGGCGCAGGCTGCACCGTCGTCATCAAACCCAGCGAATTCACCTCGGGCTCGACCATCCGCCTCGCAGAACTTGCCCGCGAGGCTGGCTTGCCGGACGGTGTGTTGAATGTCGTAACAGGCTATGGCGCCGATGTCGGCCAGATCTTCGCCGAGCATCCCGATGTCGACATGGTCACCTTCACCGGTTCGCAGCGCGTCGGCCGCATCATCGGCGCGATTGCCGGCCAGAATATCAAAAGGGTCGGCCTGGAACTCGGCGGCAAGGGTCCGCAGGTTGTCTTCGCCGATGCCGATCTCGATGCCGCTGCCGCGAAGATTTCGGGCGGCGCCTTCCATTGCTCGGGTCAGGTCTGCATTGCCGGCAGTCGCCTGATCGTTCATGAATCCGTCGCCGACAAGCTTCTGGAAAAGGTCGAGGCTCTGGCGGCAAGGATCGTCACCGGCGATCCGCTCGACGATTCCAGCACCGTCGGCGCGCTGATCCACAAAGCCCATCTCGAGAAGGTCTCCGGCTATGTGGCCGCAGGCAAGGCGGATGGCGCACAGATCTATAGCGGTGGCACCATTCTCGGCGAAGGCGGCGCCTTCTACGCGCCGACGATCTTCACCGGCGTGAAACCGGATATGTCGATTGCTCGTGAGGAGATCTTCGGCCCGGTTCTTGCAAGCTTCCGCTTCAAGGATCCCGAAGAGGCAATCCGCTTGGCCAATGATACACCTTTCGGCCTTTCAGCCTGCGTCTGGTCGAGCAATCTATCGACTGCCCTGCAGGCGATCCGCCGCATCAAGGCCGGCCGTACCTGGATCAACGGCATGGGCGACGGCACGCCGCAAATGCCGATCGGTGGCTACAAGCAAAGCGGGATCGGCCGCGAGCTCGGTCGTCATGGTTTCGATGAATATTCGGAGCTGAAGAACGTTCACATCACGCTTGCGGATAGCCTGGCGCAATAATGCAAAAGCCGYCGGCCTGATGGTCGGCGGCTTATACAAGCTCGCATGGAAATGGCTTTTGCCGCGTGGCCAGATTCAACCTAGCGGCCTGCCATCTTGCGCCGGCTGCTCTGATTATCCTGTGCCTCGGCCTCGTCATAGGTCCGCATCAAGCGTCCGGCTGCCTTCAGTTTTTCGATGAGATCACTGCCGTCGGCAGAAGCCTTGGTAGCTTCGAGCTGTTCGAACTCCCTGAGCGCCTGTGCCCAATGGCTCTCGCCCCGACCGTGCGGCCGGCCTTCTTCTTCCCAGATGGCATATGCCCGCTGGTTGACCCAATCATCCCGATTACGATTCATTTCAAAACCCCAGCCAGTAAATATGCTCACGCAATGCCAATGGAAATAAAAGTGACAGCCCGGACTTTAGGAGTCGTTACTGACGGATGTAATATTGCAGGATAAATTGCGTCGGAAAGAGTAGTTTTTCAGTGGCTATAGTTAAAAGGGCGGAAACGTTTGTCCGCCCTTCTCCGTTCAAACAGCAACAGACTCTTCAGCCGCTTCGCCGGCTTTGCCGACGCCTCGTCCCATGAAAGTGAAAATGACGATTGCCGTCAGAACCGTGATGCCGGTTAGAAACCACAGAAGCAGGCCGAAAGCATCATTATAGGCATGGATGAGTTCCAGTTCGCCCATTCCGGAAAGAGCCTGGCCCGCACCCTTGAGATCGCCCGTCACCAGACGCTGTGCCGCCACGATCGCTTCATGGCTTGTTCCAAGATAGGACTGCGTCAGCGCGGAGAGGACCGCACTCACGATGGCGAGTGCCACCCCTTCGCCGGCGACGCGGGTCGTGCTGAAAATCCCGGTTGCCATGCCGGCGCGCTCCTTCGGCACGACACTGACGGCAAGCCCGTCCATGAGGCCCCAGGGCAGGCTGATGCCGATACCGATCGTCAGCAGGGGTGCAACAAGCGCCACATGGTCCGAACCGACGGGAATATGGGCGAGCCAGAAGAGACCGACAGCCGAGATGACGAGACCGGCGCTGCAGATCGTCGCTGCCGGCAACCACCGGGTCAGCAACCCGGCCGCGATCGGCAGGATGAGGAGCGGGCCGGAAAGCGCGATCATCATCTGTCCCCCAGCAACCGCACTCAAACGCTCGATACCGACGAAACGCACCGGCAGCAGGATCAGCAGGACAACGAATGCATAGGCTGGAGCAGCCGCAAGGAGTTGCACGCCGACGAAACGGGGATACCGGAAAAGCGTCAGATCGAGCATAGGCCGCTTTACGAGGTGCTCGATGAAGCAGAAGAGAGCCATCAGCAGCGCCGAGCCCAGAAGGAGCCCAAGCGTAAGGGCATCGCCCCAGCCGCTCTCCGGTGCCTGCAGCACGCCATAAGTAAAGAGCGAGAGAGCGAGCGTGAAGCTGATTGCGCCCGGCCAATCGAGCCCCCTTGCCTCGGGATCGCGGGTTTCCGTCAGGAATACCGCACCGAATATGAAAGCGATGATGGCGAGGCCAACAACGAGTGCGAAGATCGCCCGCCAACCGAAGGCTTCGATCATCATGCCCGACGCCATCGGTCCGAAGGCCAGGCCAATACCGAAACTCGCGCCGACGAGACTAAAGGCACGCATGCGTTCCTTTCCGTCGAACTCTTGCGCCAGCGATGCCATCCCGCCAGAGAAAGCCGCGGCCGAGCCGAAACCCTGGAGCGCGCGAAGGCCGTCGAACCAGACGATATCTGGCGAAAAGGCAAGCCCGCCGGAAAACAGGATGAAGGCGGCAAGGCCGCACAGGAAGATGCGTTTGCGGCCATAGCTGTCCGCGAGCGCACCGGCGGCCATAAGCGTGCTGCCAAAGGTAAGCATGAAGGCATTGGTGACCCAGTTGTGGGCAATGGGGCTGCCGCCGAGTTCGGCACTGATTGCCGGCAGGGCCACGGCGGGACCTGTAAAGGTAAGAGGCATAGCCGCCGCTGCGGAGCAGACGGCGATCAAGACGAAGATTTTCTCCGCGATACTTGCAGGTTTAGACTTGTGGGGAACGGTCATCAGATATCCGCTGGTTCGAGGGTGGGACGCGCTTGGGAGGGGCACGGGCGGCGCTGAAACGCCTGGACTTCGAATGCGGAAAGCAGCATAAATTGAGGATAATGCTTCGATAACTTATGGTTTGTTCCGCATATAAAGGAAGAAACCGCTCGAATGGATCTGTATATGGACCAGCCTCTGGGTGGCCTCACGGCATTCGTCAGAACGGCGGATCTTGGAAGTTTCGTCGCCGCCGGCCGTGCTCTCGGCCTTTCCGCATCCGCTGTCGGCAAGGCCGTAACCGCGCTTGAACAACAGCTCGGCGTCCGCCTGTTCCAGCGCTCGACGCGGAGCTTGCGACTGACGGAAGAAGGCCGCCTGTTCCATGAGCGCTGCCGGCGCATCCTTGATGACCTGGAAGACGCCCAAGCCTCGCTCGCTCAGGCGGTTGCGATCCCTCGGGGGCGGTTGCGCGTGAGCGTACCGCTGGTCAGCTACCATCTGATCCTGCCGATCCTGCCGGAATTCGTGAACCTCTACCCGGAGGTCGAACTCGATCTCGACTTCAACGACCGGATTGTCGATCTGATCGAAGAGGGCGTCGATGTCGCCATCCGCAGCGGAACCTTGCCGGATTCGCGGCTGATGTCGCGTGCACTTCGCCCGTTCCAGCTTCTGCTATCCGCGGCTCCCGCCTATCTAGAAAAACACGGCACTCCGGATTGCCCACGTGACCTGGAAGGTCACTTAGGCGTCCGCTTCCGATTCCCGAATTCCGGAAAACTGCAGCCCTGGCCGCTCAGCCTCTCTCCCGATCATCCGGAAATCAGAACCCGCACGGTGCTGACCTGCAACAACATGGAAGCCCTTCGCGGCGCCACCGTCAGTGGCATGGGCATCGGCTGCATGCCGGATTTCCTCGCCCGCGATCCTCTTGCAGATGGCAGGCTGCGCACGGTGCTCGATGCCCATATCGATGCCCCCGCCCAGTTCCACCTGCTCTGGCCATCCAACCGGCACCTTTCGCCCAAGGTCCGCGTGCTTGTCGATTTCCTCAGCGAAAAGCTCTTTTCCGATCGTTGCGAGAGCGTCCCTATTGCACGCCACGCTTGAGAAAATCATTTATGTCCTGAATGCGCCATACATACCCAGGGATTCATCCGCCGGATAAAATTTCAACTAAAAACTGAAACCTGGACTTGAAAGCACAAAAGCAGTGCTTTATGTTTAAAGGCATGGCCCAAACCGCTCACACATCGATTTTGCGCTATGACCTTTCGCCTGACCCTGAGGCAAAACAGGCTCTGGACGAGACCTTTGCCGCCTACGCGAAAATGCTCGCCATGCTCGACGAGATGCTGACGGAAGAAGACGGAGCCAATCTCGTTACGCTTCACGAATTGGCTTATGAGACCGTTCGGGAGAAAACCGGTCTGCCGGCCAGGCTGGTCACCCTCGGTCTGCGCGACTTCGCATCCAATCGCAACCATCCGATATCACCGGCAAAACTGCCTCTGGATGAAAAACTGTTCTCGATAAAGGGACCCGCAACGCTGTCACTCGCGACCGTTCGTGGCCGAATGATCGTTCCTTACGACGTGGCGGGCTATTCGAACGGGTCGATCAACATCTTTGCGGCTCAACTCGTTGCCAACAACGGTGCCTTTCAGATCGATATCGGCGTCACTCCGCATGCAAACCGAAGGGAGATCAATATCATGACAAGTGAAGGGATATTGTCGCGCGTAGGTCGCCTTATCGCCGGACTTGCGAATGCTGCCGTCGACAAGGCCGAAGGAGCAAACAAAATCGCGGTCGTCGAACAGGCGCTTCGTGACATCGATTCTGCTGCCGATGAGGCCCGTGTGGACCTCGGCAAATCACGGGCGGAAGAATATCGCATCCAGACCCGACGCAGCGAGATCGAAGCTGATCGGCGCGCCCTCGATGACAAGATCCGCACAGCCATGTCGGCCAATCGAGATGACCTTGCGAAGGCGGGCGTGGCAAGACAGATCGATCTGGAGGCGCAGCTTGCTGCACTCGACAATGCCCTATCGGCCGCTAGAACACAGCTGGATGAGGGCCAGCAAGCGCTTCAGGCAATCCTGGCGACACGCCGTGAGGCAGAAGAAAAGCTGGCCGCTTTGAAGCGTAGTCTTCAGCATCTGCATGAAGCTTCCGACACTGCAGCCGGCCGAAATCGGCCGACTGACGGGGCAGCCCGCGCGGCCGCGGCCGTCTCACGCCTCACGGGAGTTCCGTCAGAGGATAAGGCTGCAAGCGCAGAACTGGATGAACTTGACCGTCTGCATCGGGAACAGGCTATCGAAGCCCGGCTCGCGCAGCTCAAGGCCGGTCAGAATTAAGCGCCGATGGATCTTTTCCTCGACCCTCACTCCACCCCCTTTGCTGTTGCGGCAATCATACTGGCTGCACTAACCTTTCTGGAAATGTGCTGCCTTTTGATTGGGTTTTCGCTCAGCGAGCTGATCGGAAAGGCATTACCCGACGATCACGGCAGCGGCGTGTCGGGGCTTCTGTCATGGCTCAACTATGGCGGAGTTCCGGTTCTGGTGCTGCTGATGCTGTTTCTCGGCATGTTTGCCTTAAACGGCTTTGTTTTCCAGGCGATTGCCCGAACCCTTTGGTTGCCTTTGCCGACACTCGTGGCCGCGGTGCCTGCTTTTCTTGTCGCGATCCCTGAAGTCCGATCCCTGACCAGGATCGTCGGGCGGCTCGTACCACGTGATGAGACCTATGCCGTTGACCTCGCCGAATTCATTGGAAGGACTGGCGAAGTGACAGTCGGCCCGTTGGATCAAGGGCTGCCCGGCTGTGTTCGCATTAAGGACCGGCACAGCAATTGGCATACGTTCAGGGCTAGAGCCGCGCCGAACGAACGGCCCATGGCGATCGGCGCCCAGGTCCTCATTGTCGACCATAAATCCAATGTTTTCATAGCCGTCACTCCGCCGTCAAACATGCTGAAGGCGCCAGATACATATACCGGGGAGTCACCATGATATTCGATCTGCTATTGCCGGCCATTATCGGCCTTGTACTGATCCTGGGCATCGGCCTGGTTTTCGCAACACTCTACACTCGATCCAGCCGGGACGAGGCCTATGTTCGCACCGGTCTCGGCGGCCAGAAGGTCGTCCTCGATGGCGGCTCGGTCGTCCTTCCGATCTTTCAATCGATAGCGCGCGTCAATCTCAAGACGCTGCGGCTTGAGGTACGGCGCGGCGAAGGTGACGCACTCATTACCAAGGACCGTATGCGGGTCGATATTGGTGCGGAATTCTATGTGCGCGTCAAACCCGACGCCTCATCGATCGCGCTCGCTGCGCAGACCCTCGGCAATCGCACCAACGATGCGGAACAGCTTCGGATTTTGATCGAGGCGAAATTCGTGGACGGTCTTCGCTCTGTCGCCGCCACCATGAACCTCGATGCGCTGCAGGAACAGCGCATGGATTTCGTCAAGGCGGTGCAGGAGGCCGTCGGCGCTGACCTGCAATCGAACGGCCTCGAGCTGGAATCGGTCTCCCTGACCCGCCTCGACCAGACCGACATCAAGCATTTCAATGCCAACAACTTCTTCGATGCGCAGGGCCTTGCAACGCTGACCCGCATCACCGAAAGCCGCAAGAAGGAACGCAACGAGATCGTCCGCGACACGGAAGTCGCCATCGCCCAGAAAGATCTCGAAGCGCGCCAGCAGTCACTGGCAATCGAGCGCACCAAGCGCGAAGCCGAGCTCAACCAGGAGCGTGACATCGCCAATAAGTCGGCCGCAACGCGCGCAGAAACCGCCCAGCAGGAGCAGGCTGCCAAGCGCGCGGAAGAAGAGGCCCGCATCACCACCGAGCAGGCGATTGCCGAGCGCGAAGCTCTCGCCAAGCAGGTCCGCGAAAGCGCGAATATCGACGCATCCCGCGCCGTGCAGCAGCGCGATACCGAAGCCCGCCGCGACCTGCAGATCGTTTCACAGGAAAGCGCCATTGCCGTCGCCACCAAGAGCCGCGAGGAGTCCGAAGCCAAGGCTAAGGCGGAACAGGCAAGGGCCCTGGCTATCGCAGCGGAGGAAAAGGTTTCGACCGCAAAGGCCGTCGAAATTGCCGAACGCGAACGTCAGATCGCCGTCATCGACGCCCGCAAGAAGGCGGAAACCGACGCGACGGCCGTGACCGTCGGTGCCGAAGCTGAAAAACAGGCCGCCGTCGACCAGGCGGACGCCATCAAGACGCTCGCGGTGGCAGAGGCAGACGCCGCGGTCATCAAAGCGAAGGGCGTTCTGGAGACCGGCAAGGCGGCGGCCGAAAGCGAAGCCCTGCTGAACGAAGCACGCAACCGGTTGAGTGCGGCGATCATCGACTACGAAATCCTACGCGAGCGTATCCGTATCATCCCGCAGGCGCTGGCTGAGGCGGTGAAGCCGATCGAGAAGATTTCCGATATCCGTATTTTCGACACCGGCGGCATGCTGGGACGCGGCGGCGACGCCCGAAGCGGAAGCATAGGGCTCGGTGACGGACTTGCGGGCCAATTGCTGAATTATCAGGCCAACAAGCCCGTCCTCGACCAGCTTCTGAAAGAAGCGGGCTTTGCTGGAGACAACGCGGTTTCTTCGCTGCTCGGAAACCTCCAACCGAATTCGGCTGCCCGGCAGGAACCCGCTGACCTCAATGTTGATCTAAAAATCGAGGACCTATATCCACCGAGATAAATCTAATATCCAAAACCCAAAAGGGCGGATTACTCCGCCCTTTTTCTTTGTACAGGCCACATCTGCGCACATCCGGACTACCGGCGCTTCTTCCGCCAAGGCGCGTTTTTCTGCCAGTCGCCCGCCATGATGTTTCCGTAAGGAATCACCTCGTCGACCACCTCGGCAAGACCGTACTGTTCGATCTGCGCCCGGACATTGGCAGCCGATTTGTAGGCACCCGGCAATTCGGAAATATCCGCGAAGCCGGAGAAGAAACGCGCGTCGATCCCAGCCGCTTCCTTCGCCAGAATATCGGCGATGTTGTTCGGGCTGAGCCCGCGGGAGTCGGCACCGTATTCTTCTGCAAGACGCCGCAGATGGGCGCTGCGCGAGAAGTTTCGGCCGGCACCGTGCGGTGAGAAGCCCAAGCCATGCGCGGCATTCGAACCGCGAACGATGAGGATCGGTTCCGCCATGTTGAGCGGAATGATCGTCAGATCCGTTGCATCTGCCGCCCATTTGTCGAACGCCGGGGTCGCACCTTTCCCGTGATAAAAGAGGCCATCGGACTTCCTGAAAACGAAGTTGTGCTCGTTCCAGAAGCGATCAGCGACCTTGGCGGAGAGATTTTCCGCCGCCATATCATGGATGACATAGTGGTTCTCCTTCGTCCACTGACGCACCGTCTGAAGTGCCGCCCAGTAGAGTTCTGCCTCCTCGGTATCGCTGGGAATCCAGGCATTATCGCGCAGCGTTTCCGGCGAGATCTGTTCGCGGAAGCGGTTTGCAACCTTCATCCCACGATCATAGAGACGCGCACCCGGGGCCCGTGAACCGTGATGGGTCACGAGAGCCGTCTCGCCGCTCGATTTCATCGTTCCGACATAGGCAAAGTGGTTTCCGTCACCCTGCGTCCCGAAGTGTTCAATTCCCGCGCTGAACGCACCATCCTTCAAATACGGATTCTGCTGAAAAGCAGAAAGCGTGGCTTCAGACGGCTTGATCTGCGCACCGCGTGGACGGCCACCCGGACCGAAATGCGTCACGGCATGAACGGCATCCAGCAGCGATTTCGGATCGACGCTCGGAAAGATAGAGATCGCCATCGAGCAGCATATATCCGCAGAGTGCATGCCCGGATGGATTCCTTCCGATGCGACGACACCGCCGACCGGAATGGTTCCAACAGGCCCGGCCGGGCAGGCATCCGGCATGATTGCTGCCGCACGGATGACGGGCGTGCGGACAAGCTCGCGCATCGTCGCATTCACCTTCTCGACATTGTCTTGCTCGAAAGAGTTTTCAGCGCGGATGTTCGAATAGATCTCGATGTCGCCAGACGTGCGCAGCGCGAGCGTCGGCCCCGGCTGGAATGTCCGCGCAGCCGCCATCGCCTCATCCATGGAACCATTTTCGCTCACAACCTTATTGGCAGCATCGAGCGCCGGGCGAAACCACTTGCCCTGCAGCATGCCTGCGTCGATCAGATCCTGTCCGCTTACGACTTTAACCATTGTCTTTTCTGCTTCTGCAGTCCTTCTATTCGTTCGTTTTTCCACACCACCCAGGCGACGATCTTTTCGCATCAGACTTTTGCCAAAGGCGTGTCACGCAAATTTTGTGACGCCGGATACAATTCAAGTGGTGTGCCAATTGGACGCCCAAAGCACAGAAACAGCAGAAATTTATTGCTATCCAATTGTTTTAAAACGGATAAAAACTTCGAAAAGAACTTTCAGCCTAGAATTGCGATTTCATTCGAGTTTTCATACCGTATCTTAAAATATAAACCTTATAAAATTGGATAACCCATGAAACGTCGAGTTGCCATCAGCATCCTTGGGACGACGCTTGATCTCGGCCGCCACGAAGAACGCTGGAACCGATGGCGGCCGAACGTTGGTCTGTGCCGGCAGCCCGGAATGTTCATCGATCGCCTTGAGCTCATTCACGACAACCATTCGGAATGGCTGGCAAAAGGGATTATTGCGGATATCGAAACCGTCTCACCGGCAACCGAAGTCCGCCAGAACATCATCAATCTCAAGGATCCCTGGGATTTCTCCGAGGTCTATACGAGCCTACGAGACTTTGCCCGCAACTATAATTTCGATCCGGAGAGCGAGGACTACCTCGTCAATATCACTACCGGCACGCATGTCGCCCAGATCTGCTGGTTTCTGCTGACTGAGGCGCGGATCATTCCCGGCCGCCTTTTACAGCTCTCGCCGCCGCGCGGCCGCGAACCGGATCGGGACTTTGCAGGCACGCACGCCATTATCGATCTTGATCTCTCACGATACGATGAAATCGCTAAGCGCTTTGCCTCGGAAAGGGACGATGCCACATCCTTCCTGAAATCCGGCATTTCTACGCGCAATGCCGCCTTCAACCGGATGATCGATGAAATCGAACGCGTCGTCATCCGCTCGAGCGCACCTGTGCTGCTCACAGGGCCGACAGGCGCCGGCAAATCGCAGCTTGCCAAGCGGATCTACGAACTGAAAAAGGCCCAGCGTAAGGTAACCGGACCTTTCGTCGAGGTGAACTGCGCGACGTTACGCGGCGACCAGGCCATGTCCACCCTCTTCGGCCACGTCAAAGGCGCCTTTACCGGTGCCGCCGGCGAACGAGCGGGTCTCTTGAAATCCGCCGACAAGGGCGTTCTCTTTCTGGACGAGATCGGTGAGTTGGGTGCAGATGAACAGGCCATGTGCCTGCGTGCCATCGAGGAAAAGCGCTTCCTGCCGGTTGGCGCGGACCGAGAAGTGTCCGCCGACTTCCAGCTCCTCGCCGGCACGAACAGGGATCTGCGCGAAGCCGTGCAGAAGGGGCAGTTTCGCGAAGATCTCCTTGCGCGATTGAACCTCTGGACATTCGGGCTTCCTGCCCTGCGCGAGCGCCGGGAAGACATAGAGCCCAACCTCGAATTCGAGCTGCGACGTTTTCTAGAATTGGAAGGTCAGAACATCACCTTCAACAAGGAGGCTCGCCAGCGCTACCTTTCCTTCGCAAACAGCCCAGAGGCTCTCTGGAGCGCCAACTTCCGCGATCTTTCCGCCTCGATCACCCGCATGGCGACGCTTGCCCCACAAGGACGGATCACCGTGGAAGCGGTCGAGGACGAAATTCGCAGACTGAAGGCCTCATGGAGGAATTCGGCCCAGAGCCTGTCGAATGACGATATTCTCATCGAGATCCTCGGCCGAGACGCGGTCGCCGGGCTGGACCTTTTCGATTCGGCCCAGCTTTCAGCCGTCGTCCGCATATGCCGGGAACATGCAAATATCAGCGCCGCAGGCCGAGCCCTGTTCGCAAGCTCACGCCTTGAGAAAAAGAGCAGTAACGACGCAGATCGCCTGTCGAAATATCTGGCGCGCTTCGGATTGAGATTTGAAGACGTCCGCACAGCCCGTTGAATGCCGGGACCTTGGRCAGGCTTTCGGTGTGATCGGATCGCCGGATTTTGTAGTGGCGGAGAGGGTGGGATTTGAACCCACGATACCCTTGCAGGTATGCCGCATTTCGAGTGCGGTGCATTCGACCACTCTGCCACCTCTCCGCATATTTGGTCGGCGCTTGTTCGGCGCGGGCGTTCTCATAACGAGCAAATGACAGGCTGGCAAGCCGAAATCTCAAGCTTTTCCATCCTTTTGCCTTGACACCTTTCTGTCACTCGCGTATCCCGCATCCGCAATAGGAGCGGAGTAATCCGCCCCTTGCCCGCCTCGCGCTCGCGCGGGGTTTCACCGGCAGACCAGAGTTCCGGGCTAGTACCCTGAAATCCCTGCTTAACTTCGACTGATAAGAAGACAGCCACCTGCGCTTTGCGGGGAGAGCTGGATCGAACATGAAAGGATAAAATAATGTTCGCAGTCATCAAGACCGGCGGTAAGCAGTACCGTGTGGCAGCCAATGACGTGCTGACCATCGAGAAGCTTGAAGCCTCCGCTGGCGACTCCATTGAATTCACCGAAGTCCTCGTGATCGGCGAAGGTGCCGACGCAGCGATCGGTGCGCCCTTCGTAGCCGGCGCCTCCGTCAAGGCGGAAGTCGTCGACCAGACCCGCGGCAAGAAGGTCATCGCCTTCAAGAAGCGTCGTCGTCAAAATTCGAAGCGTTCGCGCGGCCATCGCCAGCATCACACGGTTGTCCGTATCACGGACATCGTGGCCGCCAAGTAAGATCAACGGGTTTCAGGTTTAAAGGAGAACTCCAATGGCACATAAAAAAGCTGGCGGTTCCTCGCGTAACGGTCGCGATTCCGATTCCAAGCGCCTCGGCGTGAAGAAGTTCGGCGGCGAAAATGTCGTAGCAGGCAACATCATCGTTCGCCAGCGCGGTACGCAGTGGCATCCGGGCGCCAATGTCGGCCTCGGCAAGGATCATACTATTTTTGCGCTTACGGCAGGCAATGTGGACTACCGAACGAAGGCCAATGGTCGCGTGTACGTGTCTGTAATGCCGAAAGCGGAAGCAGYGGAATAAGCCGGTAGCGCTCTAAAACAGCCGGCGTCTCATCGACCCGGCTGACCGTACCAGGTTCAGTCCAGAAAACAGGGGAGATGGGGCGCCATCTCCCCTTTTTCTTTGTCCAAACAGGAGGACTGAACATGCAAGGCGAATTGATAAGGGTTGACCAATCACGGTCATCCCGGGAAGACCAGCGGTCTTCCATGGAACGGCTGAGGCCGGAGCGGTTAAGGACCGATTGCCCTGTCTTGTTATCGGAAAGGCTCGTCATGCGCGCGCCCCACGAGGAAGACATTGACGCCCTTGCCCATCTCGCCAACAACGCCAAAGTCGCCACCATGGTATCGCGTATGCCGCACCCATATACCGCCAATGATGCCGCCGACTTTGTTTGGCGTACGCGAAATGGCGAGATTGGCAAGTGCGTCTATGCCATCACCAAAGCCGAAAACGGTGCCTTCATGGGGTGCTGCGGGGTAGAGCCGCATACCGACGAGAAGACCGTCGAGATCGGCTACTGGCTGGGCGAACCCTATTGGAACCAGGGTTATATGACCGAAGCATGCCATGCGCTCGTCGACATGGTGTTCAGGACGCGGCAGCAGGTCGAGCAGATCGATGCCCGCTGCCGGGTCATGAACGTCGCTTCGCGCCGCGTCATCCAGAAGTGCGGCTTCCAGTTCCAGGGGTCCGGCCTTGCCGCATCGCTGGCGCTCGGCAGCAACGTGCCGGTCGAATGGTACCGGCTCGACCGCAAGACCTGGATGTCGCTGAGAAGCTGGGGGGCAATCTCATGAGTTCGGTTACCCTTCAGCGGCCCAAGAGCAAGCCCATGATGCCCGGCCCTGCGCCGGTCATCACCACGGCAAGGCTGACGCTTCGCCCGCACAGGCTGAGTGACGCTCCGGCAATCGCGGAATCGCTTTCCGATTTCGCGGTCACCCGCATGCTGGCCCGCGTTCCCGCCCCCTTCGACCGGCAGGATGCGTTGGACTGGCTGATCCCGGTTACGTCAGGCGTAATGCCTGATTGGAGTTTGGCGATCACCGGCAGTGATGATGTTCATATCGGCAATGTGTCGATAGAACTTCGTCATGGCCGCTGGCACCTCGGTTATTGGCTGAACCGCTACTACTGGCAGCGCGGCTATATGAGCGAGGCGGCGGAAGCCGTGCTGGAACGTTTCTCGCGGCGCATGCCTGACGTTCCCGTTCATTCGGGCGTCTTTGCCGACAATCCTGCATCCCTCCGGCTGCAGGAAAAGCTCGGTTTCCGGATGACCGGCTGCAGCGAAATCTACTCTTTCGCCCGCAACACCATGGTCGCCCATATCGAAACCGTGCTGCAGCCTGGCGCTCTGCAGCAGAAAAAGGTCGCCTGATATAGAAGGACGCCGCTATGATGCCTGTCGCGCAAAAACGTGCAGTGGTTTTGCGGTAACGGCATGCACGAAACAAAGACCTTAAGGCGAGTGAGCGATCTGAAAGATCGCGGCACGCTTTAAGGGCGGCGTCCTTTCAATCGCCGATCTCGACCCGCAGGGGAAAATGATCGGACCCTGGCGAATCCGTATCGATGACAGCGGATTTCAACCGGTCCTTGAGGCCGCAACTGACGAAACAGTAATCGATATGCATCCGCTTGCCGTGATCTTCCGGATCCATCCAGCTGTAGCTTCCGGGCGTATAGGCTCCAAGCGCCGCAAAGGCGTCGATCGGCGTGCCGATCCGCGCCGTACGGCCGTAAAATCCGTCGACGGATCCGGCGAAGGCGCAGTATTCCGGCGATTCCGGCTCCATGTTGAAATCGCCCATGATGACGTAATCCTCCGGCAGCGGCAGCTCTGGAAGCCCGAATTCGCTGCCCCCGCTCAGCGATGCGCCCTCCTGAACGAAGGCATTGATGCGCTCGCCGAGATGGCGAAGCTGCGCAAGGCGTTCGTCGATAGAGACATGATCGAGATGGACGGAATAGACGCGGACAGCGCCGCCGGGGGTCGCAATAACGGTTTCCGTAGCAGCACGCTGCAGGTTTATCTTGTCGATCGTACGGCTGCGCGGCAGAAGCAGCGTGCGCGTCGACAGAATAGGCCAGCGCGACAGGACCATATTGCCGAACTGAAAACGGGTATCGCGCGGCAGCGAAATCCGGCCCTTCGGCGCCTCGACATGCATGTCGCAGGCCGGTCCATAGACCCAGAAATGGTCGGGAAACAGAGCCGCGATAATATCCGGCATATTGGCATAATCGTTCCGAACGAAGCCTCTCGTCACCTCCTGGAGCGCGATGACATCAGCACCTTCGAGGCTTCCGGCGATACGTTCCGGATCGTATCTGCCGTCGAGACCGAAGCCGTACTGTATGTTATAGCTCGCAAAAATCACGATATTCTTTGACCTCCGCCTGAACCGCCTATATCGAATGGGCCAAGAGGGGTCGCCCAAACGCACTGAGTACTGGAAGTAAAATGAAATTTCTCGATGAAGCAAAGGTCTATATCCGGTCGGGTGATGGTGGCGCGGGCAGCGTCTCCTTCCGCCGTGAGAAATTCATCGAGTTCGGCGGGCCCGACGGCGGTGACGGCGGGCGCGGCGGCGATGTCTGGGTTGAGGCCGTCAATGGCCTCAATACGCTGATCGATTTTCGTTACCAGCAGCACTTCAAGGCCAAGGTCGGCATGCACGGCATGGGCAAGAACCGTACCGGCGCCAATGGCGACGACGTGACGCTCAAGGTTCCCGTCGGCACGCAGATCCTCGAGGAGGATCAGGAAAGCCTCATCTGTGACCTGACCGAGGAAGGCCAGCGCTTCTGCCTCGCAAAAGGCGGCAACGGCGGCTTCGGCAACGCCCACTTCAAATCCTCGGTCAACCAGGCGCCGGACTGGGCCAATCCCGGCCTCGAGGGCGAAGAAAAAACCATTTGGCTGCACCTGAAGCTGATTGCGGATGCCGGCCTCGTCGGCCTGCCGAATGCCGGCAAGTCCACCTTCCTCGCTTCCGTGACCCGCGCCCGGCCGAAGATCGCCAATTACCCCTTCACGACGCTGCACCCCAACCTCGGTGTCGCGACAATCGACGAGCGGGAATTCATCCTTGCCGATATTCCCGGTCTTATCGAAGGTGCGCATGAGGGTGTGGGCATCGGCGACCGTTTCCTCGGCCATGTCGAGCGCACGCGCGTACTGCTGCATCTCGTCTCTGCCCAGGAGGAAAAGGTCGGCAAGGCCTACAAGACGGTCAAGCACGAACTCGAAGCCTATGGCAACGACCTTACCGACAAACCGGAAATCGTTGCGCTATCCCAGATCGACGTCCTCGACGACGCGACGCTGAAGAAGAAGGCCAAGGAACTTGCAAAGGCCTGCGGCAAGACGCCGTTCCTGATTTCGGCCGTTACCGGCAAGGGAATGACGGAAGTGCTGCGCGCGCTGCGCGACATCATCGTCGAAGCCAACACCGAGGAAAAGCCGGCCAAGACCCCCAAGCTGCGCCATCGCGACATGATCCTCAGCGACGAGGACGAGAGCGATGAGTAGCCGTAAACCGCTGGATCGCTATCGCCGCGTCGTCATCAAGATCGGCTCGGCGCTCTTGGTCGATCGCAAGACCGGTCTGAAGAAATCATGGCTCGATGCCATGTGCGCCGATATCGCTGCGCTGAAGTCCAAAGGCGTCGATATCCTTGTGGTATCGTCAGGCGCTATCGCGCTCGGCCGCTCAGTGCTCGATCTTCCCCCGGGCGCCCTGAAGCTGGAGGAAAGTCAGGCAGCAGCGGCGGTCGGCCAGATCGCGCTGGCACGTGCCTGGTCGGAAAGCCTTTCACGAGACGACACCGTCGCCGGCCAGATCCTGCTGACGCTCGGCGATACCGAAGAGCGCCGCCGTTACCTCAATGCCCGCGCCACCATCAATCAGCTTTTGAAGATCCGCGCGGTGCCGATCATCAATGAGAACGACACGGTCGCGACCAGCGAGATCCGCTATGGCGACAACGACCGCCTCGCTGCCCGCGTCGCTACCATGGCCGGCGCTGACCTGCTGATCCTTCTCTCCGATATCGACGGTCTCTACACAGCTCCGCCGCATCTCGATCCGAATGCGCAATTCCTTGAGACCATTGCGGAAATCACGCCCGAGATAGAGGCCATGGCCGGTGGTGCGGCCTCGGAACTCTCACGCGGCGGCATGCGCACCAAGATCGATGCCGGCAAGATCGCGACAACATCGGGCTGCGCCATGATCATCGCGTCAGGCAAGACGGAAAGTCCGCTGTCGGCGATCGAA
The DNA here is from genome assembly GCF_056396805.1 of Rhizobium sp. 05N49. Lineage (NCBI taxonomy): Bacteria > Pseudomonadati > Pseudomonadota > Alphaproteobacteria > Hyphomicrobiales > Rhizobiaceae > Rhizobium > Rhizobium sp. 05N49. Next base: position 367,548 of record NZ_JBFTME010000003.1, read on the forward strand.
AACGGCGCGCGCTCCTCCTGGTTTGCGCCTTCGGGCACGCCCGTCACCGCCCGCAAGACCTGGATCGCCGGCCAGCTTCAGCCGGCTGGCATGCTGCATCTCGATGAGGGTGCCGTCACGGCCCTCGGCGCCGGCAAGAGCCTCTTGCCCGCCGGTGTGCGCAGCATCTCCGGCAATTTCGCCCGTGGCGATACAGTTGCGATCATCGCCCCCTCAGGCCGCGAGGTCGCCCGTGGGCTAGTCAGCTACGACGCAGAGGAAGCCCGCCAGATCGCCGGCCGCAAATCGGCAGAGATCGAGGCAATCCTCGGTTATCCCGGCCGCGCCGCCATGGTCCACCGCGACGATATGGTCATGACGGCGCAGATCGGCTCGAAATCGGAAAGGCAGAAGAAGGACGCAAGCTATGCTTGATACTGTTGCGCAAAGCCCTGACATTGACGTGCTGATGAACGACATCGGCCGCAAGGCCAAGGCCGCCGCGCGACCATTGGGCTTCGCTTCTACCGATGCCAAGAACAAGGCTCTGAACGCGATGGCGGATGCCATCCTTGCGAACAAGGCCCATATCCTTTCAGAAAATGCCAAGGATTTGAAGGATGTGGAGGGCACGGACATGCTCGCCTCCTTCATCGACCGCCTGACGCTGAACGACAAGCGCGTCACGGAAATGGCCGAGGGCATCCGCGCGATTGCCGCTCTTCCCGATCCTGTCGGGGAAGTCATCGCCGCCTGGGACCGGCCGAACGGCCTGAAGATCGAGCGTGTGCGAACACCACTCGGCGTCATCGGCGTCATCTTTGAAAGCCGGCCGAACGTCACGGCCGATGCCGGTGCGCTCTGCCTGAAGGCCGGCAATGCAGTGATCCTGCGCTGCGGTTCGGATTCGCGCCGTTCCTCGGCTGCGATCCATGCCTGCATGGTCGAGGGCCTGAAGGCAGCCGGCCTGCCGGAATATGCGATCCAGCTCGTACCTGTCACCGATCGCGCCGCCGTCGGCGCCATGCTGCGCGGGCTTGATGGCACAATCGACGTCATCGTGCCGCGTGGCGGCAAGAGCCTTGTTGCCCGCGTGCAGAGCGAAGCGCGCGTGCCGGTTTTCGCCCATCTCGAAGGCCTCTGCCATATCTATGTCGATGCCTCCGCCGATCTCGAAATGGCGAAGGATATCATCGTCAATGCCAAGATGCGCCGCACCGGCGTCTGCGGAGCAGCCGAAACCCTGCTGGTTGACGAGGCCGTCTCCGGCACGCATCTGAAACCATTGATCGAGGTTCTGAGCCAGGCCGGCTGCGAGGTTCGCGCCTCGGCCGCTGTTGTCGACGTCGTGCCGGGCTTGAAGCCTGCGACCGAAGAAGACTGGTCGACCGAATATCTGGATGCCATCATTTCCGTTGCCATCGTCGACGGCATCTCCGGCGCGATCGGTCATATCCAGAAATACTCGTCGAACCATACCGAAGCCGTGCTTGCCGAAGACCCAGAAGTCGTCGAGCGCTTCTTCACCGAGATCGACTCGGCCATCCTGCTGCACAACGCCTCCACCCAATTCGCTGATGGCGGTGAATTCGGCATGGGCGCGGAGATCGGCATTGCCACTGGCAAGATGCATGCGCGCGGCCCTGTAGGCGTCGAGCAGCTTACTTCTTTCAAATACCGCGTTCGCGGCAACGGACAGACGCGGCCCTGACGTGACCACGGAGCATATAGGCCGGCAGTATCTGCGCATGCCGCATTGCGAACGCGGCATGATCGTCGGCCTATTCGGCGGCTCCTTCAATCCGCCGCATGAAGGCCATGCCCTGGTCGCCGAAATCGCCATTCGCCGCCTGGGGCTGGACCAGCTCTGGTGGATGGTGACACCGGGCAATCCGCTTAAAAGCCGATATCATCTGGCACCACTTTCGGAGCGCATAGCGCGCAGCGAGGCGATCGCCACCGACCCGCACATCAAGGTCACGGCCTTCGAACAGGCATTTGGCGTGAGCTACACGGCCAGTACGCTCGCCCGCGTAAAGGCGCGCAATCCGCATGTGCATTTCATATGGATCATGGGCGCTGACAGCATGGAAAATTTCCATCGCTGGCAGAAATGGCAGAATATCGCGCGCACCTTCCCGATCGCCGTCATCGACCGGCCAGGCTCGACGCTCTCCTACCTTTCCTCGAAAATGGCCAAGACCTTTGCCTTTGCGCGCATCGACGAAGATGACGCCCGTGTGCTCTGGAAGAAGCCGGCGCCCGCCTGGACCTTCATTCACGGTCCACGCTCAACCTTGAGCTCGACAGCCATCCGCAACGGCGACCAGCACAAGGCCGCGGAATAATCGGATTGTTTTAGAAGTTTCCAGAAATGAAAAGCCCGACGCGGGAGGAGGTGCGTCGGGCTTAAAACTTGATCGACAACTGGGAGGAGGAGTGTTGTCGATCCTATCGGACGGCTATGGGAGGAGGAGAAGCCGTCGGATGATTGTCTTTTAGCACATTTGTTCAGAAGGTGAATATATACAAGTGCATTGCAGCAATGCATATCATGCAGGCCTCGTCGAGATACGACGACGACGGCTGCCATTTTAATCAGCAATAACAGATCGATTTAGGCTTTCCATTCTCTCAGCTTGTCATTTGCAAGGCTGAACTGCCACATTTATGCCTCGGCAATTCTTGGCTCGCCATGAGCCATGCATCTCACGAATGCGTGAGGAGCCGTGCGTGAAACCTACGCTTTTTTGCTGCCGATATATTTTATGAAACGCAGCCCTAGCCAAACCTTACCTGCCGTTATATCCGTCTAGATATTTCGTTCTTGGGGAGAAAATCATGCACAATCGCCGCCGCTGGATGAAACTGGCAACCGCCGCAATCTCGGCGATCTGGCTTGGCGCAGCAGCGCTTTCCGCGCCCGCTGAAGCCGCCGAAAAGGTCACCGTTTTCGCAGCTGCAAGCTTGAAGGATGCGCTCGACGCAGCCAACGCAGCCTGGGCGAAGGAAAGCGGCAAGGAAGCCGTCGCCTCCTACGCCGCAAGCGGTGCGCTTGCCAAGCAGATCGAAAACGCCGCCCCAGCCGACGTCTTCATTTCCGCTGACCTCAACTGGATGGATTACGTCGCCGACAAGAAGTTGATCAAGGCCGACACCCGCTCCAACCTGCTCGGCAACCGACTCGTCCTGGTCGCCGAAAACGGCAAGCAGAAGCCGGTCGAGATCAAATCGGGCTTCGATCTCGCCAGCCTGATCGGGGATGGCAAGCTCGCAATGGGCGAACCGAAGTCGGTTCCGGCCGGCAAGTATGGCCAGACAGCGCTCGACAAGCTCGGGGTCTGGAAATCCGTGGAAAGCAAGGTGGCCTATTCTGAAAGCGTGCGTGCTGCCCTCGCCCTCGTTTCCCGCGGCGAAGCGCCTTACGGCATCGTCTATCAGACCGATGCGGCCGCCGATAAGGGCGTTGCGATAGTCGGCACCTTCCCGGCTGATTCCCACCCGCCGATCATCTATCCGATCGCCCTGCTTGCCGAGAGCAAGAACCCGGATGCTGCTGCCTATCTCGACTTCCTGAAGTCGGACAAGGCTGCTCCCTTCTTCACTGCACAGGGCTTCACCATCCTGAAATAATTGCGCAATTGGCGCCCAGAGCTTAGCGTGAAGGCTCGCTTCGGCGGGCCTTCACTGTTTCGGAGAAGATGACGCTTGGATATGTTCGGTTTGAGCGATGAGGAATGGACAGCGATCCTGCTGAGCCTGCGTATATCCTCCGTCGCCACTGTGGCGAGCCTGCCGCTCGGCATCCTGGTCGCCCTGTTGCTCGCGCGCGGTCGCTTTTGGGGAAAGTCCGTAGTGAACGGCATCGTCCACTTGCCGCTGATCCTGCCGCCGGTCGTTACCGGCTTTATCCTCCTCGTCCTTTTCGGACGCCGTGGCCCGATCGGCAGCCTCCTGGATCAATATCTGGGCATCGTACTGGCCTTCCGCTGGACCGGTGCGGCGCTCGCCTGCGGCGTCATGGGCTTCCCGCTGATGGTGCGTAGCATTCGTCTCTCCATCGAAGCCGTCGACCGGAAACTGGAGGAAGCTGCCGGGACGCTCGGCGCGAGCCCGGCCTGGGTTTTCCTGACCATCACGCTGCCGCTGATCATTCCCGGCGTCATCGTCGGCATGATCCTCTGCTTTGCCAAAGCGATGGGCGAGTTCGGCGCCACCATCACCTTCGTCTCCAACATCCCGGGCGAGACGCAGACACTGTCGACCGCCATCTACACCTTTACCCAGGTGCCGGGCGGTGATGCCGTCGCGATGCGGCTTACCCTTATTTCCATCGCCATCTCCATGCTGGCTCTTCTCGCTTCGGAATATCTCGCCTATCTCGCCGGCCGGAGGATCGATCCGGAATGACACTCATCGTCGAAGCAAGACATCGCCTTGGTGCCTTCGGGCTTGATGCCGCCTTTACATCCGAACGCGGGGTGACCGCTCTCTTCGGCCGTTCCGGCTCCGGAAAGACCTCCATGATCCGCATCATCGCCGGCCTCACTCGACCGACTGATGGCAGGGTCCTGCTCGACGGCGAGGCGCTGACGGATACGGCAAAGGGCATCTTCATTCCCCAGCATCGCCGTCGCTTCGGCTATGTCTTCCAGGAAGCACGCCTCTTTCCGCACTTAAGCGTCCGCTCGAACCTCTCTTATGGCCGGTGGTTCACGCCGAAATCCGCGCATACTGAAAATTTCGATCGCGTCGTCGATCTGCTCGGCATCGGCCAGCTGCTCGACCGCAGCCCTTCAAAGCTGTCGGGAGGCGAGAAGCAGCGTGTCGCGATCGGTCGCGCGCTGCTTGCCTCGCCACGCCTCCTGCTGATGGACGAGCCCCTGGCCGCACTGGATGAAGCCCGCAAGGGCGAGATCTTGCCCTACCTCGAGCGTCTGCGCGACGAGATGGATATTCCGATCGTCTATGTCAGCCATTCGATCGCCGAAGTCGCGCGCCTCGCAAATCAGGTCGTCGTCATGCGTGACGGCAAGGTGGAAGCGGCAGGTCCTGCGACAGAAGTCCTCAGCCGCTCCTCGCTGCTGCCGGAAGACCGAAGAGAGGCGGGCGCCGTGCTGGAAGGCACAGTCGAGAGTATCGATTTGACCAATCGAATTTCGGTGGTGCTGCTGAAGGCCGGCAGGCTCTATGTTCCAGGTGCCGCGCCGGCCGCGGGCAGAACCGTGCGCATCCGCATCCCCGCCCGAGACGTGATGCTGGCAATACAAAAGCCGGAAGGGTTAAGCGCTCTCAACATTCTGGAAGGGACCATCTCGCAGGTTTCACCGGCGGAGGATGGAACCGTCGAGATCCGCCTCGATTGCGCCGGTGATGCCGTGCTCTCCCGTATCACCGCACTGTCCTGCGAGCGCCTGGGGCTAAATCCGGGTATGCCCGCTTTCGCCGTTATCAAGACTGTCGCGCTGGAAGCCTGATCAACGCCGGTCGTCCGGCTGCGGATTGCGGTTATTTTCCAGCCAGGTGAGATCGTCGGCAAGACTGCTGCGCACGGTTTTTTCCATGTTGCGAAAGCGCGCCAGCAATTGGTCCCCGAATGGAGTCAATGCCGCACCGCCGCCCTTCTGGCCGCCGCGCTGTGATTCAACCACCTGAGCCTTGAACATGCGATTCATCTCGGCAACAAGCAGCCATGCGCGGCGATAGGACATGTCCATTGCGCGGCCGGCAGCGGAGATCGAACCTGTCTCGCGGATATGCTCGAGCAGCTCCATCTTGCCGCGGCCGAGGCGATCGTCATCGGGAAAGGTGATTCGCAGGACGGGCGTAAGGGAATTTTTGGCGGGTTCGGTCATATCGGTCGGAATTTGGAGACATTATCGGCACTTTACGCCCGACCGCAGACGCTGTACATCGCAACTCCATTCGACCTGGGGTCGAAATCTCGATTTCGTGACGCCAAATGCGGCTTTTGGCCGTTCGCGCGCTGCGCCGCGTCTTGAAACGTTAATGGTTTGATGCCTATCTTAACCATGATCCGGTGACACCGGATCTGTGTTGTGCATGGTTTGTCATTCCAGGAAAGGGAAAGCACTGACAACAGTACACGCCAAGGGAAAAACGCTTGCCGTTCTCCCGAAGGGTTCGGAACGTGGCGCCGATGCCGCCGCCCGTGCTCTGGAAGCCGTCCTCGTCAGCCTCGAGGACTCCAAAGCTGAAGATATCGTCACCATCAACATTGCCGGAAAATCGGCGCTGGGAGACTACATGGTTGTTGTCTCCGGCCGCTCGAACAGGCACGTCATGGCGATCGCCGATCATCTTCTGACTGATCTCAAGGACGAGGGTTTCGGTACAGCCCGCGTCGAGGGTCAGGAAGGCGGTGACTGGATCCTCATCGACACCGGTGACATCATCGTGCATGTGTTCCGTCCCGAAATTCGCGAGTTCTACAACATCGAAAAGATGTGGGCGGCTCCGGATATGGACGAGGAAACGCGGCACTGACAGGCAGCCCGGCATTCGCCCGGCGCTTGAGACGTGGTAACTGGCCGGGCCAGCTTTCGATCGCTGGCCGGTAAGTCCACATTGCGCTTCTTGAAGCGCGGCATAGCAGGAGCGGATGAATGCGGATTGGTCTTTTTGCGGTGGGACGGCTGAAGTCCGGCCCCGAAAAGGATCTTGCCGCCCGCTATTTCGACCGTTTTGCCAAGGCCGGCCCTGCGGTTGGCCTGGAATTCTCTCGCATCGCCGAAGTGGCTGAAAGCCGCGCCTCCAATGCAGAGACCCGCAAGCGTGAGGAGGCGGCCATGCTGCAGAAGTCGCTCTCTGAAGGCAGCATCCTCATTCTCCTCGATGAACGCGGCAAGGCGCTGGACAGCGAAGCTTTCGCCAATCTCCTCGGCACCTATCGCGATCAGGGCAAACGCGACCTGACGATCGCGATCGGCGGCGCCGATGGCCTCGATCCTTCCCTCTACGACCGGGCCGACATGACCCTTTGCCTTGGCAAGATGACATGGCCTCATCAGATCGTCCGCACGCTGATTGCCGAACAGCTCTATCGGGCGGTGACCATCCTTTCCGGCCACCCCTACCATCGTGTGTGACGCGGCCAAAAACACTCACGCAGCCGTGTTTTGCGTGACGACCTCTTCTCCTTCAAACTTTCTGGCCAACGGCCCCAAATCAGCTTAGGTTCCGGGCGATTTGAACGAGTAAACCCCGACACGCATGACGAGAGCTGCCCCCAAGCGATCCCGCCTGTTTTTGCCGGCCGTTGCCGCAGGGCTCGGTGCGGCCGTCATTGCCATTTCGGGAAACCCCTTTGCCGTACAGGCGCAGGACGCGCCGCCTCCGCCCGCAGCAGCCGAACAGACCGCCCCGGTCACGTCAGCCGAGCAACCGCCACCTGACCCCGCGGCCGAACTGGCGAAGAAGCGCGACGAGACGCGGGCCGAACTCGACAAGCTGTCCAAGACGATCAACCTCTCCTCGGACAAGGTGAGCGAGCTTCAAAGCAGCATCGACAATCTGGAAAAGAGCACTGCAAGCATTCGCCAGGCACTGATCGATTCCGCGGCGCGCCGCAAAGGCCTGGAAGGCAAGATTCTCGACAGCGAAAAGAAGCTCGCTGACATCGGCGTCAAGGAAGACGGCATTCGCCGTTCGCTGCACGAGCGCCGCGGCGTTTTGGCCGAGGTCCTTGCCGCCTTGCAGCGTATGGGCCGCAACCCGCCGCCCGCCCTTCTCGTCACACCCGACGACGCCCTTGCCTCGGTCCGCAGCGCTATTCTGCTCGGCGCCGTCGTTCCGGGCATCCGCAAGGAGACCGAAAAGCTGGCGGCCGATCTTGCTAATCTTTCAGCCTTGCAAACGGCAAGCGCCAAGGAGAAGGAAGATCTGACCATCACTATGGCAAACAGCCTGGAGGAGGAGCGGCGCATGGATTTGCTGCTCGCCGAAAACGACAAGCTGAGCCGCACCAATACCTCCGAACTGGAAGCCGAGAAGCAGCGATCCCAGGAACTGGCAAGCAAGGCGACGACGCTCGAAAGCCTCGTTGCCTCGATGGAAACGGAGATCGCCTCCGTGCGCGACGCCGCCGCTGCCGCCCGGCAGGCAGAGGAAAACCGCAAGCTCCTAACGGACGAGCAGCGCGCCCAGGCAAAGGCCCTGGCCGACAGCGGAGTGCCCGATAAAAACCGCATTGCGCCCGCATATCCCTTCGGAGAATTGAAGGCGAAGCTGGAGTTGCCTGTGGCGGGCGATATTCTGCGCCAGTTCGGAGATGCCGATGGCACCGGACACGAGGCCATGGGAATGACTGTTGCGACCAATCCGGAAACGGTGGTGACTGCGCCTGCTGACGGGCTGGTGGTTTTTGCCGGCGCTTTCCGCAGCTATGGCCAGATGATCATCCTCGACGCTGGCGACGGATACCACCTGGTTATCTCAGGCATGGATACGATCAGCACTCGTCAGGGAAAATTCGTTTTCTCCGGCGAACCGCTGGCCGTGATGGGTGCTAAAAGAGTGGCAAGCGCAACCGCATTGGCGCTGGAAACAGATCGGCCAACGCTTTACATTGAGTTTCGAAAGGACGGTAAACCGGTCGATTCCCGACCGTGGTGGACCGCCAAAGACACTGGAAAGGCACGCAATGATTCGTAGGGCTTCTCTTGTTCTGGTCGGCGCACTGATGGGCGCGACCGCGATGAGCGTCATTTACTCCGCAGGCGTGCCTGCAGAGGCGGCGGGAGCATCGACCTATAAGGAGCTTTCGGTATTCGGTGACGTCTTCGAACGCGTGCGTGCGCAATATGTAACGCCGCCGGCTGAGGACAAGCTCATCGAGAGCGCCATCAACGGCATGCTGTCCTCGCTCGATCCGCATTCCAGCTACATGAATGCGAAGGACGCCGAAGACATGCGCACCCAGACCAAGGGTGAGTTCGGCGGCCTCGGTATCGAAGTCACCATGGAAGACGAGCTCGTCAAGGTCATCACCCCGATCGACGATACTCCGGCTGCCAAGGCTGGCGTTCTCGCCGGCGATTATATCTCCGAGATCGACGGCCAGTCCGTCCGCGGCCTGAAGCTCGAAGACGCCGTCGAGAAGATGCGCGGCGCCGTCAACACGCCGATCAAGCTGACGCTGATCCGCAAGGGCGCTGACAAGCCGATCGAACTGACGATCGTGCGTGACGTCGTTGCCGTCCAGGCCGTCAAGTCGCGCGTCGAGGATGATGTCGGTTACCTGCGCGTCATCTCCTTCACCGAAAAGACCTATCCGGATCTCGAAAAGGCGATCCAGAAGATCAAGGCGACGGTTCCTGCCGACAAACTCAAGGGCTTCGTTCTTGACTTGCGTCTCAATCCCGGCGGTCTGCTCGATCAGGCGATCAACGTATCCGATGCCTTCCTGGAGCGCGGTGAAGTGGTTTCCACCCGCGGCCGCAATCCGGATGAGACGCGCCGCTTCAATGCCGGCCCTGGTGACTTGACCGACCACAAGCCGCTCATCGTTCTCATCAACGGTGGCTCGGCTTCCGCGTCGGAAATCGTTGCCGGCGCCCTGCAGGATCTGCGTCGTGCCACCGTTCTCGGCACCCGCTCCTTCGGCAAGGGCTCCGTCCAGACGATTATTCCGCTTGGCGAAAACGGCGCGCTGCGCCTGACGACGGCGCTCTACTACACGCCATCGGGTCGCTCGATCCAGGGCACCGGCATTACGCCTGACATCAAGGTGGAAGAGCCCCTTCCGGCCGATCTCCAGGGCAAGATGGTGACCGAGGGCGAATCCGCCCTGCGCGGCCACATCAAGGGCCAGAGCGAGACTGAGGAAGGTTCGGGCTCGGTCGCCTATGTCCCGCCGGATCCAAAGGACGACGTCCAGCTCAACTACGCACTCGACCTGCTGCGCGGCAAGAAGACCGATCCGTCCTTCCCGCCGGACCCTGAAAAGGCCGTGGTCGCCAAGTAATTCTTCGATTTCAAGGCCGGGCGATTGTCCGGCCTTGAGGCTTTCTGCTGTTTCCCGGTTTTGGAGCGGGCAAGGAATTGGGAACGGACCTGCATGCACCCTTAGGCCGCAACCGCAAGGCTGCGCGCAAACGCCCCGGCATATTGCGGATCGGGCAGATAGTCGCGAGCATCTGTCTTGTCGCGATCGGCGGGTTTTCTCTTTACACGGCATTTCACGGCGATGGCCTCGAGCGGTCGATACCGCCGGCATCGCAGGATGTCACGGCCGCTCCGCCGACCGACACGATCCAGCAACCGCCGACCTCGGGCAATCAGACAGCAAACGGCATGCCACGCTCAGAACCGAGCTCGGGCGCCAACGTGGAACGCATGGTGACCGGAGACGGCTCCGTCGTCACCAAATACAGTCCGCGCCCACGCGACGGCAACGGCCCGGTTCTGGTCGACGCCATGCAGGTGGGTCAGGATCCCCGCATGGCGGCCATCCCCAACGACAATCTGTTGGAAGATACGCCCTTCGGCCGGCTGCCGATCACGGGCCCCGACGGCAAACGGCCGATGGATCAATATGCGCGTCCCTGGTCCGGCACGCGCGTCACACGCATCGCGATCGTCCTCAGCGGCCTCGGTCTCAGCCAGACCGGCACGCAGCGCGCCATCAAGCAATTGCCGGAAGAAATCACTTTCGCCTTTGCTGCCAGCGGCAACAGCCTGCAGCGCTGGATGCAGGATGCCCGTCGTGGCGGCCATGAAATATTGCTGCAAGTGCCGCTGGAGCCATTCGATTACCCGGCGAATGATCCAGGTCCGGATACGCTACTGACCTCGAAGCCAGTGGCACGCAATATCGAAAGCCTGCACCGATCCATGGGCGAGATCACGAACTATACCGGCATCATGAACTACCTTGGCGGACGTTTCCTCTCCGATCCCAAGGCCATGGAGCCGATCATGCGCGATATCGGCAAGCGCGGGCTGCTGTTCCTCGACGACGGCACTTCGGCACAATCCAAGACGGCTGCGGTCGCCAAAGGCACGGAGCTTCCTTATGCTTTCGCCGATCTGCAACTGGACAGCCAGGTCGACGTGAACACGATCCTGCAGAAACTCGACGAATTGGAGCGTATCGCTCGCCGCAACGGCCAGGCAATCGGGGTTGCCTCGGCTTTCGACGAGAGCATTGACGCGATCTCCAAATGGAGCGAGGAAGCGGCCATGCGCGGCATTGAGATTGTCGGCGTTGCAGCACTCGTCAACGACCCCAAGAATCCCTGAGCGGAGAGAACCATGAGCCAGGCGACTGTAAGAGCCGAGGACCTGCCCTATCGCCCCTGCGTCGGCGTAATGATCCTGAACCGCGAGGGCCTTGTCTGGGCCGGACGGCGCATCCCTGACGGCAATTCTGAATATGACGGCTCGCCGCAGCTCTGGCAGATGCCCCAAGGCGGCATCGACAAGGGTGAGGACCCGCTGGAAGCGGCCTATCGCGAGCTTTACGAAGAGACCGGTATCCGGACCGTGACGCTGCTTGCCGAGGCGAAAGACTGGATCAATTACGACCTGCCGCCGCAACTGATCGGCATCGGCTTAAGGGGCAAGTATCGCGGCCAGACGCAGCGCTGGTTTGCCTTCCGCTTCGAAGGCGATGAAAGCGAGGTCGCCATCAACCCGCCCCCCGGCGGCCATGAGGCGGAATTCGACGCCTGGGAGTGGAAGCCGATGGAGGAACTGCCGGGCCTGATCGTTCCCTTCAAGCGCACTGTCTATGAACGGGTCGTGGCGGAATTCCGTCATCTTTCCGGCCTGATCCCGGAAGACTGAGCGTCAAACGAAGCTGTCATCGATGCGCAATAAACGATGCCGGCCGCCTGAAAGGCGACCGGCCGAGATAGGATGTCGATGGTGAATTACTCGGCTTCGTTCGCCGAGTCTGCGTTGAGCTGGCCGTATTTGGCTTCACCGATCTTCTCGAGCAGATCGAGTTGGGTTTCGAGGAAATCGATATGGCCTTCTTCGTCTGCCAGCAGCTCTTCGAAGAGCTTCATGGAAACGTAATCGCCGGCGTCATGACAGATGTCGCGAGACTTCTTGTAGGCGGTGCGGGCGTCGTATTCTCCGGCAAGATCGGCTTCCAGCACTTCCTTGACGTTCTGACCGATGCGCAGCGGTGCAAGCGTCTGCAGATTGGGATGGCCTTCGAGGAAGATGATACGCGCGACCAGGCGGTCGGCATGGTGCATTTCCTCGATCGATTCGGCGCGCTCCTTCTTGGCGAGTTTGGTATAACCCCAATCTTCAAGAAGGCGATAATGAACCCAATACTGGTTGACTGCACCGAGCTCTAGAAAGAGGGCCTCGTTAAGCCGCTCGATGACTTTTTTGTCGCCTTTCAATGTCCGCTCTCCTGTTTTCTTCATGGAATTCTCTGAGGCGGGACATGAAATCAAATATTTCCGCTTCCGTCGAGTGGCGGCGAGCGTGATAATCTTCGGTTGTCTGGATGATGATATCGACAACGTTCGGGAAGCAACCGCAGCAACGGCCGCGCTTGGCCATGGCGTGATAGACCTTCGCAGGAACGATAAGCTGCCAGCAATCCTCATCGAGAAGATTGTTGATAACGTCCCGGATTTCCTTGTCGGTTATGTAATTGCAACTGCAGACGAGCACGTCTTCATTCCAAACATGACACTTACTATCGTGTTTTCTGCAAAAGAAGATAGGAACTGTCAAGAAAATTCGCGACCCTCATTCGATCACGATTCCGCCGCGGGACATCACACACTGGCGAGCTTGTTCGTAAGTCCTTAAGAAGCATCAATTTCCAGGCCGCGAGGATCAATCAGTGGAAATTGCGCCCGCGCGGCATCACGCTCGCGGTCTCCGCGATATCACCGTCCCTCGCCCTCTCTGATGGTCTTTTCTCGCCGATCTTCCTGAGCAGGTTGTCCCGCGCCAGGCTATCCGCCTCCTTCCGCTGCCGGTGATCCTGTGTCGCGCGCAACACCTCGTCCGAGCGTTCGCTGACGCCGAAGCGTTTCGTCTCTCGCTGAAGGATACCGAGCAGCGGCGTCATATCCTCGATATGTTCGACAACGGTATGGATGACGCCGCTCTGGCTTTGTAATTTGCCATAGATTTTCACGAGCCGGGCGCCCATGACCACGGCGCGGTATTTTTCGAAGACTTTCTTCCAGACGATGGCATTGGCAACGCCGGTCTCGTCCTCCAGCGTCATGAAGATCACACCTTTCGCGGAACCCGGCTGCTGGCGTACCAGCACCAATCCCGCGATGATCACGCGCCTCCCATTCGTAACGCGAAGCAGATCGACATTGCGCGTGACGCCCGTCCTGCCTAGCTCTTCACGCAGGAAGGAAACGGGATGCCCTTTCAAAGAGAGCGACAGGTAGCGGTAATCCTCGATGACCTGTTCGCCCGGCAGCATGTCAGGGAGTTTGGCAGCCGGCTCAGGCTGAAGATCGATGTGGCGAACCTTCTCGAAGAGCGGCAGTTCCTCAGTCGCGCTTTTCACATCCAGTGCTCGCACCGCCCACAACGCTTGGCGTCGTGATAGTCCGATGGATTGAAAAGCATCTGCATCTGCCAGCCGTTCGATGACAGATTTCTGCAGGCCGGAGCGTAACCAGAGGTCACGTACAGAATGGTAACTCTCACCGCGGTTTTCGACGAGCTTTCCCATATCTTTAGAGGAAACACCCTTGATCTGCAGAAGACCAAGCCGAACAGCATGGCGAGTCTTGATGATATCCCGCATCTCGCCGTGGCGAAAATCGATTGCTGCCGGCTCAAAAGCCGCCTCTTCAAGCGTACACTCCCAATTCGACAGATTGACATCTGCCGGCAGGATTTTCACCCCATGCTCACGTGCATCCCGCACCAGTTGCGCCGGCGCATAAAAACCCATCGGCTGCGAATTCAGCATCGCCGCGCAGAAGACGTCGGGATAATAGGCTTTCAGCCACGAGGATGCATAGACGAGCAGAGCAAATGAGGCCGCATGGCTCTCTGGAAAGCCATATTCACCAAAACCCTTGATCTGGTTGAAACATTGCTCCGCGAACTCAGGGTCGTAGCCATTTTTGATCATTCCATCCACGAACCGTTTTTGGAAACTATCAATGGTGCCGGTTCTCTTGAATGTCGCCATCGACCGTCGGAGCCGATCTGCTTCTGCTGGTTCAAAGTCTGCTGCGGTAATGGCGATCTGCATGGCCTGCTCCTGAAACAGGGGAACCCCAAGGGTTCTTTCAAGAACAGTTTTTAGTTTCTCACTTGGATATTCGATGGGAAGATTCTTATCCCGCAACTCTCTACGCTTCAGATAAGGATGTACCATGTTGCCTTGAATTGGCCCTGGCCGGACAATCGCCACTTCAATGACAAGGTCATAAAACACGCGTGGTTTTAGGCGCGGCAGCATGCTCATCTGAGCTCGGCTTTCGATCTGGAAAACGCCAAGCGTATCGGCGCGGCCCATCATGTCGTAGACGGGCTCACCCTCCTCTCCATGCTCCTTATTGCCGAGATCAGCGAGCGTCTTCTTTACATCGTAGTGTAGTTCAAGCAGCATGAAGGCCCTTCGCAGGCAAGTCAGCATACCAAGCGCCAGCACATCCACCTTGAGGATCTGGACATTATCGAGGTCATCCTTGTCCCACTCGATCATGTAGCGATCCGGCATTGCCGTCTTCATGATCGGCACCACCTCATCGAGCCGGTCTCGCGTAATAACGAAACCGCCGACATGCTGGGTAAGGTGACGCGGAAAGCTCAAAAGCTCGGAGGCGTATTTCAGCACGTTCCACGTCACCCGATCCTTCATATCGAGGCCGGCCGCCTTCGCATCCCGTTCCGAAAGATTGTCCTCGGACCAACCCCAGACCAGACTGCTGATTGCCGACTGGACATCTTCCGACAGACCGAAGGCCTTGGCGACCTCGCGACCGGCCGAACGGGTGCGGTAGCTAGTAACAGCTGCTGTCAGACCGGCATGCTCATGACCGTATCTTTCATAAATGGATTGAATGACATCTTCCCGCCGTTCATGCTCGAAATCGACATCGATATCGGGCGGTTCGTCCCGATCCATCGAAATGAACCGGTCGAAGAGAAGCGTGGTCTTTGTAGGATCGACTTCCGTGATCTCAAGGCAATAGCAAATGACTGAGTTGGCCGCCGAACCACGTCCCTGACAGAGGACCTTGAGCACATGGCGGGCGTGATGAATGATCTTATGGACCGTCAGAAAGTATGAGGCGTAATTCTTGCGCTTAATCAGATCCAACTCGTAGGCGATCTGTTCATCAACCTTTTTCGGAACCTCATCAGGGTAGCGCTTTATAGCACCCGCTCTGGTAAGCCTCTCAAGCGTCTCCTGTGGTGTTTCGCCAGGATCGTTTTCAGGCGGATAATTGTGCTTCAATTCATTCAGCGAAAAGCTTAGCTTCCCGAAGAACAGCTGCGCATTCTCGACCGCATCCGGATAATCCCGGAAGATCCTCGATATTTCACGTGAATCCTTGAGATAGCGCTCTGCATTCGGTGCCAGTAGGAATCCGGCTTCCGATATCTCCACATGCTCCCGTATGGCGATCACGATATCCGAAAGCGGCCGGCGCTCGGTGTCATGATAGAGCGGCTGATTGGTCGCAATTAGAGACACCCGGTTGCGGGCGGCAAGCATGGCAAGCACCGCAAAGGCCTGCCGGTCGCGACCGTCATAGGCTGGTGACAGCGCCATGAAAAACGCCTTGCGGAACCGTTTGCGGAACCGGTCCAGATATTCTTCAAGAACAGGCTGGCAACCCGGATCATTTACGACAGCCCGGTCGGGGACAAGGGCGAGCATCATCTCGTCACCCCATTCCATAAGCTCCGCTTCCGTCAGGATGCAGGTTCCCTTGACCGCTTCTTCCTTCAGATTGCCTGCACTGAGCAGACGGCAGAGATTTGCCCAACCTTTCCGGTTGCACGGATAGGCAAGGACATCAGGTGTTCCATCCGAAAAAACGAGGCGGGCACCCGGCTGAACCCGGATAGGATCGAAAATGATCTCCGTTTTTCCCTTCTTCTTCGCCTCGGCTAAAATCGCATCCCTGTTCCTGTATCTCTCCTCAAGCTGCTGTGCCTGCGCATGGGCCCGCACCACGCCGGCAACCGAATTCCGGTCCGCGATGCCGAGGCCGCCGAGCTTCAGGCAGGCGGCCTGTACGACCATCTCTTCAGGCTTCGAAGCGCCTTCGAGGAACGAGAAATTCGTCTTCGCGCCGATCTCGAAAAATGCCGGTTCGGGTTTCATGCAAAGACCCCATGCATGAACCAGCGAGGATCGGGGCTGTCTCCATAGAGACCCCGGCGATAGATCCAGAAGCGGTGGCCGTCCTCATCCTCGATCCGGAAATAATCCCGCGCTTCGGCATCATCGCCATCGATCCACCATTCCATGGCAATTCGTTCAGGGCCTTCGCTTCTTGCCACCTGATGCTGCAGGCGCCGCCAGCGGAAGGTTTGCGGCGCGCCGTCGGGCACTTCGGCAAATGCGACCTCGACCGGCTCCGGCGTTGCAAAGAGCCGCAGCGGACGTTCCTCACGAAAAGGCAGCGCGCGCCTCTGCTCTGATTTGCGCCGTGCCGGAAGGTTCTCCATTGCCGATACCGTGATGACGGCGCGCTCCGGCACGTGGCTCTCCCGAAGCTGGAAGCTCTGCAGGCAATCCGCGCCAAGCCGGGCCGCGACACGGTCGACAAAACTCGAAAGCGAGATTTCCCCCTGTCGATCTCCCTCGAAATCACCCTGCGCATCGTTGAACGGATCATGCCGCAATACATTCAGGCGCAGGATCTCAAAACCATAGCCGGCGTCGATATCGTCATAGATCACCTGTAGGCGCTCGGAAAATAATCCCGCTATAAGCTTCGGTTCGCGAAGCGGCCGCGAGGCCCCGACGGAAATGCGGTAAACCCGGCCATCGACACGAAACAGCACCAGTTCGAACACCCGTCCGCCGGCGCCGCGCGCTTCCAGAGAGGGTTTAAGTGATATGGCAACCTGCCCGGTAACGGCGAGGATCTGTTCCTCCGTTCCGATCGGCTCGGCCAGGCGACATTCGGAAGAGAGGCTAGCAACGGGAAGCCGGGGCGAAATCGGCTCCTCTTCATGGCCCAGCGCCTGATCGAGGCGCAACAGCAGTGCCGGCCCGAAGCGGCGGGTCAGCGGCGCCCGCGGCGCATGGATAACGTCACCGACATATTTGAGACCGAGCTTCCTCAAGGCATCGACAGTCTGGCCTTCCAGCCGCAGGGCCGCGACGGGCAGCGGCATCAGCATGCGCTCACTCTCCTCGTCGTCCACGACGCCACCCTGTCCGAAACGGGAGACAGCCCAGGAAAGACCAGGCGACGAGGAGATCGCGCCCCGCGCATCAAGCCCCATATGAAAGAGCCGTGACAGGATATCCTGAAGAAGCGCCCTCTCCCCACCGAAGAGATGAGCGCAGCCGGTAATATCCAGAAACAGCCCATCCTTTCCATCGAGCGCCACCATCGGCGTATAGCGGTCGCACCAGTCAGCAATCGCCTCCAGCAGCCGGCGGTCGGCCGCAGGATCCTCTTCCACGACATCGAGCGCCGGATACATGGCGCGCGCCTCGGCAACGCCCTGCTCCTTCCGCAATCCCAGCTTCTCGGCGAATTCATCCAGCGCCGTCAGCCGCATGGCATTGTTGAGCTTGCCGGAACAAACGAGGGGGGCCGCTTCAGGACGCCCTTTCGAACGCCAGGACAGCCCCCATCGCCTGCGGGCGATGCGGTCCGTTGGCAGATGCGGAAAGCTGAGCGACAGAATGCGTTGATTGTTCGCCTGGAGGGCGAGCGAAGCTTGGTTCGTTGACGGGGAGAAATTCGCGTTCATGGGGGTTCCACTCCAGAAGACAGGAGAGCGGGGCCGGATTGCGGCTCTTCTCCAGCGTGAGACGGAAAATCGGATTGCCGATGCTGCCGGAAAGTTTTGATCCGTCCGGCAACGGTCGCAGATCCGACGGCGCCGGCTCGACATGCAGGCGGAAGGCGGCACTGCTCGCTTCCTCCTCTCCCGCCTGCCGGAGGAGAAAGAGCGGACGCTGCACCGCACGCGCCCTGAGACTGAGCCGGCGGCTTTCGGTCAGGCCGAAATGCAGGGGATTGCCGCGCACTTCGAAGACGACGGCCGAGAAGGCAGCACTTTCGATGGCTGCTTCCGCCAGCCAGAGCGCATCTTCCAGCTTGCGCGGCGCGGCATGGAAAAACCTCTCCGGCTTCAGCCCGAAATCCCTCAGCCCCGGAGCATAAGGGCGCCCCGCCTCCAGTGTACCGACAACATCACCGATCCAGAGCAGCGGCAGCAGCCTGCTGGTCTCCTCCTCCTGCTTCTGCAATCGCGCCGCAATGGCCATCGCCAGACCACTTGCCGCCCCTGCATCGCAAGAACTCGCCGCGCGAAATTCGGTAATTGCATCGAGCTGAAGGCCACCTTCCAAGGCGTCATCGAACTGCTCCACACCGAAAGGCAGGCGCGGCAGAATGCGCCCCTGCCGCCGCTCGCGCCCTTCCGACAGGGCTTCCCGTTCCGCTGCGGCCAGCGCCGGCGCGGACTTTCCCTCCAGTCGGGCAATGGTTTCGCGGAGCGCAAAAAGCCGCTCGCGCGCCAGGGCGGTCTGCGCCATGGCGGTCTCTCCATTCGTCTTGTTCCTGTTATGTTCCTATGGATTCCAGAGCTCTAATAAAGAGTCAACCGTCATTTTATAAGAATTTATTCCTGCCTTTGATTCCGCACTCGAAAATCGGCGATAAAGGTTCTATATGGGCCGGCAAAGGAAGGAATATTCATGGCCCACGTAGACCGGAGCGATGATTGGCGGGATCGCCATGCGCCGACGATCAGCACCTTCGAGTCGCTGGCAATGGAGGCCTACAGCCATCTGCCGGACGAATTTCGCAAGCTGACGACCAATCTGACAATCGAAATCGAAGACTTCCCCGATGACGAAGTTTTCGAGGATATGGCGCTTGAAACACCCTTTGACCTGCTCGGCCTTTTCGAGGGACGCGGCATTTCGGAGCGCTTTACCGTGGAAACCGGCGAGATGCCGAACCGCATCCGCCTCTATCGCCGTCCGATCCTCGATTACTGGGCCGAAAACGACGAAACGCTGGGCGACATCATCACCCATGTGCTGATCCATGAGATCGGCCACCACTTCGGCCTCAGCGACGATGACATGGAACGCATTGAGGCAAGCGCCGAAGAAGCGGCCGAACGCTGACCTTATTGCTCGGACAGCTTCATGTCCGGGTGATAATCCTTGCCCTCGACGTCCTTGACGACGGCCTGGCCACACTGCATCTGGCCGGTCGCAGCGTTGAAGCTATAGGTGGGCGAGCCCGACAGCGACCAGCCCTTGTTCAGCGCCGCCGTCACCTTGTGGCAGAAGGAAGCGTCGTCGGGACCGGTCAGGAAGCGGTAGAGTTTCATCAGGCGGGCTTTCTTGCGGAAATCAGGTGCGCTTTATGGACCAGAGCTTCCGCCTGGACAAGATGCAGCCGCTCGATCATCCGCCCGTTCGCATTGATGACGTTGTGTCCCTCACTGGCGGGGTCGGCAAATGCGGCGATGATGGCCTCCGCCTCCGCGATCTCCTCCTCGTCAGGTCCGAAATGCACGTTGGCGGCTGCAATCTGCGTCGGGTGGATCAGCATCTTGCCGGCAAAACCCATGGCACGGCCCTGCCCGCATTCGGCATCGAAGCCATTGCCATCCCGGAAATCGTTGAACACGCTGTCCAGCGCATCGAGACCGTAGGCTTTTACCGCCAGAACGACCTGCATCAGCCAGGGCACGAGATAGGTCCGCCCTGGCTGCGGCAAGACGCCCGTTTCCTTGCGCAGATCGTTGAGCCCGACGACCAGGCAATCGAGCCGCGATCCCGGTGTGCGGCCGGATTCGGCGATTGCTGCGGCATTCAGCACGCCGCGCGGCGTCTCGATCATCGCCCAGATGCGCAATTCGTCCGGCGCATAGGCTTCGGCAAGCAGATCACCGATGGCCATGACGTCCTGCGGTTCGTCCACCTTCGGCAGGAGAACGGCATCGGGCGATAATGTCTTTATCAGCTCCAGATCCACCAGCCCGTATCCGGATGACAAAGAGTTGATGCGGATGATCCTTTCCTTGCCCTCAAGCGGCGGTCCGGCAAAAAAAGCTTTCAGATTGTCTCGGGCTTCCGCTTTCTTATCGGGGGCTACGGAATCCTCCAGATCAAAAATAACTGCATCGCAATCAAGGGAATAGGTCTTTTCAAGCGCCCGCGCATTGATGGCGGGCACGCTCAGCACAGAGCGGCGCAGACGCAGGGAACGGAGAGGTGGTGTTCGGCTCATGGATTATTAGTGCCAAGCTTCGCAAAACCCGGCAAGACAACAAAAAGCCATGCTTGGCTTGCAGAGAGAAAAAAGAAGGACCACATTCCTTTCCGTAGAAAGGTCTCTAACCAATGCAGAACATTCGCTCCATCTTCTTCATGCTTGCCGGCGCCACGGTTTTCGTAGCCATGCTGCTTCTCACATTCTCGGTCACGCTCGCCGTCGGCGGCATCCTGACCGTGCTCATGGTCGGCCGCGCCCTTTCGATGAAGATGAAGCCGGCTCCCGTCCGCGCCCGCGCTGACGGCAAGCGCGAAATGCGCATCTGGAACGACGGCCGCGGCACCATCATCGATCTCTGATCGCTTTTCCCTGAAAATTCTGACCGACATTGTCGGCTCACACTCCCTTGCTACGTCCTTGAAGCAGCCGAGCATTCAGCCGGCACTTCAAAAAACGAATGGAGGACGAGCATGGACGCGATGGAAAGCAACCAGGCCAAGATGCCGCCGGTCAAGAATGGCCTGCTTCCTTATCTGACGGTCGATGGCGCGGCAAAGGCTGCGGAATTCTACAAGAAGGCTTTCGGCGCCGAACAGGCCTATATCGTGCCGCCCGATGAAAGCGGCCGTACGATGCATATACACCTCTATATCAACGGCAGCTCGCTAATGCTGTCGGATGCCTATCCGGAATACGGCCATCCCTTCAAAGGCCATGAAGGTTTCGCCATCCAGCTTGTCATCGACGATATCGATTTCTGGTGGGATCGCGCGGTGGCTGCCGGCGCCGAAGTGGTCATGCCGGTCGAACTGATGTTCTGGGGCGATCGCTACGGCCAGCTTCGTGATCCGTTCGGCGTGCTCTGGGGCCTGAACGCCCCATCCAAGTAAAGGCCTAGTAAGAAGACATACGCAATCGGCAGGCCACGCGAAACGTCGCGTGGCCTGCATCGGCGAAAGATTCTTCTTCATTTCGGCGGAAAACTGGAATAGATGCAAATTCAGAAAGTACGTTTTGCTGAAATGGAGCATGGGTCATGGATAAATTCGTGAAGCTCACGGGCGTTGCAGCGCCCCTGCCGGTCGTCAATATCGACACCGACATGATCATTCCGAAGGACTATCTGAAGACCATCAAGCGCACCGGCCTTGGCAAGGGCCTTTTCGCCGAAGCCCGCTACAATGAAGACGGTTCCGAAAACCCTGATTTCGT
Organism: Rhizobium sp. 05N49; assembly: GCF_056396805.1. NCBI lineage: Bacteria > Pseudomonadati > Pseudomonadota > Alphaproteobacteria > Hyphomicrobiales > Rhizobiaceae > Rhizobium > Rhizobium sp. 05N49. The sequence continues at coordinate 389,147 of NZ_JBFTME010000003.1, forward strand.
GCTGAACAAGCCGGCATACCGCGAGGCAAAGATCCTGGTTGCCGGCGACAATTTCGGCTGCGGCTCCTCGCGCGAACATGCTCCGTGGGCACTGCTCGATTTCGGCATCCGCTGCGTGATCTCCACCAGCTTCGCCGACATCTTCTACAACAACTGTTTCAAGAACGGCATCCTGCCGATCAAGGTCAGTCAGGAAGACCTCGACAAGCTGATGGACGACGCCGAACGCGGCTCCAACGCCGTTCTGAGCGTCGACCTCGAAAACCTCGAAATCACCGGTCCGGACGGCGGCTCGATCAAGTTCGATCTCGACGAATTCAAGCGTCACTGCCTGCTGAACGGCCTCGACGATATCGGCCTGACCATGGAAAAGGGCAAGGCGATCGACGAATTCGAAAAGAAGAACGCCGCTTCGCACCCCTGGGCTGCCTGAGCCCTATCAAATTGCTTTTAGATCAAGCCGGGCTTTCTGCCCGGCTTTTTCTTGCCCGGGTCTCAGAGAAATTTCCCTTTCCAGAGGTCAAGCTTTTCGAGCGACACGCCGATACCGCCGCAGACTTCGATGAGCGGATTGTTAAAGCGCGACAGCAGGTCAGCGTGGACATCGGCGACGGCCAGTGCTGCACCACAGGCCGGTTCGACCAGGATGCGCTGCGCATCGGCAAATTTCCGGCAGGCGGCAACGGCATCGGCATCGCTGACGAGAACACTTTCAATCGGATGGTGCTTTGGCAGATCGAAAACATGCTGCGCCACCTGCCGTGCGCCGAGTGAGGTGGCAATCGATGTAATGGCCGGTAGCGAAATACGCTCGTTGGCCTTGAGGCTGGCATGAAATGATGCCGCTCCCTCCGTCTCGACGGCAATGACAGGCACGTCGAAAAGCCCATTCCGCCTCAATCCCTCGACGATTCCGGCAAGCAACCCGCCGCCGCCAACGCTGGTAACGACGCAGTCGAATTTGGCCCCTTTCGCCACCACCTCGTCGATCAGCGTGGCATGGCCATCCCACAGGAGCGGATGATCGAAAGGATGCACATAGGTTGCCTTGCGGCTCTCAGCGAGAGCGATTGCATGCGCATTGGCCTCGTCGAAGACAGATCCATGGACGAGCACCTTGGCACCTGTTGCGGCAATCGTCCGGCGCACGTCCGGCGCTGTCGTCTCGGGCACGACGATAGTAACAGGCACGCCGAGCGCCCGTCCGGCATAGGCCGCGGCAATGCCGGCATTGCCGCCCGAAGCGCAGAAGATCTCGCGCGCGCCGTTTTGAACCTCATGCTGGCAAAGCCGGCCTACACCGCGAAGCTTGAAGCTGCCGGAAGGCTGCAGCGCATCGAGCTTCAGCCAGAGCGGCTTGCCACTGGCGCTGTAATCAGGTGCCGTCTGGAAGAGAGGCGTGTCGAAATGGAGAGGCGCGAAAGACATGGACGAATATCCGAAAAAGAATGGGCAGGGTTATCGTTCTAGCCCGTTTGCGAGCACGGGAGCAACCGTGTCGGACATCACATGACACCAAGCCAGGCGTACCGATTCACCCCTTCTCTCGCTTGAAATGCCCATTTCCGGGGTCTAAGAAGCCGCAGCTTGTTTTTCCGCGGAGGCTTTCATGACAGTGCGCAATCTTTTCCTGCTGCCGGGCGACGGCATCGGCCCCGAAGCGATGGGCGAGGTCCGCAAGATCATCGCTTACATGAACGAAGCGATGAATGCCGGTTTCGTCACCGATGAAGGCCTCGTTGGCGGTTCTGCTTACGATGCGCATGGTGCGGCGATCTCCGAAGACGACATGAAGAAGGCGCTTGCTGCCGATGCCGTGCTCTTCGGTGCCGTCGGCGGCCCGAAGTGGGATAGCGTTCCCTATGAAGTTCGCCCGGAAGCCGGCCTGCTGCGCCTGCGCAAGGACTTGGAACTCTTCGCAAACCTGCGCCCTGCAATCTGCTATCCGGCGCTTGCTTCCGCTTCCTCGCTGAAGCCGGAACTGGTCGAAGGCCTCGACATCCTCATCATCCGTGAACTGACGGGCGGCGTCTATTTCGGCGAGCCGAAGGAAATCATCGACCTCGGCAACGGCCAGAAGCGCGGTATCGATACCCAGGTTTACGATACCTACGAAATCGAGCGCATTGCCGGCGTCGCCTTTGAAATGGCCCGCACTCGCAACAACCGCGTCTGCTCCATGGAAAAGCGCAACGTCATGAAGTCGGGCGTGCTCTGGAACCAGGTCGTGACGGAAACCCACAAGGCGAAATATTCCGACGTCCAGCTCGAGCATATGCTGGCCGATGCCGGCGGCATGCAGCTTGTGCGCCAGCCGAAGCAGTTCGACGTCATCGTCACCGACAACCTCTTCGGCGACATGCTCTCCGACGTGGCCGCCATGCTCACGGGTTCACTCGGCATGCTCCCGTCTGCCTCGCTCGGCGCACCGGACGGCAAGACCGGCAAGCGCAAGGCGCTCTATGAGCCGGTGCACGGCTCGGCGCCCGATATCGCCGGCAAGGGTATCGCCAACCCGATCGCGATGATCGCCTCTTTCGCCATGTGCCTTCGCTACTCCTTCAACATGGTCAAGGAAGCGGATAACCTGGAAAAGGCGATAGCAAACGTGCTCGACAAGGGCATCCGCACTGGCGACATCATGGCACAGGGCAGCCGCCAGGTCGGCACCGTCGAAATGGGCGAAGCCATTCTCGCCGAATTCAAGGCGCTTTCCGCCTGATATTTCACGTGAAACGCTTTTCGGCCCTTCGCACCCGTGCGGAGGGCCTTTTATTTGGCCCGGTCTCATCCATCAGCGCCAAGAGCAGTCGTTGCCAAGATCGAAGAGAATTATCTGACCAAACCCGGTCTCTGTCGTAATCCTGTGCATCTTCACTGCCTATTCCTAGTCCTAAAGGATTATATGGGTAGTATGGATGCGGGCACTTTTAGTCTCACTGGACAGGCGCTGGCGCAGAAATAGATGCGTCATGCCACCATTGCGCTGGCGCGCATGCCTTTTCGTTACCCTGAATGCCGTCATCCTTTCCATGCTGATCTTCGATGCACCGATTGGTGCCGGTCACCTGCCGGAACCCATTCAGCGCTTTGGGGAAATGTTGACCGATTTCGGCGATTCCGCCTGGCTGATCCTCACCAGCGTCCTGCTCTTCTTTCACGGCAGAGCCGGCTACAAACTCTTGAAAAGCGCAAAGGCAAGGGCCCAGGCGCTCTATGTGAGCTGGATCGGCGCCTATCTGTTCACGACTGTCGTCTTTTCCGGCCTGCTTGCAAATCTTCTGAAACGCACGATCGGTCGTGCGCGCCCTGAACATTTCCAGGATCTCGGCGTGCTTTCCTTCACGCCCTTCTCCGGCCGTGCTGCATTGGAGAGTTTTCCGTCAGGCCATTCGACCACGGTCGGCGCTTTCTTTGCCGCCTTCGCGTTGCTCTTCCCGCGCTACCGAGTTCCGTTCATCGCCGGCGCCATCTGGCTCGGCATGACGCGTGTCATGGTCGGCGCGCACTATCCAAGCGATGTCATAGCCGGCCTCGCCTTCGGCGCCTGGTTCTCGCTGCTGACGGCGATCGTCTATGCCCGCTACGGCCTGCTTTTCAGGCTCGCGCCGGACGGCTGGCCGATGTCCAAGCGATACTTCCCGGACGCATAAGAGATGCGCATGAGAAAATGACACATGAAAAACCCGGCGCCTTTCGGGCGCCGGGTCTTTGATTTCAGGATATCCACCGCGTCTCAATCCATTGCGTGAATATCGCGGTTCTTGGTTTCCGGCAGGAACAGAATACCGATGACCAGCGTGATCGCTGCGAAGACGATCGGATACCAGAGGCCATAATAGATGTTGCCGGCGGCAGCACTCATCGCGAAGGCCGTAGCAGGCAGCAGACCGCCGAACCAGCCGTTGCCGATATGATAGGGTAGCGACATGCCGGTATAGCGGATGCGGGTCGGGAAGAGCTCGACCAGTAGTGCCGCGATCGGGCCGTAGACCATCGTCACGTAGAACACGAGCACGAAGAGGATGGCGATCGTCCCCACCCAGTTGACGCGGGCAGGATCGGCCGTCATCGCGAACGAACCGGCACCGGGGATCGTGTAGACCGCCATATCCGTCACGCTTTTTGCTTCATCCGCCGTCAGCAGCTTGCCGGCAACGAGTTTGTCGGCCGGCAGCGTTTCCTTCTGGCCGGCACGTATCGCATCGGCATTGAGGGTGAGCTCCGGATTGGCAGCGATGAAGGCATCGAGCTTGGCATCGGCAACCTTGGCAGCGCCGCGCTTCAGCGGGTAGCCAGCATCATGAAGGGCAAGATTGACACCCTTTTCGAACGCGGCACCGGTCTTGGCCGCATCAGCACCGGCTGCAACGGAGTCGTAGCTGGTGATCGTATCGTCACCGACCTTCACGGTTGCAGGCTGGCCGGCCGGACCCGGCACCACGTCATAAGGCACAGAGTTCTTGGTCAGGAACGCCGTTGCGATGTCGCAGGAGCTGGTGAATTTCGACGTACCGGTCGGATTGAACTGGAATTTGCAATCCGCCGGATCGGCCGTAACCGTTGCCCGGATCGTCGCCTGCGCCTCGTAAAGGGCCGGGTTTGCCGTATAAGTCATCGCCTTGAACAGCGGGAAGTAGGTGACCGCTGCAATTAGAAGACCCGCCATGATGATCGGCTTGCGGCCGATCTTGTCCGACAGTCCGCCGAAGATGACGAAGAACGGAGTGCCAAGGAAGAGTGCGATGGCGACCATGATATTGGCCGACTGAAGATCGACCTTCAGCACGTTCTGCAGGAAGAACAAGGCATAGAACTGCCCGCCATACCAGACCACCGCCTGACCCATGGTGGCACCAAAAAGCGCAATCAGCGCGATCTTGGCATTCCGCCACTGACCAAAGGCTTCCGTCAACGGCGCCTTCGATGCCTTGCCTTCGGCCTTCATGCGCTGGAAGGCGGGCGACTCGTTCATCTTCAACCGGATCCAGACGGAGATGCCGAGCAGGACGACGGAGACAAGGAACGGAATACGCCAGCCCCAGGCGGCGAAGGCAGTTGGTCCCATGATCGACTGGACCGAGACGATGACGATCAGCGACAGGAAGAGACCGAGCGTTGCCGTCGTCTGGATCCAGGACGTGAAATAACCGCGACGGCCGTTCGGCGCGTGTTCGGCAACATAAGTCGCCGCACCGCCATATTCACCGCCGAGTGCCAGACCCTGCAGCAGACGCAAGCCGATCAGGATGATCGGAGCGGCAATGCCGATCGAGGCCGCGCCCGGCAGGATGCCGACCAGGAAGGTCGAGAAGCCCATGATGAGAATGGTCATCAGGAAGGTGTATTTGCGGCCGACGAGGTCGCCGAGACGGCCGAAGACCAGCGCGCCGAATGGGCGCACCAGGAAACCCGCAGCGAAAGCGAGCAGCGTGAAGATGTTGCGCGTTGCTTCCGGATACTGGGTAAAATAGGTCGCGCCGATATAGGTGGCGAGCGAACCATATAGATAGAAATCATACCATTCGAAAACCGTGCCGAGCGACGAGGCGAAGATGACCTTCTTCTCCTCGCCCGTCATCGGACCGGCTTTCGCACCGTCGACGCTTGCGACATTTGCCATTGTCTGTCCTCCACAGAGTGATGAGCAACGGTCGCGGCCTACTCTCCTCGAAGCATACCCCTGGCCACGACACGCCTGACGAGAGTTTGACAGAAAAGACGAGTCAGAAAGAGGGATGCTTTGGGATTATGACTTTAGTCTAATTTTTGTGCATGGATGGTCACAGCATGGCGGAACAGGCCCGCCGCAATGCTCACCCCCGCAAAGCCTGGGCCGGAGACTGCCGATAGGCGAGCACCGCCGGCAAGGCGGCGAGGACAGTGGCGAAGGCAAGAAGCATTATAGCAAGCGCTCCGTCTTCACGGGCGAAGCCGACGGGCAGGTTGACGCCACTGCTTTGCGAGAAGAAGCCGGAAAGAATGAGCGCGGCACCGTAGCCGAGTGTAAAACCAAGCCCGACCCCAGCGGCAACAAGAATAAAGAACTCCAGCCAGACAATACCGAATATGGCACTGCGGGGAGCACCGAAGGCACGCAGCGCACCGATCTGCCTGCGGCGCTGGCCGATATGGATGACAGTCACAAGGATCAGCGAGGCTGCGACCAGCACCTGCGCACCAGAGGCAACGGCAACAAGAATCTGCTTGGCATCACCGAGCGTCGCATAAAGATTGGTCAAGACTTCGCCGGGAAAGACGGCAATCGTCGTGCCATTACGATAGTCCTGCCGCAGTTTGTAGGCATCGGCAATCGTCTTCGGCTTGACGAGGATGGCCGGAAGACCGGGTGTTTCCCCAGTCCAGTTCTCGTTCAGGCCGGCATGGGTTTCAGCCTCCGCATGATGGTCGGCTTCCTCATGAGCGCCTTCCGCGGCGGCGTGGTCATGGTCGTGCTCTTCGCCCGCTTCCAGCCCATGAATATGCCAGACGGCTTGGATCGGAACGAGAATGGCCCGGTCCCATGCTGTGCCTGTCGGTCGTAGGCGCCCGATTACGCGATAGGCAAGTTCCGTATGCGTATGGCCGCCGGTTTCGATCGTGCCGTGCATCGGTTTGATCTCGCTGCCGATAGCCAGGCTAACGCTCGAGCCGATGACAGCCTCGCCCTCGCTGGCGAAACCTTGACCTTCGGAAAAGCCGCCGGAAATCGTTTCCGTCAACGCTGTCGTCGTGCCGATGATCGGATAGCCTGAGAAGGAATCGCCGAAACCAACGGGGGCAGCCCATTCGACGCGCGGATCGGCAGAAAGTTTTGCCAGGACGTCGCCGGACATTAGCGGCAGCGCGGACGGCTGCAGGAAAACGGACGAGAGCACGAGCTGGGTCTCGCTGCCGCCCGCGCCGATGACGAGATCGAACTTGTCAGCCGCCCGCGCACTGCCGAGACGAAGAGCCCTTTCCTGCAGGATGACGGAAACGCCGAGCGCGGTCGCAAGCGCCACGAGCAGCACGACAACGAGAGAGCCGGCCCATAAACGGCGCAGATCGGCAAGGATGAAGCGGATCATGCGGCCGCTCCCTTGATCGCGGAATCGTCGATAATGCGGCCGGAACGAAACGTCAGGCGTCGGTCGAAACGAGTGGCGAGGCGGGGATCGTGCGACACGACGATCAGGGTACTGCCTTCAGCCATGGCAAGATCGAGCAGCAGATCACCGACGGCATCGCCGCTTTCGGCATCGAGGCTCGCGGTCGGTTCGTCGGCGACGATGACACCGGGTTTGCGCAGCAGCGCCCGGGCAATCGCCACACGCTGCATTTCGCCACGCGACATGGTTTCGATCCTCTGTGCGGCGCGCTCAAGACCGACAGTGTGGAGGAGATCGTGGGCGCGCTCGATTATCGTCGACGTCGCGGCACGCGCGAGACGCGCAGGCAACAGCACATTTTCGACAGCGGACAGACCGGGGAAAAGGTGAAATTCCTGCATGACCAACCCGATATTGGCAGCCCGAAAGCGGTCACGGCGACTTTCGGAGAGCGCAGCAATATTCTCACCGTTCCAGCGGACACGGCCCTCGCAAACCCTCTCCAGTCCGGTGACGATATTGACGAAGGTACTTTTGCCGGATCCCGAGGCGCCGGTAACCACGACACGGCTGCCCGCAGCGATCGACAGATGATCGACGGCGAGCGCAGGTGCCGAAAGGCCAGGAAACGTCATGGCCAATTGTTCGATTTCAAGAGCTAGCATCGATGCTCAGACGCTGGAATATTCGGCCTGGCGGATACGCAGCAGGCTTACAAAGCCGGTTTCCGGGTCCTTCCACGACCCGAACTCGAGCGTGCCACGCACTTCGATAGTCTGGCTCGGCTGTACGAAGGTCTGCTTCTCGCCGAGATAAACGACGACGATATTGTCCGGCCAGTCTGCGTCGGAAGAGCAGAAGGGGCAGAGTGACATCGGTATCTCCGTAAGTACGAAGAATTGCGCCTCAGCCTTTAACGGCGGCGCCATGAAGCCCTTGATACTGATTTCCTTGCCAGCAAGGCGCTTTACCTTGTCGGAAAATTCGAGACCAAGCACACCAAATTTTCCGTAGAGTTCATCGAAGCTGATCAAGGAATCATCGGCAATCACAGGCCGGGCGACGGCGAAGGGAACCGCGGCCATGACGCCCATGAGGCGACGGCGGCTGAGATTCAGCAAAGCGAGCCTTTCCATAGCGGTCTCCAGAAACGGATACCCGGCCGCATAGCGACCGGGATGAGGATCGATGAAAAGTCCCAGGCCGGCAAGCGGCCTGGGACACAGGTGCTTAGTTCGTCTGCTTGGCGCCGAGCGCAAAAGCGTCGGCGAGAACGCGGTAGACGTCGCTCTGTTCCATATAGCCCTTGAAGCCCTCCGATCCGGGGCCGGTCGACTGCAGGACAACGTCATCGACGGTATGGGCGCCGGTGGCCGCACTCTTCGGCAGGTTACCCGGAACGAAGACGGCGCCAGGAACATCCTTGTAGGCTTCGTTGGCGACGTAATCCTTCTTCTCGTTCTGGATGGCCGGAGTGTATGGGTTATCCAGCTTCGGGCGGAAAGTTTCGTAGTGGTCGGGATAGTTACTGACGAACAGGGCGAGACGTTTGGAGACGTCAACGCTGTCGGGATAGCCGTCATTGTTGGCATCGACATAGTTGGTGAAGCTGCGGCCAGCGACCTTCTCTCGCATCTCCGTACCTTCAATCGTATCGTCGATCGTGCCGACGATCGTGATGCCGTGCGTATGGTCACCGGTGACGACGATCAGCGTGTCGGGATTGCTGGCGGCGAATTCCTTCGCCAGACCGACGGCCTTGTCAAATTCGATCGTATCGATGGCAGCGCGCTCGCCATCGAGAGGATGTGACATCTTGTCGATGTTGGCAGCTTCGACCATCAGGAAGAAGCCTTCGGGATTCTTCGAGAGCTTGTCGAGCGCGACCTTGGTCATTTCAACAAGGCCGGGCTGGGCCGGGAATTTGCCGACAGTGCCCTTCTTCAGGAATTCGCGGTCAAGCGTCGTATCCATGTTGCCAGTGTGGAACAGGCCGAGGATCTTGCCTTCGTTAGTGCTGGCAGCAGCGGCGAGTTCCGTCTTGTCGATCGCGAGCTTATAGCCGGCGTCCTGGAACATCTTGACGTAGTCCTTGTCGTCCTTGCGCTTCGAGCCGGCAGTCGCCTGCGGCAGGAAGTAGGCCGAGCCGCCACCGAGGATGACATCCGGCTTCACGTCGAAGAGCATGCCGGTGATTTCGGCTTTGTCGTCGCGGCGACGCGTATGGGAAACGACGGCGGCCGGCGTCGCGTCCTGAAGTTCCGAGGTCGTGACGACGCCGATCGACTTCGAGGTCTGGCGACGCAGGGCTTCGCCGAAAGTTTCGACGCGCGGGTCGTCCAGCGTGTCGAGTGTCCTGTCGGCATAGACGCCGAGCGAGTTGATGGCGCCCTTATGGCCGGTCATGTAGGCCGACATCGTATTGGCGCTGTCGGTGGTAACCGAATCGGTGGCGGACGTGCCGATAAAGGCCATATGATCGAGATCGTCCATGTTCAGGCGGCCGTTCGCCTTGCCTTCAGTCATGCCCTTGGACATGATACGAGCGGCGGTGCGGTGAGCAACGGAAAGACCATCACCGAGGAAGAAAATGATGTTCTTGGCTTTCGGCTGTGCGGAAGTGCCGAAAACCTCCCAGGTCACCGCCTTCTTTTCGTCGCCGGCGGCGACTTCAACCTTGTAGGTGCCCGGAGCGGCAATCTTCAGGCCGCGCAGCAGGAGAGCTGAACCGAGAGCCTTGTCTTCCTTGCCCTTTTCCAGCTCGACGAACTGTGCCTCGCCCCCGAGGACAGTCTTGTAATCCTGGCCATTGACCGTGATCTTCACGTCTTCCGGCTTGACCTGCTTGGAAAGCTCGACCTTGAAGTCGAACGGTGAACCGGCCAGAATCGTAGCACGATCAAGCGGATAGATCGAAGCTGCTTGAGCAGCACCGGCCAGAATCGTGGTGGCCGCAAAAGCGGCGAGAAGCATACGCATGGAAAAACCCCCGTTTTTCGTTGCAGTCATCACAACGGGTCGGGGATACCCCTCGGCAATGACAGAGGGATGACAAAACGCCGCAGCATGGCAACCCCCTCTCCTCCGCTCGCCACATACGCAAAAACCTTGACTCCTGTGGAAAACGTTTTAAGAGCAACGACGGAAAAGGAATATCCATGGTTCGCCACGAGCATGCCATCGCTGAGCGCAATAACCTGGCAGGAAGTGCCGGGCTGGATTTTTCCGTTCCGGTTTCTTCCAAAACCAAGGCCAAAACGACGACGAAAACCGTCTGACGTCTCTGGCCTGCCGCTCTCTCCCCGGCCCGGCCGGGGACAGGAAGTCGCGATGATGTCGCGCTTCCCCCTCACCGGACAAGAGGAGAGAAGAGAAAGAGAGCTTGAGAAATGGGTTTCAAAGTTGCAGTTGCCGGAGCCACCGGAAATGTCGGGCGGGAAATGCTCAACATTCTCTCCGAGCGCGGTTTCCCAGCCGATGAAGTCGTAGCACTCGCCTCCTCCCGCTCCCAGGGCCTCGAGGTTTCCTATGGCGACCGGACGCTGAAGGTCTCCAATCTGGAGAATTACGATTTCTCTGACACCGATATCTGCCTGATGTCGGCCGGCGGCGAGGTTTCCAAGCGCGTCTCCCCGAAGATCGGCCAGCAGGGCTGCGTCGTCATCGACAATTCCTCGGCCTGGCGCTACGACGCCGACGTGCCGCTGATCGTTCCGGAAGTAAATCCGGACGCGATCTCGCTCTTCACGAAGCGCAACATCATTGCCAATCCGAACTGCTCGACCGCCCAGCTCGTCGTCGCGCTGAAGCCGCTGCATGACTTCGCCAAGATCAAGCGTGTCGTCGTCTCGACCTATCAGTCGGTCTCCGGCGCCGGCAAGGAAGGCATGGACGAGCTCTTCAACCAGACGCGTGCCGTCTTCGTTGCCGATCCGATCGAGAACAAGAAGTTCACCAAGCGCATAGCCTTCAACGTCATTCCGCACATCGACGTCTTCATGGAAGACGGCTACACGAAGGAAGAATGGAAGGTTCTGGCTGAAACGAAGAAGATGCTCGATCCGAAGATCAAGGTGACCTGCACTGCGGTGCGCGTTCCCGTCTTCATCGGTCATTCGGAATCGGTCAACATCGAATTCGAAAACGAGATCACCGCAGATCAGGCCCGCGATATCCTGCGCGAAGCGCCGGGCTGCCTCGTCATCGACAAGCATGAGGACGGCGGCTACATCACGCCGTATGAATCTGCCGGCGAGGACGCGACCTACATCTCGCGCATCCGCGAAGATGCGACCGTCGAGAACGGCCTCAACCTGTGGGTCGTCTCCGACAACCTGCGCAAGGGTGCGGCTCTCAACGCCATCCAGATTGCCGAGCTGCTCATCAATCGTGGCCTCGTCAAGCCGCGCAAGCAGGCAGCCTGATACCATTTGTAAACCATAATATGCTAAAGCCCTGCTCGACGAGCGGGGCTTTTTCGGGCAAATACCGCCGTATAAGCGTTCGCTAAAGGGCGACCGTGACAAAATCGCCGGTGACTGGCATTCTCTTGCCTGGCCTGAAAGCTATGCAGATCGAGAGCGGGGTTTCTCAATGCGCATGACAAAATTGATTCTGGCGACCGCCGCGGCAATGGGCGTCCTCCATGCGGTACCGGCGTTCGCGCAGGGTGCCCAGTGCGGTAACACCAGTGCCGGTTTCGAGGCCTGGGTCGCCGATTTCAAACAGACGGCGGCAGCCAATGGTGTGAGCCAGTCCGTCTTGAGCCGCGCCTTCGCCAATGTCAGCTACAACAAGCCGACGATTTCGGCCGACCGCGGCCAGAAGAGCTTCAAGCTATCCTTCGATGCTTTCATGAAGAAGCGCGGCGGTGCCGCCGTTATCTCTCGCGGACGGTCGATGAAGGCCGCTAACCAGGCTCTCTTCGCTTCGATCGAGCGCCGTTTCGGCGTTCCGGCCGGCCCATTGATTGCCATCTGGGGCATGGAAACCGGCTTCGGCAGCTATATGGGCAACCAGCATACGATGTCCGCAGTCTCGACCCTCGCCTATGACTGCCGCCGTTCGGAATATTTCACCGACCAGCTTTATGCAGCCCTGCAGCTCGTTTCGGAGGGTTATCTGAGCCCGCAAGCCCGAGGCGCTGCCCATGGCGAAATCGGCCAGACGCAATTCCTGCCGCGCAACGTGGTGCGTTACGGCGCTGATGGCGACGGCGACGGACGCGTCGACATGGTCGGCTCTCGCGCTGATGCACTGGCTTCGACTGCCAATTTCCTCAAGGGTCACGGCTGGCGCGCCGGCGCAGGCTACCAGCCGGGCGAGCCAAACTTCGTCGCCATCGAGGGATGGAATGCCGCAACGGTCTATCAGCAGGCAATCGCCTATATCGGCCAGCAGATCGACGGCAACTGAAGAGACGTTCGATAGGAAATGTCAGGAACGCCGCATGCGAATGCGGCGTTTTTCATATGCGGATATCGTGGCTCCCGCCGGCAGCCTTGCGCCGCTCTTCCTGCGGTGCCGTGGAAGGAACAATCGGCCCGGCAACAACGCAATTGCGTCCCGAGGCCTTGGCCGCATAGAGCGCCAGGTCGGCGCGCTTTATCAGATCATCGAAATTGCGATTGCTTACGGCATTTGTGCGCCCCGCGCAGCCGAAGCTTGCCGTAACCCGCAGGCGCTCGCCGCCGGGCAGTTCGATGTCGGCAGCTTCGATCGCCAACCGGACACGTTCCGCGACGATGGCCGCATCCTCGGGTGTCGAGTCCGGGAGCAGCGCCATGAACTCTTCGCCGCCATGGCGCACCAATAGATCGAAGGAGCGGAAGCTTTCCCTTGCGACGCCGGCCACATGCTTCAGCACGACATCACCCGCGTCATGGCCATGCACGTCGTTGATTTTCTTGAAGTGATCGAGATCGAACAGCACGACGGAAATCCAACGTGAACCAGCCTGCATCAGAAGCGCTAGAGCAGCAGCCTCAAAACCGCGCCGGTTATAAAGGCCTGTCAGAAGATCGGTCTGGGCGGCATTGCGCAGTTCGTTGACGAGCAGTTCACGCTCTTCGGTAACGCGGGCGACGAGACGGATACCGCGAACCGCAAGCGCTGCAATAAGGGCAACGAGCAGCACCAGCCCGGCTGACAGAGCAAGCACGATCGTCATGTGGATATGAGAGCGCATCGACAGCCTCTGCCCAGTCACATGGATGTCATCGGTGACGGACGCGATCTTCTGCCGCAGAAAATCCAGCCGTTCGTTCTGGATGCCGATCCATTTGTCCCGGATCGCCTTGTCCGGTCGCAGCACCCCGGAAACCATTGCCTGGGTGAAAATATCGGCCCAGACTTCATCGGGCTGCGCCCTATAGTCGAGAATCTCCTGGATGACAGGCGAAGAAGAATGAAAGCGCAGGCGATCCATACCGTTGCCGAGCATCATTTCGCCTTGAACGAGCTGCTCGTGCGACATGGCAGAAAAATCGGTCCGGTCGAGATAACGCTGGCCAAGACTGCCGATCAGCCGCTCGCCGTAATAGGTGAGAAGGATGCTCATCAGCTCGCTGGATTTGCGCATCAACACGGGATCATGGATCCTCGACGAAAGCGACTCGACGAGTCCAAGCTGCTTCAATCCAGCCTGCCCATAGATATGAACGGGGTTGCCGCCTTTGCCGTAATAGCCGCGATCGACTGCCGATCGTGCCGCAACGATACGACTATAAGCGAGACGGAGATTGGAAAGCTGCGACTGCAGACCGACATCCATTGCTCCAGCGGCTGGAAGACTTGCGTTGAAACGCGCGAGTTCGCTATCGAGTGAGTTTCGCCTTTCGATCATCGACGCCCTGGTGATCTCATCGCGATCGTTGATATAGGCTCGCGTCGCGACGAGTTCCGCTAGGATCTCATTGGCCGCAATCGATCCCCCGCGAGCAAGAACATCGGCAAAGAGATGGTCATTTTCGAGCGCGTGGTATTGCATGAGCGAGGAGCGGATCAACACGACGCCTTCGACAATCATGAAGACGAAGGGCAGCAGAATGGCGGCGAGCACAGCCCTTCTGATATTCTTGAATTTCACCGCTTCGAAATTCATGTTTAATCCACGTCCAGCTGCTCCTCGTAGGCGAGCTTAGTGGAATATCTTAAAAAACCGATAAAGCGGTCTATCCCTAGATTTCGGGACGGACGAAATCGAGTGTCTCAGAATCCATCACCCAGAGTTCGCCGGTCGAGATGTCGAACCAGGCACCATGAAGCTCCAGCTTGCCCTCTTCCTCGAGCGTCTTGATTTCAGGGAAAGATCTGAGATTGTTGATTGAATTGCGAATGGACACCCGCTCCAGCGCAGTCTGTCGTTCGCCTGGCGTCATGATGTCGTTGCTGCCGATCTGCTCGGCGGCAGGGCGCACGAGCGACATCCAGCGGCCGATGAAATCGCCGGGCGACAATGGCTCGGCATCGGGGTCGAGTGCCGCGCGGATACCGCCGCAGCGGCCGTGGCCCATGACGACGATATTCTTGACCTTCAACGCCTGCACGGCAAATTCAAGCGCTGCCGAGGTAGAGTGGAAATGGCCGTCTGGCTCATAGGGCGGCACCAGGTTGGCGACGTTACGAATGACGAAGAGTTCACCTGGCCCGGCATCGAAGATCAGTTCGGGCGCCGCGCGGGAGTCGGAACAGGCAATCATGAGCGTTGTCGGACTTTGCCCATTTTCCGCAAGTTGCCGATACCTGTCGCGGGCATCGGCATAGCGCCCACTCATGAAGTTGCGATAACCGTCCAGGAGGGAGTTGGGAAATCTCGTCATGCTCTTGGATTAGCGCGCGCGCGAGCCAAGATCAACTGCTGCGCTGCAAAAGCATCAGCCCTATTTTTTCCGCCGTTGCGCAGGATGGAAGAGATGACGCATCTGCACCATCGCCATGGGCGTCAAGAGGCTGGAGGCATCGCTTGCCAGCATCAGTTCGTTACTGCCGCGCTTGACGGCGCGCGCCAGCACTTCGAACACGCTGGCGGTCGCCAACTGCAGCGCCCTCTCATCCTCCATCCCCGAGAGCAGACGAGAGAGGAACAGAGCGGCCAGCAGATCTCCGAGACCGTTGGGCGGGTTCTCGACGACACGATGTTCTGCAAGCAGAGCATGCTTACCGGAGAGATAAAGATTGCCCGTGCCGCCCGCCATCATCGGCACCGCCGATGTGACCAGCATGCGCGAGGGACCGAGCGAAAGGGCGGCCTCCATGACCGCGTTGTTGTCGTCAAGGGCGGCGCCCGACAGCCAGGCAAGTTCGTATCGGTTGGGCGTGGCGAGCGAAGCAAGTGGTATCAGGTGATCACGGATCGCCTCGGCTGTGGCTTCCGGCACGTAGAGGCCGCCAAGATCGCCCATGACGGGATCGCAGACATAGAGCAGTTCCGGATTCCTCTCGCGCAACGACGCAACGAGCTTCGCGACGGAACGGGCTTGGGCCGCGTTTCCGAAATAGCCCGACAGGACGGCCTTGACCTCACCGATCCACGGCGCGCGGATGAGATCATCGATCGCGGCCTCGAAATCGGCCTCGGCGAAAGTAAGCCGTGTCGAACGGCCATGGCCTGGATGCCAGGGCAACACGATCGTCGGTAGCGCCCAGACCTGATGGCCGAGCGTTTCCAGCGCGAAGACCGCGGCACGGTTTCCGACCGACCCACGCACGACATGGCTGGAGATGACGATGACTGCGCCCGCTGCGTTTTCCGACATGGCATCCGGTTCCGAATTTCGACCGCCGTTGATGATCTTTTTGACGAGGCGCTGTCAACCATTCTTCATGCGAGCGTGGAAATGTGCGGCGGGACGGAAAAGCGGGATAAAGTGATTTTACCGTCCGTCGGCATGAAACGACCCAAAAACTTTCGAAATCTCTCGTAAGCATAGCCAAAAAAGCACGAAAACGACTTTTCGAGGCCCTCTTTTAGAGATTCTTTCGAAGAACCTTCTGCTAACTTGCCCACATCAAAACAATCGGGGGGATGATCCATGGCCGCCAGAAACAATCCGAAACGGGAAAAGCAGATCGAGAGCGCGCGCAAGATCGCAGCCGCGACCGGTGAGCCCCATCTCGATCCCGAAATCCTATTCGGCCGCGCAAGCGGCGACGACCTCGAACTCTACACACCGGAAATGCTTGCGCTTTCCGCCGTACACTCGGCAGCCGAAATCGCCGCCTGGAGCGGCAAGACACCGCGTGTCAGCATCGACACGGTCGCCGATGTCACCCCCGATGGCATCGCAGTCTCCATCCTTTCGGTGACGGATCACAACAAGCCCTTCCTGTATGAATCCGTCATGGGCGAGGTGACCAGCACTTATCGCGACATCTGCATGGCAGTTCATCCGATCCTGATCCTGGAGGACGGCAAGGCCCCGGAACTCTATTCCGCTGATGTAGCGAGCGACCCGGCTAAGCGCGTTAGCCACATCCAGCTCCACGTTTCGCCGCTCAGCCCCTCTCAGGCCGCCGACCTGATCAAGCGGATCAAGGCAGTGCTCGAGCAAGTGGAACTTGCCGTTTCCGATTGGAAGCCGATGCTCGCCCGCGTCGATGAGGTGATTTCAGAGCTCTCGAACTATAGCGCCAGCCGCAAGAAGGTCGACCGCGACGAAGCGATCGCCTTCCTGACCTGGCTGCGCGACGAGAACTTCACTTTCCTCGGTATGCGAGACTATGTTTATTCCGGCAAAGGCCCGGATGCGAATGTCGAACGCGACAAGGGAACGGGTCTCGGCATTCTCTCCAATCCCGAAGTTCTCGTTCTGCGCACCGGCAAGGACGCCGTGACGACCACGCCGGAAATCCTTGCATTCCTCGACGGTCCAGACTTCCTGATCGTCACCAAGGCCAATGTGAAATCCATAGTCCATCGCCGCGCCTATATGGACTATGTCGGCGTCAAGCGCTTCGACTCCCAGGGGAATGTGACAGGCGAGTTGCGCATTGTCGGCCTCTTCACCTCGACTGCCTACACCTCCTCGGCATCTGAAATTCCGCTGCTGCGCTCCAAGATCGAGAAGGTGAAGGAGCATTTCGGCTTCGACCCGATGAGCCATTCCGGCCGCATGCTCGACAATACGCTGGAATCCTACCCCCGCGATGATCTCTTCCAGATCGATACCCCGCTGCTTGCGACCTTCGCCGAGCAGATCAACGATCTCGCCGATCGCCCGCGCGTACGCGTGCTGCCCCGCATCGACCATTTCGACCGCTTCGTCTCCGTCATCGTCTTCGTGCCGCGAGAGGAATATGACTCGATCGTGCGAGAGCGCATCGGCACTTATCTGAAGACTGTCT
Source organism: Rhizobium sp. 05N49 (assembly GCF_056396805.1). NCBI lineage: Bacteria > Pseudomonadati > Pseudomonadota > Alphaproteobacteria > Hyphomicrobiales > Rhizobiaceae > Rhizobium > Rhizobium sp. 05N49. Next base: position 406,582 of record NZ_JBFTME010000003.1, read on the forward strand.
ATGATGGCCGCGTTTCCGCCTACTATCCGGCCTTTCCGGAAGGCGGTGTCGCACGCGTTCACTTCATCATCGGCCGCTCGGGCGGCAAGACGCCGCGCATCCATCAGGCCAAGCTCGAGGAGACGATCCGCCAGATCACCGCGCGCTGGGACAGCCGTTTCGAGATGCTCGCCGGCCCCAAGGCGCCGAAGCTCGGCGTCAGCAACGCCTTCCAGGAAGCCTTCACGCCGGATGAAGCGGTCGGCGATCTGCCCGACATCACCGCATGCGCCGCAGGCGAGCCGATCCGCATCGAATTCTACTATCGCCAGGACGACGAACGCGGCCGCATCCTGTCGCTGAAGATCTTCCATAGCGGAGAGCAGCTGCCGCTGTCGCGCCGCGTGCCTCTCCTCGAAAACCTCGGCTTCAACGTCCTGAGCGAACGGACCTTCGATATCGAAGTTCCGACCGCCGACGGCGCGATCAACATCGTCGTGCTGCACGACATGGAACTCGAGGCCCGCAGCAGTGCGGACATTGACCTCGCACGTTTTGGCGCACCGCTCGAAGAAGCCTTCGTCGCAGCCTTCAGCGACACGATCGACAATGACAGCTTCAACGGGCTGATCCTGTCGGCCGGCCTCTCGGCTCGCGAGGTGAATGTGCTGCGCGCCTATGCGCGCTACCTGCGCCAGGCCGGCATCGCCTATTCGCAGGATTATATCGCAACCACCCTCGACAAATATCCTGCGATCGCCGCTTCGATCTTCCGCTTGTTCCACGACACGCTCGACACAAAGCTATCGGAAAAGGCACGTATCAAGAAACTCGCCGAACTGCATCAGGCAATCGAAGCCGAGCTTGCCGACGTGCCGAGCCTGGATGACGACCGTATCCTGCGCCGCTATGTCAATATCGTCGATGCAACGCTGCGCACCAATTATTTCCAGCGCAATGCCGATGGAACACCGAAGGCGATGCTCGCCTTCAAGCTTGACCCGCACCTGGTGGATGGCTTGCCGGAACCCAGGCCCTTCCGTGAAATCTTCGTCTATGGCGTCGAGGTCGAAGGCGTACATCTGCGCTTCGGCCGCGTCGCCCGTGGCGGCCTGCGCTGGTCGGACCGCGCCGAGGACTACCGCACCGAAGTTCTGGGCCTCGTCAAGGCGCAGCAGGTCAAGAACGCCGTGATCGTGCCCGTCGGCGCCAAAGGTGGTTTCTATCCCAAGAAACTCCCGGTCGGTGGCAGCCGCGAAGAGCTCTTCAACGCAGGTCGTGAAGCCTACAAAACCTATATCCGCACGCTGCTTTCCATCACCGACAACATCTCCGGCGCCGATATCGTCCCGCCTGACAATACGGTGCGCCTGGATGGCGATGACCCCTATTTCGTCGTCGCCGCGGACAAGGGCACGGCAACCTTTTCCGACACCGCCAATGCGCTTGCTCAGGAAGCAGGCTTCTGGCTGGACGACGCCTTCGCCTCTGGCGGCTCCGCCGGCTACGACCACAAGAAGATGGGCATCACCGCGCGCGGCGCCTGGGAAACCGTAAAGCGCCACTTCCGCGAGATGGATATCGACATCCAGACGACCCCCTTTACGGTGGCCGGCGTGGGCGACATGTCGGGCGACGTTTTCGGCAACGGCATGCTGCTCTCGCCGAAGATCCGGCTGGTCGCCGCTTTCGATCACCGCGATATCGTCATCGACCCCGATCCCGATATGGAAAAAACCCTCGCCGAGCGCCAGCGCCTGTTCAACCTGCCGCGCTCGAGCTGGCAGGACTTCGACAAGTCCGTGCTCTCGAAAGGTGCCATTATCATTTCGCGCTCGGCAAAGTCGGTTACGCTGACGCCGGAGGCCGTGGCCACAATCGGCATCGACAAGGCTGTCGCCACGCCCTTCGAAATCATGACCGCGATCCTGAAAAGCCCCGTCGACCTGCTCTGGTTCGGTGGCATCGGGACTTATGTAAAGGCGGCATCCGAGACCGATACCGACGTCGGCGATCGTGCCAACGATCCGATCCGCATTACGGCCGACGAAGTGCGCGCCAAAGTGATCGGGGAGGGCGCCAATCTCGGCGTCACGCAGAAAGGCCGAATTGCCTACGGCCTGAAGGGCGGACGCAGCAATTCCGACGCCATCGACAACTCGGCCGGCGTCAATACTTCCGACGTCGAGGTCAATATCAAGATCGCGCTGGCGAACGCTATGCACGAACAGCGGCTCAGCCGCACCAAACGTGACCAGCTTCTCGGCAGCATGACCGATGAGGTGGCTGCGCTCGTACTGCGCAACAACTACCTCCAGTCCCTGGCAATCTCGCTGACAGCCCGCAAGGGAACGGCAAACGGCCTTGAACTCGGCCGCTTCATGAGCGTCCTGGAGGCGTCGGGACAGCTGAACCGCAAGGTCGAAACGCTTCCCGACGACGCCTCGCTGTCCGAGCGCTACACTGCCGGCCGGCCACTGACACGCCCCGAGATCGGCGTGCTGCTCTCCTATGCCAAGATCGTACTCTTCGATGCACTGATCGCCAGCGAACTGCCTGACGATCCCTATTTCGTCGACACGCTCTTCCATTACTTCCCGGCGAAGATGCAGAAGTCCAACGCATCCGATATCGACAGCCACCGGCTGAAGCGGGAAATCGTCGCGACGGTGCTCGCAAACGAGGCGATCAACCGCGGCGGGCCGGGCTTTGCCGTCAGCATGATGGATGCGACCGCAGCATCTGCTCCGGAAGTCGTGCGCGCCGCGATCGTTGCCCGCGACGGCTTCGATCTCAACCGGCTTTGGGCCGAAACGGATGCCCTGGACAACAAGGTTTCCGGCCAAATCCAGAACCGCATCTATGAAGAGATCGGCAACAGCTTCACGGTGCTGACGCGCCTGCTGCTAAAGACCGGCATGACCAAGGGCGACATGGCCGAGATCATTAGCCGGCTTCAGGCGACGCTGAAGAAACTCAAGCCTTCCTTCGCCGATCAGGCCGCAGCCGACGTCGCCGCGCGCCAGGAGGAATACCAACAGGCCGGTCTGCCGGAAAAACTGGCGGCCGAAATCGCGGCTCTGCCCACCTTCGCTCTGGTACCGGAGATCATGCAGATCGCCGCTCGCACCGGCGAGGCGCTGCCGCGCGCAGCCGAAAACTACTTTGCTGTCACCCAGACTTTCCGTGTCGGCCGGCTGCTGGCTGCGGGCAACCGCATCATCACCTCCGACCACTATGAAAACCTCGCTCTTGCCCGCAGTATCGACCAGATCGCCAGCGCCCGTCGCGATATCGTGATCTCCGCGCTTTCCGATCACGGCAAGGAAAAGCAGCCGGTCCAGGCCTGGCATGCGCAGGACAGGGTGCGCATCAACCGCATCGTCGAGGAGCTTGCAAGCCTCAGCGATGGAGCCGATCCGAACCTCGCCCGCATCACTGTTGCCGCAGGCATCCTCACCGATCTTGCGCGCGACCGGGCGAGATGAGACAGTCCGCCCCAAAAAGGAGCGGACGTTTGAATCGCATAGACTGGACAGGAACGCAGCCGCCGAAAGCCACGGAGAAGGGCATATGGGGCTGGATGCTCTTTGATTGGGCAGCCCAGCCGTTCTTCACCGTAGTGACGACTTTCATTTTTGGCCCCTACTTCGTCTCGCGGCTGACGTCCGATCCGGTCGCCGCGCAGACGATGTGGAGCAACATGGCGACGATCTCCTCTATTATCATCGCCATCCTGTCCCCCATCCTAGGCTCCATCGCCGACCAGTCCGGTGCGCGCAAACCCTGGATCGCCTTCTTCGCGGTCATCAAGATCGTCAGCCTCTGCTGCCTCTGGTTTGCTGCTCCGGGCTCGCCGATCATCTATCCCGTCATCTTCATGATCCTCGCCTCGATTTCGGCAGAGTTCTCGATCGTCTTCAACGATTCCATGATGCCGCGCCTCGTCAGCAAGGACGACGTTGGCAGGCTTTCCAACACCGCCTGGGGTCTCGGCTATCTTGGCGGCATGATCGTGCTGATCGCCGTCGTGGCTCTGCTGGCCGGCAGCCCGGAAAGCGGCAAGACCATTCTGGGTCTCGATCCGCTTTTCGGTCTCGATCCTCATACGGGCGAGGACGCGCGCGTCACCGGCCCGATCTCGGCTGTCTGGTATCTGATCTTCATCCTGCCGATGTTTTTCTTCACGCCGGATGCCCGCAAAGGCCTGCCTTTCGGCTTTGCGGTGCGCTTCGGTCTCAAGGAATTGCGCAATACGCTCGGCGAACTCAGGACGCGTCGCGGTATCCTGACCTTCCTCATCGCCCGCATGATCTATCAGGATGGCGTCAACGGCTTGCTGATCCTCGGTGGCGCCTTTGCGGCGGGCATGTTCGGCTGGGCAACGATCGAGATCGGCATTTACGGGATCATCCTCAATATCGTGGCGATCCTTGGCTGCCTGATCGCCGGACGAGTCGACAGGGGGATAGGTTCCAAGGTGACCGTTATCATCAGCCTGACCATGCTGTTGCTGGCCACGATCGGTATTATTTCCACCGGCCCGGGCTACACTTTCTTCGGGCTGATGCCGCTTTCGACTGCCGACAGCGGCGGGCTTTTCGGCACGATGGCGGAAAAGGCCTATATCCTCTATGGCTTGTTGATCGGCCTTGCCTTTGGCCCGGTGCAGGCGTCATCGCGCTCCTATCTGGCGCGCAGCGTCAGTCTCGAAGAGGCCGGCCGTTATTTCGGCATCTATGCTCTATCCGGCCGCGCCACGAGTTTCATGGCGACGCTCCTGTTTTCAATCGTGACCTATTTGACCGGATCGGCGCATCTCGGCATGTCGACGCTGATCCTGTTCCTCGCCGGAGGTCTGGTGCTGCTGATCCGCACTCCCTATCCGGCGGACCGCGCCTGAGAACTCCCCGGCCGCAAAGCCGGGGATCTGTCCGTTATCTGCTCAGTGGCGGAAGTGACGCATGCCGGTAAAGACCATCGCGACATTATGTTCGTTTGCCGCATCGATGACTTCCTGGTCGCGCATCGAGCCGCCCGGCTGGATCACGGCGGTGGCGCCGGCAGCAATCATCGACAGCAGGCCATCTGCGAAGGGCAGGAACGCCTCCGAGGCGACTGCCGAACCATGCGTCATCGGAACGGCAAGTCCGAGCGTCTTGGCCGCCTCCTCGGCCTTCAGCGCCGCAATGCGTGCTGAATCGACACGGCTCATCTGGCCGGCACCGATACCTGCGGTCTGGCCGTCCTTGGCGTAGACGACAGCATTCGACTTCACGTGCTTGCCGACCTTGAAGGCAAACTTCATGTCCTCAAGCTCCTGAGCCGTCGGCGCACGCCTGGTAACGACCTTCAGTTCCAGATCCTCGACCATGCCGTTGTCGCGGCTCTGGACGAGCAGGCCTCCCGAAACGGTCTTGGCGGTGATGCCGGCCGCACGCGCATCCGGCAGACCGCCAGCTGAGAGCAGACGCAGGTTCGGCTTGCGCGCGACGATTGCCTTGGCTTCCTCGGTGACGTCAGGTGCAATGATGACCTCGGTGAAGAGCTGGATAATCTCTTCGGCCGTCGCTGCATCCAGTGTCTGGTTCAGTGCGATAATGCCGCCGAAGGCCGAGACGGAATCGCAGGCAAGCGCCCGCTTGTAGGCTTCGAGAAGCGTCGAACCGGTCGCGACGCCGCAGGGATTGGCGTGCTTGATGATGGCGCAGGCCGGCGACTTCTCCGGCAGGAACTCGGCAACGAGCTCATAGGCCGCATCGGTATCATTGATATTGTTATAGGAAAGCTGCTTGCCCTGCAGCAGGACGGCAGTCGAAACGCCCGGGCGCTTTTCGCCCGTCACGTAGAAGGCGGCCTTCTGGTGCGGGTTTTCACCGTAGCGCATCTCTTCCTTCAGCACGCCGCCAATGGTGCGGTGACGCGGCGTATCGATCGAAAGCGCTTCGGCAAACCAGTTGGAAATCGCGGCGTCATAGGCGGCAGTGCGGGCGTAGGCTTTGGCCGCCATGCGCTGACGGAAGGCATAGACCGTCTTGCCGGCATCGGCCGACAGTTGCTCGGTCAGTTCGGAATAGTCCGCCGGGTCAGTGATGACGGTGACATAGGCATGGTTCTTGGCAGAAGCGCGGATCATAGCCGGGCCGCCGATATCGATATTCTCCACCGTCGTCGGATAATCGCCGCCGGCCGCACGCACATCCTCGAAGGGATAGAGGTTGACGACCAGCAGGTCGATGCCGTCGATCCCATGCGCCTTCATGGCTTCCTGGTGTTCGGCATCGTCACGGATCGCGAGCAGGCCGCCATGCACCTTCGGATGCAGGGTCTTCACCCGGCCATCCATGATTTCCGGAAACTGCGTCACTTCGGAAACATCGGTGACGGCAAGTCCTTCGGCCGCGATCGCCTTGTAGGTGCCACCGGTCGAAAGCAGGCGCACGCCACGCGCCGAAAGCGCGCGGGCAAGTTCGATAATACCGGTCTTGTCGAAGACAGAAAGCAGCGCAGTCTTGATCTCGACCTTGTCGGGGGCGGGGATTTTCTTGGAAATGACGGCCATGAACCTTCTCCGTTCGGGCTTCGCGGGAGACATCCGGGCGAGGGACGTTTTGATGAGGCCGCGTTAGCACAGCTTGGAGCCGGCGCAAACAGTCGCTAGCTCTTGCGTGACAAAAACCAGCGAATTTCGGGTTTTTCCGCCAGATCGAAATCCACCTCTATCTGGTCGGAGCTGCTGATGCCGGCACTGTCGGCGAAGAAAATATCCTCCGAAATCAGCACTTCATTGCCGGGAGAGGAGAACAGCCAGCTTTCGCCATCCGGGGCCGTCAGCAGCACCGATTCCGTATCATTCTGCCGCGGCACGATGGCGGGATGGATGTGGAAGCGGGCAACCGCGCGCAGCGGTCCTTCGCTGTGATACCGGTCGTCGGTCACGAAACGGTCCATACCGGTCACGATGGAGCCGGCCGCGTTCAGCGTCAGCTCTCGCTCATGAATGACACCAAAAGCATCGAGATAGCCGTCATGCCTGGCCTTGATGCCTTCGCGGCCATCCTCGGTTTCCACGCGCTCGGCAGCAACCGTTTCCACCGGCTCCGTCATCATGTGGGCCAGAAAAGCCGAGGGGGAGAACCGGCTGGAGGATGTATCGTTCAGGACCACGGTGGAATGAGCAGCGGTGGTGCGGGCCATCTGGACATAGCGCTGGCCTGCGAATTTAGGAGATCCTGAATTGACGATGAAGCGGTAGCGGCCGGAGGACATTTCGAAGGAGAGACTGCCTGCATGAGCTGTTCTAAAGCAGCCAGGCGCGGGCGGTCCGGTATCGGCAATGATCACCGTCTTGCCGGCTGCAAGTCGCTGATAGCGCGAATGCGGCAATGCCTTGAAGGGCTGACCCGCCGTCTCGTCGTATCGCAGTACGGACATCAACTCATCCGCCAGCGTGGATGTCGCACCGTTGAAGAGTGCCAGATCGCCATCTTGATGGCGGAAAAAGCGCAGGGCAGGGTACATGCGGTCAATACCGGAGATCAGCTTCTGCGGCAGATCATGGCCGAGATTGACGTAAGTCTGCCGGAGAGGCAGCAGATCGAGCAGCAGCTCCAGCCCGATGCGTGGATTGCGGGAGATATGGCCGCCATCGGGGAGAATCTGGCTATCGAATTCGCGGTCGAGCGCCTGGGCTGCCCGCCGCACCGTCGAAGCACGCACAGGCATGGCAACAGACGCCGTTGCAAGCGCGATGCGCAGACGGAAGCGGACTTCGCCAGTCGAATAGGGCGCCATGCGGCGCAGATAGCCGATGTGGAAGGCGAGCGACTTCATGAAGCGGCGATAGAAGCCGCGATCGGCGTTCTGCAGGACGACCGGAGAATGCGCCAGCCAGGCAATGACACGCTGCGAAACGACGTCGGTCTCCCAGGCGATGCCTTCGATCCGGCCTCCATGGATCGAGAGCCAACTATCGACGATGACGCGGGCGACGGCCGAGCCGCGCTCGCTCTTGTTGGCGCGCATGTGCCGTAGCCAACCGAAACTGTGAAGCCTGACTGCGAACGCACGCGAGGGAAGGGTCAGCGTGAAGGGCGATTTCCCGTCGGTTTCCAGCATACGGCCGGCAAGCGGAAACCGGCCGTCCATGATCTCTTCGGCAACGTGGGAATCGATGCCCCTCAGATCCGTCGGAGCGACGATCAGGCGTTCCGGTACCGATATGGTATGGCGCGAGAAGCGCAAACGCAGAAGCGCGGCACGGCGCGTACCGCGCCGCCAAGCTTCCCGAACATATATGCTCGCAAGACGCCGACCGGACTGCATATCAATTGTCTATTGACCCTCGTGGTTAAGAATAGATGAATCAAAACCGATTTCATTAGCTACGATGTATTATTTTGTGATGAAATTAGAATATAATAGCAATCAGATGCGTCTGAGTACCGCAGCGTAGAAGCCATCAAGGCCCGACGCAAAGCCATCTGGCATATCCAGCATGGTAGGGAGCGTGCGAAACTCGCCTGTCGGTGTAATAGCCTGCTCCATGCCGGGCCATTTTGCGGCGTGGATCGGCACTCGTTCCAGGTTCTTCGTATCCGCAAGAACACGAGCCACAACCTCTTCGCCTTCCTGTGGATCGAGCGAGCAATTGGAAAAGACAAGAACGCCACCCGGGTTCAGCAAGGTAACTGCGTGGCGCAGAAGGCGCTCCTGCAGTGTCGCGAGCTTGGCGATATCCCCGGCGCCTTTCGTCCAGAGCACGTCGGGATGCCGGCGGGTCGTGCCTGTCGACGAGCATGGCGCGTCGAGAAGAATTGCGTCAAAACGCTCGGATGGTTCGAATTTCGTAAGATCCACCGCGATGGTTTCGGCTTCAAGACCAAGCCGCTCGAGATTGGAGCGCAAGCGCTTCAACCTGTTTTCGGACTGGTCGATCGCCGTCACGCGGCCACCGGCAAGGATGAGCTGGGCGGTCTTGCCGCCTGGTGCGGCACAGAGGTCGGCAACGCGCTTGCCGGTGAGGTCACCGAAGAGCTTTGCAGGAATGCTGGCAGCCGCGTCCTGAACCCACCACTCCCCCTCTTCGAATCCGTCAAGCGAGGGAATGCTGCCTTCAAAAGCGGAAAGCCGCACGCCGCCAGTGGGTATCACTGCGCCGTTCAGGCGCTTCGCCCAGCCTGCGGCATCGGATTTAACAGTAAGGTCGATGGCTGCCGGCTCAAGCTGGGATTCGGAAATGGCGAGCGCCCGTTCTTTTCCATAGGCTTTTGCCATCCGCTCGATGAACCACGGAGGCATTGGCGGAATGTCGGCGATCTCGCCAAGTATGCGCTCCTTCTCGCGACTAAGACGGCGCAGGATGGCGTTAACGAGCTTCGCGAAACGCCGATTGCGAGGATCCTGGTTGGCTTGCTCGACGGCGAGATCGACGGCGGAATGATCGGGAACGTCGAGATAGAGGATCTGCGCAGCACCGACGGCAAGCACATGATGCAAAGCTCGGGCACCTTCCGGCAGCGGCGTTTCGAGCAGCGAGGCAATGGCGGCATCGATGCGCGGCAGATGCCTGAGCGTCGTGTTGAGGATGGCGCGGACCAGCGCGCGATCGCTTTCCCCAAGCGCCTTGTAGGCCGGATTTCCATGCTCATGATCCAGCGCACCATCGAGCGGCAGTTTTTTATCTACGACGGCCGCAAGGATCTTCGCGGCAGCCGCACGCGTCTGCAGGCCGGGTTTCACCGGCGCCGGTGCTGAGCCTTCTGCAGCAGGTTTATGTTTGCGCGTTGGCTTCTTCTTGCCGTCTGAATTCAAGACCACGGACCCTTCGGCGGTTGCGAGTCATCGCGGCCGAAACCGGTATTGGGAACCGAGCGCGATTTGCGTGTCGGATTAGCAGCGCGAACCGGCGGCGTCGAGACGTCGAAACCTCCCCGTGCCATTTCCTGCAGGGCAGCAATACGATTTTCGGTGTTCGGATGGGTCGAAAACAGATTGTCCATGCGCTCGCCGGAAAGCGGATTGATGATGAACATGTGGGCGGTGGCTGGGTTGCGCTCCGCGTCATAGTTCGGCACATGTGCCGCACCGCGGGCGATCTTGCCGAGCGCCGAGGCCAACCATAACGGATTGCCACAGATTTCAGCACCCCGCCTGTCGGCCGAATATTCGCGGGTACGGCTGATCGCCATCTGCACCAGCATGGCGGCAAGCGGCGCCACGATCATCGCGACGAGCACACCGATGAAACCCAACGGATTGTTGTTGTTTTCACGATTGCCACCAAAGAAGAAGGCGAAATTGCCGAGCATCGAGATCGCGCCGGCAAGCGTGGCGGTGATCGTCATGGTCAGCGTATCGCGGTTCTGGACGTGGGCAAGCTCATGCGCCATCACGCCCGCAACCTCTTCTGGCGAGAGAGCGGCAAGCAGGCCGGTCGAGGCAGCGACGGCAGCATTCTCCGGATTGCGGCCGGTCGCAAAGGCATTCGGCTGAGGGCTGTCATAGAGATAGACCTTAGGCATCGGCAGGCCGGCATTGCGGGCGAGATCGTGCACGATCCGGTAAAATTCCGGGGCGTTGCGCTCATCTACCTCCTGCGCCCGATAGGCCGACAGCACCATCCGGTCGGCATTCCAGTAGGAGAAGAAATTCATGCCGGCAGCGATGAGAAAGGCGATCATCATGCCGCCCCGGCCGCCGATCAAAAAGCCGACAAACATGAAAAGCGCCGTCATGAAGGCAAGCAACATGGCAGTACGCATGAGGTTCATCAGAGGTCTCCATCTCCAGATTGCGGCGTAATGCTTTAAATCCCGGCGCCGACGCACTATGATTTGGTTATTCGCCAGCCATTTTCAATATTCTCAGGCGGGAGTGCAGCATGCAGACGGCCGATAACGACAATGTGGAAATTCCGGTGCCTGAAGGTTCGGAGCCGCCGCGCAAGATGCTCTCTCCAGCTGCCAAACGGGCGCTGGCCGAAGCTGAGGAACGCCGGAAGAACACCAAGCCTGCCGAACTGCCGCCGGAGATCGGCGGACGCGGCGGAGCTGAGCCCTCCCGCTTTGGCGATTATGAAATTAATGGCCGCGCGATCGATTTCTAGGTAAATATTCCCATTGACTTTCCAGCATGATCGGAATTTATTCCTGTTATGCTCAAGCTGTTTTCAATTGTCCTGCTAGTTCTTTCGTCTGTGCCGGCTTTTGCCGCACGCGACGAGATTGAAGGTCCCGTATCGGCGAAGATTATCCGGATCATTGACGGCGATACGCTGCTGGTTGCGGCGACACCCTGGCCGCAGCAAACCATGGAAGTCTATGTCCGCATTCGCGGTATAGACGCACCCGAAATCCATTCGAAATGCGCTGAAGTCCGGAAAGCCGCTCTCGAGGCACGAGTAGCACTTGAACAAATGATATCAGGCGCCGCCACTATTCAGCTGAGAGAGATAGCCGGTGACAAATATTTCGGACGAATTCTCGCCAACGTCACCTTCGCGGACGGGCGCAATCCTGCACAGGATCTTCTTTCGGAAGGAAAGGTCCGCGCCTATGACGGCGGCCGCAAGCCACAGGTTGTTTGTGCGGATGAATAGGGCCGCTCCCGATAGCGGAGCGGCCCTTAGTCTCAAGCCGTAGCCTTGTTTTGCCGGTTGGCGATCAGATCGTCAACGACAGCCGGATCTGCGAGCGTCGAAGTATCACCGAGCGAACCGAAATCGTCTTCGGCAATCTTGCGCAGGATACGGCGCATGATCTTGCCCGAACGCGTCTTCGGAAGGCCGGGCGCGAACTGGATTTTGTCGGGTGCGGCAATCGGGCCGATTTCGGCGCGCACATGTTTGACAAGCTGCTGGCGCAGTTCGTCTGTGCCCTCATTGCCCGCCATCAGCGTGACGTAGCAGTAAATGCCCTGACCCTTGATCGGATGCGGATAACCTACGACGGCAGCTTCCGAAACAAGATTGTGCGAGACGAGAGCAGATTCGACTTCCGCAGTGCCGAGACGATGACCGGAAACGTTCAGAACGTCATCGACGCGGCCGGTGATCCAGTAATAACCGTCCTCATCGCGGCGGCAGCCGTCACCTGTAAAATACTTGCCCTTGTAGGTAGAGAAGTAGGTCTGGATAAAGCGCTCATGGTCGCCATAGACCGAACGCATCTGGCCCGGCCAGCTGTCGGTGATGCAGAGATTGCCGTCGGCGGCACCTTCCAGCACCTTGCCCTCATTGTCGACGAGCTGCGGCTTGACGCCGAAGAACGGCTTCGTGGCCGAACCAGGCTTGAGGTCGGTCGCACCCGGCAGCGGCGTGATCATGTGACCGCCGGTTTCCGTCTGCCACCAGGTATCGATCACCGGGCAGCGCTTGTCGCCGACGACATTGTAATACCATTCCCAGGCTTCCGGATTGATCGGCTCACCGACCGTGCCGAGCAGGCGCAGGCTCTCGCGCGAAGAGCGAGTCACGAAATCGTCGCCGGCGCCCATGAGCGAGCGAATCGCTGTCGGCGCGGTGTAGAAGATATTGACCTTGTGCTTGTCGATGATTTCCCAAAAACGGCCCTGGTCCGGGAAATTCGGCACGCCTTCGAACATCAGTGTCGTAGCACAGTTCGCGAGCGGCCCGTAGACGATATAGGAATGACCGGTAACCCAGCCGACATCGGCCGTGCACCAGTAGACGTCACCGGGGTGGTAATCGAAGACATATTCATGCGTCATCGCCGCATAGACGAGGTACCCCCCTGTCGTGTGCAGGACACCCTTCGGTTTGCCTGTGGAACCCGAAGTATAGAGGATAAAAAGTGGATCTTCCGCCTTCATCTTCACCGGCGGGCACTCAGCCTTCACCGTGGCGATTTCCTGATGGTACCAGAGGTCGCGCCCCGGCGCCCAGCCTGTCTTGCCGCCGGTACGGCGCAYGACGAGCACCTTGTTGACCGCCACATACTGACGGGCAGCGATGTGGATGGCCGTATCCGTATTGTCTTTCAGCGGAACCGGCTTGCCGCCGCGAATGCCCTCGTCGCAGGTGATGACGAAGGTGGATTCGCAGTCGACGATACGGCCGGCCAGCGCTTCCGGTGAAAAGCCGCCGAAGACGACGGAATGCACCGCGCCGATGCGGGCGCAGGCGAGCATCGCATAGGCCGCTTCCGGGATCATCGGCATGTAGATGGTGACGCGGTCACCCTTCTTGACGCCATGCTTCTTCAGCACGTTCGCCATGCGGCAGACATGCTCGTAGAGCTCGTTATAGGTGATCTTCTTGTCGATATAGGGATTGTCGCCTTCGAAGATGATGGCGGTCTGGTTGCCATTCGTCTTCAGGTGACGATCAATGCAATTATAGGAAACATTGGTCTGGCCGTCCTCGAACCACTTGATCGACACCTTGCCGGTGAAGGACGTGTTCTTGACCTTGGTATAGGGCTTGAACCAGTCGATGCGCTTGCCGTGCTTGCCCCAGAACTTGTCGGGGTTTTCAATGCTTTCCTCGTACCATTGCTCGTACTTGGCCTGATCGATCAGCGCACGGGTCTTCACCGGTTTGGAAACCGGATAGATCTTCTCCGACATGGGAACTCCTCCTCACAAGGCTATGCAACGGCCTACGCTTCGACGCATCGACCGGGACTCGAATTGCGCAATTCATATCAGGTAGTCTGATGACGGCAATTAGACAAAGGTCATTTCATTTCTGAAGAATTGCAATTCTGCGACAGTGCGGTTATATACCGCCATATTTCCCGGACATTGTGGTGACAATCCACGGACCGCGACCGGCGCGGACGATAGAAGGACTATATCCATGGCTCAACAGCTGCTCATGCCGAAGGYGACTGCCATCTGGCTCGTCGACAATACAGCCCTGTCTTTCGACCAGATCGCTCAGTTTTGCAAACTGCATCCGCTCGAAGTCAAGGCTATTGCCGATGGCGAAGCCGCGCAGGGCATCAAGGGCCTGGACCCGATCGCGACCGGCCAGCTTTCCCGCGATGAAATTGCCCGCGCCGAAGGCAACCCGAACTACAAGCTGAAGCTTTCCGAACCGAAGGTCCGCGTGCCGGAATCCAAGCGCCGCGGTCCGCGCTATACACCGGTTTCCAAGCGCCAGGACCGCCCGAACGCCATTCTCTGGCTGGTTCGCAATCATCCGGAACTGAAGGATGCGCAGATTTCGCGTCTCGTCGGCACCACGAAATCGACGATCGAGCAGATCCGCGAGCGCACTCACTGGAATTCGGCAAACCTGGCACCGATGGACCCGGTTACGCTCGGCCTCTGCAGCCAGATCGATCTCGACATGGAAGTGGAAAAGGCTTCCAAGGGCCGTCCGCTGCCGACCGCGGCAGAACTCGGTGCAACGCTGCAGTCTGCTCAAGAAACCGAGCGCCTGACGCCGAGCTACGAGCGCGAGGAAGAAAAGGAAATCGACGCCGATGCCGTATTCCGCAAGCTGAGCTCGCTGCGCTCGACGCCGAAGGACGAGGATGAAGACGATCAGTTCTGAGATCGCCATCTCCTGAAATGAATAAACCCCGCCGATGGCGGGGTTTTTTTTGTTACCGTTCTTCTGCCTGGCGTTAACTGCGGAAGAGCGAGAGAATGTTCTGTGCCGAAGAATTTGCGATCGACAGCGACTGGATTGCAAGCTGCTGCTGCGTTTGCAGCGCCGAGAGCTTGGAGGACTCTTCTTCCATGTCGGCGTCCACGAGGCGGCCGACACCCGAGTCGATCGAGTCGGTCAGGGCGCTGACGAAGGTTTCCTGCAACTGAATTCGGGTCGAAATCGAGCCAAGCTGCGAACCTGCATTGGTCATGGCCTGGAGCACGAGCTCGACACCGGAAAGCGCCCCGTCGAGCTGACCTTGTGTGAAGTTGGTGATATCGAGCGCGTAAATCGATGGCATGACGATAACGGTGTTGCCATAGGTCCCGTTGAATGCGGTGCCGATGATACCGCTTGTCGTCTGGATCGTGCCGTTGCTGTTCATGCCGAACAGGACATTACCCAGCGTACCCGCATCGAGAATGTAATCCGTCATCTTGACCGAAACGGCATTGGAACCGTCACGGACGAAGGAGGAGACGACGCTCTTCGTGCCCGAAGCGCCGGCAACCCAGTTTTCACCTGAGAAGGAGGCCGACTGGGCGATGCTCACCAGCTGCTCCTGCAGCTGGTCGAGTTCTTCCTGAATCTTGGTTTTGTCGACGCCCTTTTCCGTGGCAGCGACAATCTTCGCCTTGATTTCCGTGACGACGTCGATGGCGTTGTCCATGGCCGTGTAAGCGGTGTCGACCTTTGCTGCACCGAGGCCGAGGGCGTCGGAAACCGCGCCGAGAGCCTTGTTGTCCGAACGCATTGTCGTCGCGATCGACCAGTAGGCAGCATTGTCGGCAGCTTTGTCGATACGATAGCCCGAGGAGACGCGGCCCTGGGTGTCCTTCAGGCTGTCATTTACGCCGCGCAGGGTCTGCAGCGCTGCCATGGCAGCGTTGTTGGTGAGGATGCTTGTCATGTTCCGTTTTCCGCAATCAAAGTGAAAGGGGTCATCCGGACGAGTCCGGTAACGGCGACGCTTCATGCAAAACCCGAGAGCCAGGTCATTGCCGTTAACGAATGGTTGCGCCCAACATAGTTAATAATTCCTCAATTAGCGTTGCGGAAAATTTAATTTAAGCTCTTGTTAGGGCCTTTAAATGCTCCCGACCGGGTTTTCAAAGAGGCTCGAAAGCGACAAATATTATCTAGCAATTTAAATAGGTTAGAGAATTGCAGCGAGTCTCCACAGTCAAACGTTAACGGGAAAAATCGCCCGTTTAAAACTTTTTTCGGATTAATAAATATTATCGCTTTCCAAACAACGGCCACAAGATCCCTGTCCGAATCGTGAGTAATCCTCTGATTCGAAGAAGCAGTTTCCGCTATTTGTTAACGCGCGCCGAAAATTGCCGAGCCGACCCGTACGCTGGTCGCGCCGAAGGCAATGGCAATCTCGTAGTCACCAGACATGCCCATGGAGAGTTTCTTGACACCGCACTTTTCTGCGAGCTTGGCGAGCAGGGCGAAATGCGGGCCGGGATTTTCATCCGCCGGCGGGATGCACATCAATCCTTCAATGCCAAGGCCGAGTTCACCGCGGCAGAAGTCGACGAAAGCTGGGGTATCGTCAGGCGCGATGCCGGCCTTTTGCGGCTCCAGGCCTGTATTGACCTGCACATAGAGACGCAGTGCCTTGCCCTGCCGCTTCATCTCCTCAGCAATGGCGCGTGCGATCTTCTCGCGGTCCACGGTTTCGATCACGTCGAAGAGCGCAACTGCTTCTGCAGCCTTGTTGGATTGCAGCGGACCGATGAGATGCAGGTCAATGCCTGGCGTTTCCGCCTTCAACCCCGGCCATTTTCCCTGGCTTTCCTGAACGCGGTTTTCTCCAAAGACGCGCTGGCCGGCTTCGATTGCCAGCCGAATGGTATCGGCCTCAAAGGTCTTCGAGACGGCCACCAACTGCACCGCGCGTTCCTGGCGGCCGGCATCCCGCCTAGCCGCATCGATCCTGGACCGTACTTCGTTCAACCGCTCTTGAAGTTCCATCGCTCTGCCCCAACATCCGGCTTGTCCACCGGCAATCCACTACTGGGCTGCCGTGGCATTGCCAAGGCTGATATCTCTGAAATCGCCCCAATACCAAGATCGAACGCATGAAGCGCCCGCAAAACTTGACGCTTGGTTGGTTTCATGGTGAAGGTCTCGGCCAACCTCCCCTGATTTTCCGGAAATTCTGATACTATGGCTACCGAACGTTACAATCCGCGCGATGCTGAGCCCCGCTGGCAGCAGAAATGGAACGAGGAGAAGGTCTTCGAGACTGACAACTCCGATCCGCGCGAGAAATATTACGTCCTAGAGATGTTCCCCTATCCGTCGGGCCGCATCCATATGGGCCATGTCCGCAACTATGCCATGGGCGACGTCGTGGCGCGCTATAAGCGCGCCCGCGGCTATAACGTCCTTCATCCGATGGGCTGGGATGCCTTCGGCATGCCGGCCGAAAATGCTGCGATGGAACGTGGCGTGCATCCTGCGTCCTGGACCTATCAGAACATCGGCTCGATGAAGGCACAGCTGAAGGCGATGGGCCTTTCGCTGGATTGGTCGCGCGAATTCGCGACATGCGACGTCGAATACTACCAGCAACAGCAGCATCTTTTCCTGGACTTCCTGGAAAAGGGTCTCGTCTACCGCAAGCAGTCCAAGGTGAACTGGGATCCGGTTGACAATACGGTTCTCGCCAACGAACAGGTCATCGACGGTCGTGGCTGGCGTTCCGGCGCGCTGGTGGAACAGCGCGAGCTGACGCAATGGTTCTTCAAGATCACCGATTTCAGCCAGGACCTGCTGGACGCGCTCGATACGCTCGACCAGTGGCCGGAAAAAGTACGGCTGATGCAGAAGAACTGGATCGGCCGTTCTGAAGGTCTGACGATCCGCTGGGAGATCGTCCCGGAAACCGCACCTGCCGGCGAAACCGAGGTTGTGGTCTACACGACGCGCCCGGATACCCTGTTTGGCGCCTCCTTCCTGGCAATCGCCGCCGATCATCCACTCGCCAAGGAAGCGGCAGGAAGAAATGCGGACATCGAGGCCTTCTGCGAGGAATGCCGCCGAGCCGGCACCTCTCTTGCTGCCCTCGAGACGGCAGAGAAGAAGGGCATGGATACCGGCATCCGCGTGAGGCATCCGCTGGATCCTTCCTGGGAATTGCCGGTCTATGTCGCCAACTTCGTTCTGATGGATTACGGCACAGGCGCCATCTTCGGCTGCCCCTCCGGCGACCAGCGAGACCTGGATTTTGCGCGCAAGTATGGCCTTTCGGTCGTTCCCGTCGTGATGCCGAAGGACGGCGATGCGGCGAGCTTCACCGTCGGTGATGTCGCCTATGACGGCGAGGGCGTGATGATCAACTCAAGCTTCCTCGATGGCAAGACGACGGACGAAGCCTTCCAGGTTGTTGCCGACAAGCTGTCTTCAACCCTGTTCGGCAATACGCCGCAGGGCGAACGCAAGGTCAATTTCCGCCTGCGCGACTGGGGCATTTCCCGTCAGCGTTACTGGGGCTGCCCGATTCCGGTCATTCATTGCGATGATTGCGGCGTCGTGCCGGTTCCAAAGAAGGACCTGCCGGTAGAGCTGCCGCAGGATGTGACTTTCGATCAGCCCGGCAATCCGCTGGACCGTCACCCGACCTGGCGTCACGTCGCCTGCCCGCAATGCGGAAAGGATGCGCGCCGCGAGACGGATACGATGGACACCTTCGTCGATTCGAGCTGGTATTTCACCCGCTTCACGGCACCCTGGGAGAAGCAGCCGACAGATCCGGCTGCGGCAAACCGCTGGCTACCCGTTGACCAGTATATCGGCGGTATCGAGCACGCGATCCTGCATCTGCTCTATTCGCGTTTCTTTACCAGGGCGATGCGCGAGACCGGCCATGTGGATGTCAAGGAGCCCTTCAAGGGCCTGTTCACCCAGGGCATGGTGGTTCATGAAACCTACAGCCGCGGCGCCGGCATGCATCGCGAATGGATTTCGCCCGCCGATATCCGCATCGAGGAAATCGACGGCAGGCGTAGCGCCTATCTGCTTGATGGAGGCGAGGAAATCGCGATCGGCTCGATCGAAAAGATGTCGAAGTCGAAGAAGAACGTTGTGGACCCGGATGATATCATCGCCTCGTACGGCGCCGATACCGCACGTTTCTTCGTACTGTCGGACTCTCCGCCCGATCGTGACGTCATCTGGTCGGAAGCCGGTGTTGAAGGTGCTCATCGCTTCACGCAGCGCCTCTGGCGCCTGATTTCGGAAGCCGCTGAAGCACTTTCCGTTGTCGACTCCAAGCCGGCAAAGGAAGGCGAAGCACTGGCGATCTCGCAGCTCGCCCACAAGACGCTGAAGGCCGTCCAGAACGACTATGACAGGCTCTGGTTCAATAAGGCAGTTGCCCGCATCTACGAACTCGTCAACGCGCTGGCAGGCCCGCTGACGAAGGTGGCAGCCGGCGAGGGCGATGCAGCCTATCGGGCTGCCATCCGAAACGCGGCCGAGATCCTGATCCAGCTCGTCGCGCCCATGACGCCGCATCTGGCCGAGGAATGCTGGATGACCCTTGGCAACAAGGAACTCATCGCCCACGCGGCCTGGCCGGACTATGACGCATCTCTGGTCGTTGAAAACGACGTGATCCTTCCCGTGCAGATCAACGGTAAGAAGCGCGCCGAATTGACAATTTCTCGCGACGCAGATCAGAATGCCGTCACCGAAGCCGTGCTGGAATTGGACGCGGTGAAGAATGTCTTGAACGGTCAGGCACCGAAAAAAATCATCGTGGTTCCACAGAGGATTGTAAACATTGTCGTCTGATTTCGCCCGCAAGCTTGCGCGTCGCGCCGGCATCGTCACGATCCTTGTCTCCACGGCGTTTCTTTCCGCCTGCCAGGTTCGGCCGCTCTATTCCGAAAGTACCGGCGTTACCGAGAAGCTCGGCTCCGTCGGCTTTTCCGAAGCGGGCACGCGTGTCGGACAGGTAGTTCGCAATCGTCTGATCTTCCTGGCTTCCCGGGGCGCCGGCGAAGTCGAGAAGCCGGAATACATGGTTGAATTGCAGATTTCGTCCTACGTTGCAGATACCTTGCTCGTTCAGTCGTCGGACACGTCTCGCGCGGGCCGCGTGAATGTTTCGGTCAGTTTCATTTTGCGCACGACCAAAGACAATCAGGTGATCAAGGCGGGCAGACGCGACGCGACATCCCTGGTGGACTTTCCGCGTCAGGAATTCGCCAAGCAGCGCGCGATCCTCGATGCCGAAAATCGCGCCGCCAACCAGGCCGCTGAGTTCGTGGGAGCAGACCTCGCCGCCGCGCTCAGCCGCTAAGGGAGTCATGGCGTGGCGGAAATCAAATCCCATGAATTCGACGGATTCCTGCAGAAATCTGCACGCCTGTACCGCATCTATCTGATCTATGGCCCCGACCGCGGACTTGTGTCCGAGCGCGCCGGTATGATCGCCGGAAAGACTGGCATAGATCAGAATGATCCGTTCTCCGTCACCAAGCTCGACGTCGGCGATCTGCAGAAAGAGCCCGGTCGCCTGGTCGATGAAGCCCAGTCTATCGGTCTTTTTGGCGGCGAAAAGCTGATATGGGTGAGGGGAGCCGCAAACGAGAAATATCTCGTCGATGCTGTCGCATTTCTGTCCGGAGCTTCCCTTGACGCAGCCAGCATCATCGTCGAAGCGGGTGACCTGAAGAAGGGATCGGCGTTACGCAAGACAGTCGAAGCCGCTCGCACAGCTGTGGCAATCCCTTGTTATGCCGACGACGGCCGCGCTCTAAACGCCTTGATCGACAATGAACTTTCTGCCGAGGGGCTGGGCATAACGCCTGCTGCGAGGCAAGCTCTCGTGGCGCTGATCGGCGGCGACAGAATTGCTTCCAGAAACGAAATTCGCAAACTGGCGCTTTATTGCAGGGGCATGGAAACGGTTGACGATCATCACGTTACCGAAATAATTGGGGACGCCAGCGCCATTTCGGTCGACGACGCAGTTGACGCGATATTAAGCGGTAACAGCACCAATTTCCTGCATGCGATGCAGAGGATTACCAGTTCCAAGACCTCGGTCTTCCTGGTTCTCCAGGCTTGCCTGCGGCAGTTTCAGCTTCTCGACACAATGCGGGCCGAAATGGATGAAAAGAGAGTGCCGCCCGCACAGATCATGCAGACGCAGGGCAGGCATCTTCATTTCCGACGTAGGCCGATCATCGAACAGGCACTAAAAAGCTGGAGCGCAGACGCCATCACCCGTGAAACGAAGCGCCTGCAGGCTGCCATCCTGCAAACGAGGCAACGTCAAATATTGGAAGACAGCATCGCTATGCAGACATTGCTCTCCACGACACTGCAGTCGGCACGGCGACCACAAGCCTGATCAGCGGCGTTCCAAAAGCCGGCAGACTTCCTCGAGCTGCTCCAGAGACTTATAGGAAATTCGTATCTGACCACCACCGGCCTTGTGGTTGATGGATACGTCGAGACCAAGCGTATCCGACAGCGTGCGCTCCAGAGCCAACGTATCGGAATCCTTCTGGTTCTTTTGAACAGCAACCTGCGGCTCTGACTGAGCCTTGATGTCGTTCTGCGCAAGCTTTTCCGCATCGCGGACTGACATGCCCTTGGAAACGATTGTACGTGCAAGCGCGGCGGGATCTGATGTCGACACCAGCGCACGCGCATGTCCCGCAGAAAGGCTGCCGGCAGCCAGCATGTCACGAACAGGATCGGGCAGTTTCAAGAGGCGCAACGAATTGGCGACATGGCTGCGGCTCTTGCCGATGATCTCACCGAGATCGTTTTGAGTATATCCGTACTCGGCAATGAGCTGCTCATAGCCTAGCGCCTCTTCGAGAGCATTGAGATCGGATCGCTGAACGTTCTCAACGATCGCAATTTCCAGCGCCGTTTTATCATCCACATCCCGGATGATAACGGGGATTTCAATCAAGCCTGCCAATTGGGCGGCACGCCAGCGTCTTTCGCCGGCTATAATTTCATAACGATCCCGCGCGAGCGTCCTGACGACGATTGGCTGCACAATACCATGCTGACGAATCGAGCTCGCAAGATCGTGAAGTTCAGCGTCATCGAAAAAACGGCGAGGATTGCGAGGATTGCGCGTGACGAACTCGATCGGAATCATCCGGTCTGCGCTGACCGCAGGTCTTTCCGTTTCCGCCGGAACAGGCTGATCCATTTCGCCTATAAGGGCTGCGAGACCGCGGCCGAGCCGTCTTTTCGATGTATCATCATTCATGTTCAAAACTCGCTTACTCTGTCATGCACGCGTTCAGGCTGCTAGCCTCTGCCGCTCCCGCTGGATAACTTCAGATGCGAGCTGCAGATAGGCCTGGCTGCCGGCACACTTGAGATCGTAGAGAATCGCAGGCTTACCGTAAGAGGGCGCTTCCGAAACGCGAACGTTCCGCGGGATAAGCGTGTGATAGACCTTCTCACCGAGATGGGTCCGCACGTCATTTACGACTTGCTGAGCCAGATTGTTACGAGCATCAAACATCGTCAGCACGATGCCCTGAATGTCGAGTTGTGGATTGACCGTCCCGCGGACCTGGTTGACGGTCTCCAGAAGCTGGCTCAGACCTTCAAGTGCAAAGAATTCACACTGTAGAGGCACCAGCACCGAATGAGCAGCCGCCATGGCATTCATCGTCAGCAGGTTGAAGGACGGCGGGCAGTCGAGAAGGATATAAGAAAAGGACTTCGCCTCGGTTGAAGACAATGCCTTCTTGAGTTTGAAGACACGGTCGCTCTGCTGGGAGATTTCCATCTCGACGCCGAGAAGATCCATGGTCGAGGGGACAATAAAGAGATTGGGAACCGCTGTTTCCAACGCGGTTTCGACGACGCCAGCTTCGCCAACCATGAGATCATAGGAAGAAAGCTTCCGATTGCGGCGATCAATACCCAAACCAGTGCTTGCATTACCCTGTGGGTCCAGATCGATAATCAGTACCTTTTCGCCGATAGCGGCGAGAGCCGTTGCCAAATTGATTGCCGTGGTCGTCTTGCCGACACCACCTTTTTGATTTGCGATGGTGATAATCCGATTACGTTCGCCAGCCATTGCCGCAATATCCGCGTTGTTAAACCAGGCGCCGGAGATTTGATACTTCGAGAATAACAGAATCTTGCTCGACAGCGCTATTGTGTTCTAGCAGATCAAAAGCCCAGCGACCACGTGCTTTCTGGATCTCTCTCTGGTAATCCCGGCCTTTGTGAAAATATGCGCGATTATTTTCCGTTCCAACCATCCAGGGCGCCGCATATTCAATCAGCTTATCGAGATCGGCCAATGCACGGGCGGAAATAGCGTCGCAGGCAGCTATTGCTGCTGGCGCATCCTCTATCCTGGTCGCATGTACCTCACCGCGAGCGCCGGTTTCTCGCAACGCTGTTCGCAGGAATGCTGCCTTCTTATTGTTACTCTCGACCAAATGAACCCAGCCCTGCTGGTGTTCCGAAAGAAAGATCGCAGTAATCACACCAGGAAAACCGCCGCCGCTTCCGAGATCGATCCAGGTTTGAGGCTGAGGAGAGATCTGAAATATCTGTGCGCTATCCGCAATATGCCGGCTCCACATATCGCTCATTGTGGAAGGCGCTACAAGATTGATCGCCTTTGCCCATTTCGTAAAGAGATCCGCAAAATGCTGCAGACGTTCTTGTGTTTCACGTGAAACACGTAATCTGTTTAATTCCATTCCCGAAGACTCTCAAACCTTGCAGCAATTAGGCGACTTGTGTCCGAACACTTTCGTCGCGGCGCAGATATACCAACAGAAGCGAGATCGCTGCGGGTGTCATGCCTTCCACCTTCAGAGCCTGCGCTATATTCGCGGGCTTCCGGATGTTCAGCTTGTTCTTCAACTCGTTCGAAAGTCCAGACAGGCTACTGTAGTCAAAGTCCATGGGAATCGCTCGCGCCTCATCGCGCCGCTGCGCCTCAATGGCAGCGGCCTGACGATCCATATAAACCGAATAACCCGCCTCAATCTCTAAGGCCTCCGAAACCTTCCGTGAGAAAGCGTGCAAATCCCCCCAGACATGTCCCAAATCCGAGAACGTATACTCGGGATAGGACAGGAGTTCATAGGCGGTTCTGCGCTGGCCATCCAAGTTAATGTTAAGCCCAACCTTTCGGGCCTCATTCGGCGTAACTGACAGAGACTGAAGCAATGCCCTCCCATTCTCCAGTTCGTCCTGGAATGCCGCAAAACGAACACGGCGTTCGGAGGAAACACAACCCAGTTCGATCGCTGCGGGCGTAAGCCGCGCATCGGCATTGTCCGCACGAAGCGTCAATCGATATTCAGCCCGAGACGTGAACATTCGGTACGGTTCCGTAACACCTCTCGACGTCAGGTCGTCTATCATAACGCCGATATACGAGTTTGTGCGGCTGAATATGAACGGCTTCGAGTTCCCGCTCGACAATGCCGCGTTGAGGCCCGCGGCAAGGCCTTGCGCACCTGCTTCTTCGTAACCTGTCGTCCCATTGATCTGCCCCGCCAGGAAGAGCCCGGGAAGCTTCTTGACTTCTAACGTCGCCGTCAACTCACGTGGATCGACATGATCATATTCAATCGCGTAGCCCGGGTGCAATATCTCCACGCGCTCCAAGCCTGGGATAGTGCCAATAAACGCGGCCTGCACATCTGCCGGTAGAGATGTTGAAATTCCATTCGGATAAACGGTGTCGTCATCGAGCCCCTCTGGCTCAAGAAAGATCTGGTGCCCGTCTCTCTCGCCAAATTTGACGAGCTTATCCTCAATCGATGGACAGTAGCGCGGACCGACACCTTCAATCTGACCAGAATACATCGCCGATTTCTGCAGATTGTCGACGATGATGCGATGCGTCGCTTCGGTGGTCCTCGTTACACCGCATTCGACCTGTGGATTTGTGATACGGTCCGTCATGAAGGAGAACGGAATCAACTCATCATCCGCTGCCTGGCGCCCGACTGATCCCCAATCAATCGTCTTCCCGTTCAGTCGAGCCGGAGTCCCGGTCTTAAGGCGGCCCAGCTTCAAACCCAATCGGAGAAAGGTCATCGAAAGCCCCAAAGAAGGCGGCTCTCCCGTGCGGCCTGCCGGTGTCTTTACGCTTCCTATATGGATGAGCCCCCGCAGGAACGTGCCCGTCGTTATGACAACAGATGGGCTCGCGATGAGCCTCCCGTCCTTCATCATTACGCCAGCGACTCGATTGTCTCTAATGTCTAGATCAAAAGCATCGCCCTCGATCACGTCGAGGTTCTCGATGGCTTCAATGGCATCCAGCATAGCAAGACGATAGAGTTTACGATCTGCCTGTGTCCGTGGACCGCGAACAGCCGCACCCTTCTTCTTGTTCAACATTCGGAACTGGATGCCCGCTGCATCGGCAATACGGCCCATAAGACCGTCCATCGCATCTATCTCGCGGACGAGATGGCCTTTACCGAGGCCGCCGATGGCTGGGTTGCAGGACATTATTCCGATTGTATCGCGTCGATGCGTGATCAAGGCAGTCTTTGCACCCATCCTGGCAGCCGCAGCAGCTGCTTCGGATCCGGCGTGACCGCCTCCGATTACGATAACGTCATAACTGCAGGCGCTCATGCGCTACTCCACAAAAGGTTTCACGTGAAACTCTGCATCTACTGCGATCCGTGTTCCACGTGAATCATTTACCGATACAGAACTCAGAGAAGATGACGCCGAGAAGATCTTCAACATCCACTCGTCCTGTAATACGTCCCAAATAGTCACCCGAGAGCCTCAACGACTCCGCTCTGATCTCCAAACTCTGCTCCGTCTGATCGATCGCCACCGAGAGGGCAGTCAGGCACTTCGCAAGCGAATCCCTGTGGCGCTCCCGTGTTGGAACAGCGAGGGACAATCCCCCAAACTTCTGTTCAATAGAGGAGAAAACGAAGTCCCGAAGTTCCGGAAGACCTTCACCGGTCAACGTCGAGATCTGAAGATCGTAGGAAGCAGCCGAAGGATATAGGTCTCGCTTGGTCCCGACAATAACATGCGAAGGTGCGCGTTCCAAGTCGGCGGCGTCTATCGGATTCGATGATCCGATGTCTGCCAGAAAAAGTACGAGATCCGCGTTGGTCAATGCTACCTGCGCTCTCCTGATACCTTCCTGCTCCACGATATCGGCCGTATCCCGCAGGCCGGCAGTGTCATAGAGCCTGACTAGATAGCCGTTCAAATTGATATCGACATGGAGAACGTCGCGCGTCGTGCCCGCGATTTCGGTGACGATTGCCACGTCTTTCTGCGCGAACCAGTTCATAAGGCTCGACTTCCCGGCGTTTGGGGCGCCCGCAATAACAACCTTGAAGCCGTCGCGAACGATTTCCCCCATATCCGCGTGCGAAAGATGATCCTGGATCTCTCGGCGAAGTTCTATGAGGGATATCCAGATTTGATCTGAAACGGAGCCTGGAACGTCGTCTTCGTCCGGAAAGTCGAGTTCGGCTTCAATTAGGGCACGAGAGCGCGTAATTCGTTCCGCCCACGAATCGTATAGTCGCGACACTCCTCCCGAACTCTGTTCGAGTGCCAACCGGCGCTGCATCTCCGTCTCGGCGGCGATAAGATCTGCCAGACCTTCGACTTCGACAAGATCAAGCTTGCCATTTTCAAAGGCACGGCGGCTGAACTCGCCCTGCAGTGCAAGTCGGGTATCTGGGAACGCCGCCAGCTCCTGGGACAGAGCCGATATAACGGCTCTTGAGCCGTGGATCTGAAATTCTGCTGAATCCTCGCCGGTAAAAGAGGCCGGGCCGGGAAAGAAAAGGATCAGACCGGTATCGATGGGAAAACCGTTCCGAGTCCGAATCGTTCGATATGACGCCATTCGCGGCGATGGAATCTCACCGGCCAATGCGTCCAAGATCACAGTGGTTTGCGGGCCACTGACACGAATGACGGACACGCCTGACGGCGCCGCACCGCTCGAAAGAGCAAATATGGTATCGTTCCACGCTTCCATGGACCTCGGCCTATCGGTTCGCTTCCGAATCTATCTGAAACAGAAAAGGCTGGCGGTCGTATAAACGACTCACCAGCCTCAATCTGAGGAATCCGGCTAATAATCAGGTATTCATCGAGTCGAAGAAATCACCATTATTCTTCGTCTGTTTCAGCTTGTCGATAAGGAATTCAATCGCATCCGTCGTGCCCATCGGAGCGAGAATACGACGCAGAACGAAGATCTTCTGCAGATCCTGGCGCGGCACGAGCAGGTCTTCCTTACGCGTACCGGACTTGAGAATGTCCATGGCCGGGAAGATACGCTTGTCSGCGACCTTGCGGTCGAGGACGATTTCAGAGTTGCCGGTGCCCTTGAACTCTTCGAAGATGACTTCGTCCATGCGGCTGCCGGTATCGATAAGAGCCGTCGCGATAATGGTCAGCGAGCCGCCTTCCTCGATATTGCGGGCCGCGCCGAAGAAGCGCTTCGGGCGCTGCAGCGCGTTGGCGTCGACACCACCCGTCAGAACCTTACCGGACGAAGGAACGACGGTATTGTAAGCGCGGCCGAGACGGGTGATGGAATCGAGCAGGATGACAACGTCGCGGCCGTGTTCCACGAGACGCTTGGCCTTTTCGATCACCATTTCGGCGACCTGCACGTGCCGAACCGCTGGCTCGTCGAATGTGGAAGAGATAACTTCCCCACGGACCGAACGCTGCATGTCCGTGACTTCTTCCGGGCGTTCGTCGATCAGCAGAACAATCAGATAGCATTCCGGATGGTTCGCTGTAATCGAGTGCGCGATATTCTGCAGGAGAACCGTTTTACCCGTACGCGGGGGAGCAACGATAAGACCGCGCTGGCCCTTGCCGAGAGGCGCTACGAGATCGATGACGCGCGGCGAGAGATCTTTCGACGTCGGAACATCCAGTTCCATCTTGAACCGCTCGTTCGGATAGAGCGGCGTCAGGTTGTCGAAGTGAACCTTATGACGGATCTTTTCGGGATCGTCGAAATTGATCGTGTTGACCTTGAGGAGTGCGAAATAGCGTTCACCCTCCTTCGGACCACGGATCGGACCCTCGACCGTGTCGCCGGTCTTCAGCGAGAAGCGACGAATCTGGGAGGGGGAGATGTAGATATCGTCCGGTCCGGGCAGGTAGTTAGCATTTGCGGAACGCAGAAACCCGAAACCATCCTGCAGGACTTCAACGACGCCTTCGCCGATGATTTCGATATCCTGGCTGGCAAGAACCTTGAGGATTGCGAACATGAGCTCCTGCTTGCGCATCGTGCTCGCATTCTCGACCTCGAGCGATTCGGCAAAAGCCAGAAGATCCGTCGGGGATTTACTCTTAAGTTCCTGAAGCTTCATTTCAGCCATGAAGTGACCAATACTCTTTATTTTAGAAGGGGAAAGGCGATGTTGGGTCGTATTCGGTACTGCGAAAGGGGCTCGCAGGCGACTGAACTCTACACACATGCCACGAAGATGAGATGCGCGGAAAATAGCGAGTCACAACCCGGCCCGCAAGGGGGCTGCTTAAAATGACTGAAATTTAACCGCAGCCGCCTCCGACCTTAAAAAGGCTTTACCACGACGAGGATAACAATGAGGATCATCAAGACCGTCGGAGCCTCGTTCATGAAGCGCCAATAGCGGGCCGAACGGCGGTTTTCGTCACGTTCAAAGGCGCTTACGGCCTTGCTGAAGAAAACATGGACCAGCGTCAGAAGAACCACGAGCCCAATCTTGGCATGCAGCCAGCCGCCCTGGAAACCATACACTGACCAGGCGAGATAAAGGCCGAGAATCCAGGTCAGCATCATGGCCGGGTTCATGATGATCCTGAGCAACCGCCGCTCCATCACCTTGAAGGTTTCGGATTGCGCCGAACCCGGCTCCGCATCCGTATGATAGATGAAAAGCCGTGGCATATAAAAAAGCCCCGCCATCCAGGAAATCACCGCGATGATGTGAAGCGCCTTGATCCACAGATAGAGATTATCCGGGTTCCAGGCGAAAAGCCCGACGGCCAGAAGTGCAAAGAAGATCAGCGCAAAATGGGCGCGCCGGCGCGCATAGACGCCTGGTCGCTTATCCGTTTGCTTCTCCACTACGCTACCCTCGCGCCACGCACGCGCTCGACAAGCCGGCGTACATTCTCCGGATCCGCCTGCGGCGTAATGCCATGCCCGAGATTGAAGATCAGCGGTCCGTTTCCGAGCACCTGAAGAATATCGTCGATACCTTCCTCCAGTGAGCGACCGCCAGCCACGACACGCATTGGATCGAGATTGCCCTGCACTGGTCCGTCCTTCTGCAGCTCGGCCGCAAAGGCAAGCGGTACGGCCCAGTCGAGCCCGATCGCATCAGCCCCGGTCTTCTGCCGGTAGGTCTTGAGCATATAGCCCGCACCTTTGGCGAAAGCGATGATCCGCGCCTGCGGTCGCCGCGACCTGATTGAAGCGATCATGCGCGCCACCGGACGGATTGCGAAAGCTTCAAATTCCTTCTCGCCGAGAACACCGGCCCAGGAATCGAAGATCTGCACCGCATCAGCACCCGCATCGATCTGAGCCACGAGATAGTCGGCAGAGACATCCGCAAGCAGCATCAGCAAATGCTCGAACGCACGCGGATGCCTATACGCGAACAGACGCGCAGGCGCCTGGTCAGGTGTGCCGCGGCCAGCGATCATATAGGTCGCAACCGTCCAGGGAGCGCCGCAGAAGCCGAGGAGCGTCGTGTCTGAAGGCAGCTCATTCCTCAGACGCTTTACCGTCTCCAGCACAGGCTGCAGGTAATCGACGACATGTTCCCCGTCGAGCCCAGCGATGCCCGTCTCGTCAATCGGATCCATCTCCGGGCCATGCCCCTCGGTAAAACGCACATTGCGCTTCATCGCATCAGGAATGACGAGGATATCCGAAAACAGGATAGCGGCGTCAAAGCCGTAGCGCCGTATCGGCTGAAGGCTCACTTCGACTGCATGGTCAGGCGAATAACAGAGATCGAGGAAACTTCCTGCCTTCGCGCGCGTTTCCCTGTACTCGGGCAGATAGCGACCTGCCTGTCTCATGAGCCAGAGGGGAGGGGGCGAGAGGGTTTCTCCGTCGAGAACCCGCATGATTTTCCGGCGCGTTTCGTTCAAGCGCTTCTTCCCTATAAAAATCCAAAGATATTTTAAAAGGTTTCTATTTCTTAGAGTCGGTGTCTATCAAGGATTAAAATCCATCCACTGACAGCGCGATTTGTCACGCCCGCGGCGCTGACGAGGATCGAAAATGCTGCACCTCTGAAGAAAATGGTGATTGCTTCGAATCCGGTAAAGATTCCAAAGCCTTCCAAGCTTTCACTTTGGCCCTCAACTTGTGGACAAGCTGTGCATCATCTCGGAAGGGATGAATATCATCCCCACAGTCCACAAGCGTCTCCGGAGTGACGCTCGAAAGTTCCGGATGTGGATAATCGGGCATGTTTTCCCTTGCCTCGATCCCCGCCCCGCCATTAGCTCTTCGCTGTCCAGTCTTTTCAACAGGCAGCGGAAAATAGCGTGGAGAACAGAACGAACTTCTTCCATCTGCATCTGATTTCTGACTCGACCGGCGAGACTCTGATCTCCGCCGGCCGCGCCGCTTCGGCCCAGTTCAAGTCGTCTCAGCCGATCGAGCACGTCTATCCGCTGATTCGAAACCGCAAGCAGCTGATGCCTGTCCTTCAAGCGATCGACAGTGAACCCGGCATTGTTCTCTACACGATCGTCGATCCCGAGCTTGCCAGCATCATTGATGAACGCTGCGCGGAAATGGGCGTTGCCTCCGTCAACGTGCTGGAACCTGTCATCGGCGCGTTCCAGATCTATCTTGGAGCTCCCTCGAGAAGGCGGGTCGGGGCGCAGCACGTCATGAATGCCGGCTACTTCGCGCGCATTGAAGCACTGAATTTCACGATGGATCACGACGACGGCCAGATGCCCGAGGATTATAATGAAGCCGATGTCGTCATCGTCGGCATCAGCCGCACGTCGAAGACGCCGACCAGCATCTATCTCGCAAACCGTGGCATCAAGACTGCGAATATCCCGATCGTCTACGGCGTGCCTTTGCCCGAAGCTTTGGCGACCGCGACGAAACCCTTGATCGTCTGCCTCATCGCCACGACGGACCGGATTTCTCAGGTCCGGGAAAATCGCCTTCTCGGCTCAACGCCTGGTTTCGACCGGGAACATTATACCGACCGTGCCGCAATCTCGGAGGAGCTGAAATATGCGCGCTCCCTTTGCGCTCGCCACAATTGGCCAATGATCGACGTCACCCGGCGCTCGATCGAGGAAACCGCAGCGGCAATCGTTGCCCTGCGCCCAAAGCTGCGTTAAGCGCTGAACGACTGAATCGCTCTCGAGGACCTAGATGACACCGAAGCTCGTTCTCGCATCATCGAGCCCGTTCCGGCAGATGCTGATGAAAAATGCTGGCTTGGCTTTTGAAGCCCATGCCGCTCACATTGACGAACGGGCAATCGAAGCACCTCTGGAAAAATCGGGCGCTACGCCGGACGAGGTGGCACTCGTTCTAGCCGAGGCAAAAGCGGGTGAAGTCAGCCGGCGCTTCGGTGGTGCCCTCGTCATCGGTTCGGACCAGACAATGTCACTTGGTGCCCAGGTCTTTCACAAGCCGAAGGACATTGCGGATGCCGCCAACCATCTGCGCATGCTAGGCGGCAAAACGCACCGCCTGAATAGCGCAGTCGCCATCGTCAGAGACGGCGAGGTCTTATGGCAGCATGTGGCACATGCCGAACTCGCGATGCGCCCGCTGACTGATGATTTCATTGCGCGCCATTTGAACCGCGTCGGATCAAAGGCGCTGGCAAGCGTCGGCGCCTATCAGCTTGAGGGAGAGGGGATCCAGCTGTTCGAGAAGATCGACGGAGACTACTTCACGATCCTCGGTCTGCCCATGCTGCCCCTCCTTGCAAAACTCCGGGAACTGGATGCGATTGATGGATGATTCACGTGAAACACATGGGCCGAAGGCGTTTGTCACGGGCTTTCCCGTCAAGCACTCGCGCTCACCATTGATCCATGGCTACTGGTTGAAGACCCTCGATTTGCCCGGCAGCTACCGCGCGCATGAGGTCGCACCGGAAACCTTTGCAGATTTTATCGTCTCTTTAAGAACCGGCAGCGCCGGTTTCGTCGGCGGCAATGTCACGATTCCCCATAAGGAGATGGCGTTCAAACTCGCTGACAGGCCGGATGAGCTTTCGGAAGAACTCGGCGCCTCGAATACGCTGTGGCTGGAGGACGGGCAAATACTCGCGACCAATACGGATGGTCGCGGCTTCACCGCCAATCTCGATGAGCGCCATCCGGGATGGGACCGGCATGACCGGGTCGTCATCTTCGGCGCCGGCGGTGCAAGTCGCGCCGTCATCCAGGCGGTCCGCGACCGCGGCTTCAAGGAAATCCATGTCGTCAACCGCACCGTAGAGCGGGCGCAAGAACTGGCCGATCGCTTCGGTTCGAAAGTCCATGCCCACCCGACCGCAGCTCTCGGCGAAGTGATGAAAGGGGCAGGCCTCTTCATCAACACCACCTCTCTCGGCATGGACGGCGAGGCAGCGCCCGCCATCGATTTCTCTGCGATGCTCTTGGACGCAGTCGTTACCGACATTGTTTATGTGCCGCTGAAAACACCGATCCTCGCACAGGCCGATGAACAGGGTTTTGCCGTCGTCGATGGCCTCGGCATGCTCCTGCATCAGGCAGTTCCGGGGTTTGAAAAATGGTTCGGCAGGCGGCCCGTCGTCGATGAAACGCTACGTGCACTGATCATTGCAGATATGGAAAGACACTGATGCTGAAGATCGGCCTCACCGGCTCCATCGGAATGGGCAAGTCGACAACGGCGAAGCTCTTTGCCGAAGCCGGTGTCGCGGTCAACGATTCGGATGCTGTCGTACACGATCTCTATGCCGGCGAGGCAGCACCTTTGGTCAACGCTGCTTTCCCCGGTACAATGAAGAACGGTGTCGTCGACCGTGAGCAACTTGGCCGCCAACTCGCTCGAGATCCAACTGGCTTCAAGCGGCTCGAAGAGATTGTTCATCCCCTGGTGCGCAAGCGGGAGAGTGAATTCCTGGCACGGCAGAAAGAGGTGGGAGCAGATATGGTCGTGCTCGACATCCCCCTGCTTTTTGAAACCGGCGCGGAAAAGAGGGTGGATGTCATTGTCGTTGTCAGCGCCGATCCACAGATTCAGCGGGAGAGGGTGCTTGCGCGACCGAACATGACGGAAGAAAAATTCAATATGATTCTCTCCCGCCAGATGTCGGATGCGGAAAAACGCCGTCGGGCCGACTACATCGTGGATAGCAGCCACGCCATAGAGACGACGAGAGAACAGGTGGCAGATATCGTCGCCGACTTGAAGAAGCGGATAGCGAAGGAAGAAGTCCCGCATGCGTGAGATTATTTTCGATACGGAAACCACCGGCCTCGACAACCGCATGGACCGCATCATCGAAATCGGCGGCATCGAACTCTTCAATCATTTCCCGACAGGAAGGACGCTTCACCTTTTCGTCAATCCGGGTGATCAGAAGGTCCATCCGGATGCGCTCGCCGTTCACGGCATCACAGACGAGTTCCTGAAGGACAAGCCGCCCTTTGCCGATGTCGTCGAGGAGATCCTGGAATTCTTCGGCGACGACGGCAAGTGGATCGCCCACAACGCCACTTTCGACATGGGCTTCGTGAATGCCGAGCTTGCCAGGCTTGGCCAGCCGCCGATCCTGCCGGATCGCGTGATCGACACGCTCTCTCTTGCTCGCCGCAAGCATCCGATGGGACCGAACTCGCTCGACGCTCTCTGCCGCCGGTATGGCATCGACAACTCGCACCGTACCAAACACGGTGCTCTCCTCGACTCCGAACTTCTCGCCGAAGTCTACATAGAAATGATCGGCGGCCGGCAGGCTGCACTGGGGCTCGGCGTCGCAGGATCTGCGAGCCAGAACAAGGACAATGCCGAGGCGGACGAAGTTGTGGTCGCAGCCATCATGGAGAGACCGCGGCCCCTGGCGCCGCGATTGAGCGAAGCGGAAGCCGAGGCCCATCAGGCCCTGATCGCCAAGCTTGGTCAAAAGGCGGTTTGGTCGAAATACGAACAGCTCAACTGAAAATAAAAATGCCCGGACAAAAGCCGGGCATCTGATTTCGAGGGCCTGTAAAGAAGGGCTTAGTTCGGAACGGCCTGAACCTTGGAACGGGCCTGCTCTTCAGCAACACGCTGCGCGAACATCTGCGCGAAGTCGATCGGATCGATCATCAGCGGCGGGAAGCCGCCATTGCGCGTGACGTCGGCAATGATCTGGCGCGCAAACGGGAAGAGCATGCGCGGGCACTCGATGAAGAGAACCGGCAGCATGTGTTCCTGGGGGAAGCCGGCAACGCGGAAGACGCCGCCATAGACGAGTTCGGTGTGGAAGACCGTCTTGTCGCCTTCCTTGGCTTCGGCAATCAGCGAAAGCACGACATCGAAATCCGTGTCGGACAGCGGATTGGCGTTGACGTTCACATTGATGTTGATCGCCGGTGCCTTGTCGCGGGCCTGAAGCGAGCGCGGTGCGCCCGGGTTTTCGAAGGAAAGATCCTTGACGTACTGGGCAAGGATCGAAAGGGTCGGGCTCGTTGCGCCGTTGCTGTTGTTGTCGTCTGCCATGGGCTTTTCCTCGAGGGGCATTGGATGGTGCCGCCATCTAACATTTCGGGGAGGGGCTTACAACCCTGGGCCTCCGGGGCAGTTAACGTGCCTCGGCCCTAGTCGCCGAGCCTTTTTCCGGACCAAGGTGAGTTTTCGTTCGGTTGGCGATGATAGTCCTCTTCATCGAGATCGACCACCTTTGAATCGCTTGGCTTGCCCGGCCGGTTCTCAAAATCCGGACGCGACGATGCGGAGAAGCCTCCGCCGCTGGTGCCGACGACGACGAAACGCTTCGCAATCGACCGCCAGAGCAGGTTGCGAACCTGCGGGATAAGAAGCAGGATCGCCAGAATATCCGAGAGAAAGCCGGGGATGATGAAGAGCAGCGCCGCGATCACGTTCATTGCCGGATTGAGCAATTCCCGTCCGGGCATGGTACCACCACGCCCCTCGGCAGACATGCGGCGCAGGATGCTGATACCTTGCCGGCGCAAGAGGAACGAACCGATGACAAAGCCAAGCAGGACAAGCGCCAGCGTCGCGGCGAGTCCGACTGCGCGGCCGACAATCACGAAGCCGGCGATCTCGGCAAGCGGCAGAAGCAGCGCGAAAACCGGCAGCATGGAAAAACGCATCTCTTTATCCCGAGCGGCCCGGGCTCCTCTTGGCACTGGCAAAGATAACAGCCATGATTTGAATCATTCGTATAGCCGGACTATATGGGGTTAGAAATCAGGGATGTTAACAGCGAACGGCGGGATATGAGTTCAAACGACTTCATCACATTATTTTTCTTGGTGGCGGCGGTGCTGATTTTCTTTCAGCTTCGGTCCGTTCTTGGACGCCGCACCGGAAATGAGAAGCCGCCGCGTGATCTCTATACGCCACGGGATGCTGTGCAAAACGATAGCGCCGATGCCGGCAAGGTCGTAACCCTGCCGCGGCGCGATGTGAACGGAGAAGAGGAAGATCGCTTTTCCGCCATCGACGCCTTCGCGCCGGCAGGCACGCCGCTGAACGAATCGCTGCGCGCGCTCAACAGAGCCGATGCCTCCTTCGACCCGAAGGAATTCTTGAACGGCGCCCGGATGGCCTACGAGATGATCGTCATGGCCTTTGCCGATGGCGATCGCAAAACGCTGAAGAATCTTCTCTCCCGGGAAGTCTATGACGGCTTCGATGCGGCGATCACCGATCGCGAAAGTAAGGGCGAGAAGATGAAGTCCACTTTCGTGGGCATCGACAAGGCCGAGATCACCCATGCCGAGACCAAGGGCAGCGAGGCGCAAATCACTGTGCGCATCATCAGCCAGCTGATCTCAGCGACTTACGACAAGAGCGATGTGCTGATCGATGGCGATGCCGAAAATGTCGCCGAGGTCAACGATCTCTGGACCTTCGCTCGCGATACGCGATCGCGTGACCCCAACTGGAAACTCGTCGCGACCGAATCGGAACATGAGTGACGCAGCCGGCTTTGCCCTTCAGGCAGTCAGTTTCGACGCATTGAAAGGCTGGAGGGATGACGATCCCTCCAGCCTTTTTGAAGTCATGGCTGCCTGTCGCCGCCATATTTCCGAAACGAAACACTATCGTAGCGGGTCGCTGGGGCTGAGTTCAGCAGACCTCCTTCCATTGCTGGAGGAAGCAGAGGCGTTTCGTCCGTCTTCGGCCGACGACGCGCGTGCCTTTTTCGAGAAGCACTGTCAGCCATTTCGGATTGTCCGGGCCGACGGCGCTACCGGTTTCGTCACCGCCTTCTACGAACCCGAAATCGAAGTTTCCGACAGGCGGGACGCGACCTACCGGTTTCCGATCTACCGGCGACCGGACGATCTTGTCGACCTCGACGATCAAAATCGTCCCGGCAATCTCGATAGTTCCTACGCATTCGGGCGTCTGCGTGACGGGCTGATCGATGCCTATCCGGATCGCGGCGACATCGATCAGGGCTATCTCGAAGGCCGTGGTCTCGAGATCGCCTGGGTAAAATCGAAGGTCGATCTTTTCTTTGTCCATGTGCAGGGCGCTGCCCGGCTGCGCTATCCGGATGGCAGACTTGGCCGCATCACCTACGCCGCAAAAGCCGGTCATCCATTTTCGGCGATCGGCAAGCTTCTGATCGACCGCGGCGAGATCGACCGCGCGAAAATTTCGATGCAGGCGATCCGTGCGTGGCTTGCCGCTCATCCGGACCAGATCGACGAAGTCCTCTGGCATAACCGGTCCTATATTTTCTTTCGGGAAACAGCGGTTAACGATGCAAATGCCGGGCCGATCGCCGCCGCGAAAGTGCCGCTGCCCGCAGGGCGTTCGCTCGCGGTCGACCGCCTGATCCACACATTCGGTTTTCCATTTTTCATCCGCTCCGAAACCCTGACACACCTTGATGCTGGCAAGCCGTTTCAACGGCTGATGCTGGCGCTGGACACCGGTTCGGCAATTGTCGGTCCCGCGCGCGGAGATATTTTCACTGGTTCGGGCTATGATGCAGGAGAGTTGGCGGGAACGGTACGCAACGATGCCGATTTCGCAATTCTCATCCCCAATGCCGCTGCAGCGAGGTTCCTCTGATGGCGAAGGACCGCAAGCTCAGTGCAGACGAGAGAATCCTCTGGGGCAAGGTCGCCCGCAGTACCCGGCCCATGCCCGGCAAGACGAATGAATTGACTGCCCTCGATGCCTTCTTGGCGGAGGCTGAAGCGGCGGCCGAACAGGAAAAAGTAGAAAAGCAGAGGGCGGCCACACCGCTTCCGCAGCAAGCAGTAGCCCAGATACCCGCAAAACAGCCCTCGGGCGTCCACCATCCGCTTGAGCGTCCGGTCAAGCGCAAGATTGCCAAGGGTAAGCTGGCGCTGGAAGCACGGATCGATCTTCATGGCATGGTCCAGAGTGAGGCGCATTCATTTCTGCTCGATTTCCTGATCCGCGCGCATGAACGCGGCATGCGGCATGTCCTTGTCATCACTGGAAAAGGCAGTTCAATGGGCAGCGAAGGCGCCTTGAAGCGCGCAGTGCCGCTCTGGTTTTCCAAGCCGGAATTTCGTTTTCTGATTTCGTCATATGAACCTGCGGCCCAACATCATGGTGGGGCGGGCGCCCTCTATATCCGCCTCTCGCGGCGGGCCGGGGAAACTTTGTGACGCCGTTTGCCGAAGCAGTCCGCAAGCTGCGCGCCCGCAAGGGCGTCACGCAGAAAGAGATGGCTGCGGCGCTCAATGTCTCGCCGGCCTATCTCTCGGCGCTCGAGCACGGAAAGCGCGGTGTGCCGAGCTTCGATCTGCTGCAGCGCATCGCAGGCTACTTCAACATCATTTGGGATGAGGCCGAGGAACTCTTCCTCGTTGCCGGCTCTTCCGATCCGCGCGTGGTGGTCGATACCTCGGGCCTGCCGCCCGAATATACCGAATTTGCCAATCGTCTGGCCAAGCGAATCCGCAGCCTTGACAGCGGCGATATCGCCCGGTTATCGGCGCTTCTTGAAAATGGCGGCAAAGTGGACGGAAAAGCGTCATAATCCCCTGATTTATGCCTTGTTTTAGGGCCTTGCCATTGGGAACTCGCTGCAAAAAACCTATATTCGACATTGAAAAAGCCGGTGATTCGCAAGGCGCGCCGTTGCTGACGACAACAGGGAAAATCTCGACAGAATGACCGATGCACCCGCGACGGAAAACGGCGTAAACACCGAATATGGCGCAGATTCCATCAAGGTCCTGAAGGGCCTCGATGCCGTGCGCAAACGCCCCGGCATGTATATCGGCGATACCGACGACGGCTCGGGCCTCCACCACATGGTCTATGAAGTCGTCGATAACGCGATCGACGAAGCGCTGGCCGGCCACGCCGATATCGTCACCGTTTCGCTCAATCCGGATGGTTCTGTGACCGTGACGGACAACGGCCGCGGCATTCCGACCGATATTCACAGCGGCGAAGGCGTATCGGCAGCCGAAGTCATCATGACCCAGCTCCACGCCGGCGGTAAGTTCGACCAGAATTCCTACAAGGTTTCCGGTGGTCTGCACGGCGTCGGCGTTTCGGTCGTCAACGCACTCTCCGTCTGGCTGAAGCTGAAAATCCGTCGCCAGGGCAAGGTTCATGAGATGAGCTTCACCCACGGCGTAGCGGATGCTCCGTTGAAGGTAACGGGCGAAGCGGGCAACGAGACCGGCACGGAAGTCAGCTTCATGCCGAGCAGCGGAACCTTCACGATGACGGAGTTCGACTACGGCACGCTCGAGCACCGCCTGCGGGAACTCGCCTTCCTCAATTCCGGCGTCCGCATTCTGCTGACGGACAAGCGTCACTCCGACATCAAGCAGGAAGAGATGGTCTATGACGGAGGTCTCGAAGCCTTTGTTTCCTATCTCGACCGTGCCAAGAAGCCGCTTGTCGAAAAGCCCGTCGCGATCCGCGGCGAGAAGGATGGCATCACCGTCGAGGTGGCCATGTGGTGGAACGACAGCTATCACGAGAACGTGCTTTGCTTCACCAACAACATCCCCCAGCGCGATGGCGGCACGCATATGGCCGGCTTCCGTGCCGCATTGACGCGTCAGGTCGTTTCCTATGCCGATAATTCCGGCATTACGAAAAAGGAAAAGGTGACGCTGCAGGGCGAAGATTGTCGCGAAGGTCTGACCGCAGTCCTGTCGGTTAAGGTACCGGATCCAAAATTCTCATCGCAGACGAAAGACAAACTTGTTTCGTCGGAAGTTCGCCCTGTCGTAGAAAGCCTCGTCAATGAGGCCTTGAATACCTGGTTCGAGGAACATCCGAGCGAAGCCAAGATTCTCGTCGGCAAGGTCGTCGAAGCCGCTGCCGCCCGTGAAGCAGCCCGCAGGGCACGCGAACTGACACGCCGCAAGGGTGCGCTCGATATCGCCTCGCTGCCCGGCAAGCTTGCCGACTGCTCGGAACGCGATCCGGCCAAGTCAGAAGTCTTCCTCGTCGAGGGTGATTCCGCAGGCGGTTCTGCAAAGCAGGGGCGCTCGCGCGAAAATCAGGCGATCCTGCCACTGCGCGGCAAGATCCTGAATGTCGAGCGTGCCCGCTTCGACAAGATGCTCTCCAGCCAGGAAATCGGTACGCTGATCACTGCGCTCGGCACCGGTATCGGCAAGGACGAGTTCAATGCCGAGAAGCTGCGCTACCACAAGATCATCATCATGACGGATGCCGACGTCGACGGCGCCCATATCCGCACGCTGCTGCTCACCTTCTTCTTCCGCCAGATGCCGGAACTGATCGAGCGCGGCCATCTCTATATCGCCCAGCCACCGCTCTATAAGGTCTCGCGCGGCAAGTCGGTCCAGTACGTCAAGAACGAAAAGGCGCTGGAAGATTATCTGATCGGCCAGGGTCTGGAAGATGCGGCGTTGAAGCTCGCCAGCGGCGAAGTCCGTGTCGGCCAGGATCTGAATGAGGTCATTCACGATGCCCTGCGCCTGCGCGCGCTGCTCGACAACCTGCATTCGCGCTACAATCGTGCGGTCGTCGAACAGGCGGCCATCGCCGGCGCGCTCAATGCCGAAACCGTCAGCAATGCCGAGCGCGCCCAGGAGCTGGCAAGCGAGGTGGCCAAGCGTCTCGACATCATCGCCGAGGAAACCGAACGCGGCTGGGAAGGCAACCTCACCAGCGAGGGCGGCATTCGCCTGGAGCGCATGGTTCGTGGCGTCAAGGAAGTTGTTGTACTCGACATGGCGCTGATCGGCTCGCAGGATGCCCGTCTTATCGATCAGCTGACGCCACGCATGAAGGAAATCTATCAAACGCCACCGGCACTGAGCCGGCGTGATGGTGATGTCGAAATTTCCGGTCCTCGCGCTCTTCTCGATGCGATTTTTGCAAGCGGCCGCAAGGGGCTGACGATGCAGCGCTACAAGGGTCTCGGTGAAATGAATGCCGAGCAGCTCTGGGAAACGACGCTCGATCCGAACGTTCGCTCGCTGCTGCAGGTCAAGGTCAACGATGCGACCGATGCCGACGGTCTCTTTGCTCGCCTGATGGGCGATGAAGTCGAACCGCGCCGCGAATTCATCCAGGACAATGCGCTGAGCGTTGCAAACCTAGATATCTGACCTGAAACCGGTCACGAAAAAGCCCCGCAGCCATCAGCTTGCGGGGCTTTTTATTTGGCGATCAATCGTTGCCGATGAAATGGCCGTTGAAGACGACCTCCGAGAGCGGCTTTCGCTGGCTCGGAAATTCGCGTTCGCGGTTACGCTCGGAAAGGGTGTTCTTATCGGCGATGCGACCGACGGCAATGCCCGCTTCGACGCGGTAACCATCGGGAACACCGAGCTTTTCCTTGATCTCGTCATGCTTGATGCCGCCCATGCCGTGGGCATAGAAGCCGGAAATGCGGGCCTGCATGGCAAGGTGGCCCCAGGCTGTGCCGGCATCGAAAGAGTGCGTATAGCTTGACCGTCCCTCGCTGCGAGCCCCGTTGAAACTGCGCGAAACCACAAAGATCAGCGCTGAAGCGTTCTTCGCCCATTCCTGGTTGGATTCGACGAGCAGGCTCACGAACTCTTCCCAATGCTCCGAGCCCTTCAATGCGTAAAGGAACCGCCAGGGCTGCATATTCGCGGAGGATGGTGCCCAGTGCGCGGCATCGAGCAGTGTCAGAAGCTGGGTTTCTTCGATGGTCTCACCGGTAAAGGCGCGTGGTGACCAACGCTCGAGAAACATGGGGTCGATTGGATATTGGGATTCACGGTTGTTGGCTTTCGTCATGCTGGCTTCCGGAAGTTAGCGATGGATGGAGGATTCCATTGCGGATATCGCTCAAGTGATATTTCCGTAGCCGCTTGCTTGGCAAGCAAAGTTTGATCGCGGCCAGTGCACAATCTGTTTCCAGAAATTGATCTTACGCGCGCGAAGAACTGCCGGTAAAGCAGCATCAATCCGATCGATCAGGAGATACGGGATGTTGGTGAATGGGAAATGGACCGAGGACTGGCAGCCGGTCCAGGCCAAAGATGAGAAGGGTGGTTTCGTCCGCCAGATATCGAGCTTCCGTAACTGGGTAACGCCTGACGGCAGCGCTGGCCCGACGGGTGAAGGTGGTTTTGTCGCTGAAGCTGGCCGCTATCATCTCTATGTCGCTTATATCTGCCCCTGGGCTTCGCGCACGCTGATCGGCCTCAAGCTTAGGGGCCTGGAGGACGTCATCTCGGTTTCAATCGTCGAGCCGACACTCAGCAAGCAGGGTTGGCGTTTCGGCGATTATCCCGGTGCTACCGCCGATGACCTGAACGGCGCCGCCTACATGCATGAGATCTACACGAAAGCGGATTCCGGCTTCACCGGGCGCGCGACTGTGCCGGTTCTCTGGGACAAGAAGCGCGGCACCATCGTCAACAACGAATCCTCCGATATTCTGCGCATGCTGAACAGCGGTTTTGGTGATCTTGCCCGTGGTGACATCGATCTCTATCCGGCCGCTCTGCGTAACGAAATCGATGCCTTCAACGAGCGCATCTATCCCTCCCTGAACAACGGTGTTTATCGTACCGGCTTTGCAACGACCCAGGTCGCCTATGAAGAGGCTTTTGCTGAGGTTTTCGCTTGCCTCGACTGGATTGAACCTCAGTTCGACGGACGCAACTTTCTCTTTGCCGAGCATCCAACGGAGGCCGACATCCGCCTGTTCGTCACGCTGGTGCGTTTCGACGTCGCCTACCACGGTCTCTTCAAGTGCAACCTGCGGCGTTTGTCGGATTACGCCAATCTTCGGGCCTTCTGCCGGCGGATGCTGGATTGGCCCGGCATTGCCGAGACCGTGAATTTTGATCACATCAAGCGCGGCTATTATTCGATCGAGAGCCTCAATCCCACGCGGATCGTCCCGATGGGTCCGGAGCTCGCCGAAATTTTCTAGATAGGCGTACCGCTTCCGCGGAAAGTCATAATGACACCGATGAATAATTCGTTCATAGGTGGCGCACCCCGCTTTCCATGAGGAGGATATTCATGAAGCTGATGCGCGTTGGAGAAGCGGGCCGCGAAAAGCCGGCCCTGCTTGATGCCGATGGCAAGATCCGCGATCTTTCTGCCCATGTCGCCGATATCGGCGGCGAGGCGATCACGCCGGCAGGTCTTGCAAAGATAGCTGCCCTTGATCCGAAGAGCCTGCCGGAACTGTCGCCCGGTCGTATCGGCGCCTGCGTTGCCGGCACCGGCAAATTCATCTGCATCGGCCTGAATTACTCAGACCATGCGGCTGAGACCGGCGCGACTGTGCCGCCCGAACCCGTCATCTTCATGAAGGCAACGTCGGCGATCGTCGGCCCGAACGACAATGTCCAGATCCCGCGCGGTTCCGAAAAGACCGACTGGGAAGTCGAGCTTGGTGTCGTTATCGGCAAAACCGCCAAGTATGTGAGCGAAGCCGAGGCCCTGGATTATGTCGCCGGCTACTGCGTCTCCAACRACGTCTCCGAGCGCGCCTTCCAGACCGAGCGTTCCGGCCAGTGGACCAAGGGCAAGTCCTGCGACACGTTTGGGCCGATCGGCCCTTGGCTCGTCACCAAGGATGAGGTCGGGAACCCGCAGGACCTCGGCATGTGGCTCAAGGTCAACGGTCAGACGATGCAGGACGGCTCCACCAAGACCATGGTCTATGGCGTCGCTTTCGTCGTGTCCTATCTCAGCCAGTTCATGTCTCTGCAGCCGGGCGATGTTATCTCGACCGGCACGCCTCCGGGTGTCGGCATGGGCATGAAGCCGCCGCGTTTCCTGAAGGACGGCGACGTTGTCGAACTCGGTATCGACGGCCTCGGCACTCAGAAGCAGCTCTTCGTAGCGGATCGTTAACTGTTTTTCCGGCTGAAAAGCTTAAACTTTGTGCACCAAGATATTGCCGGGGATCAATTTCCCGGCATTTTTCTTTCGAACTGTAATGTTATGTTGCTGTGCAACAAAAACCTGTTAGCCTACGTTGATGTGCCAGCGTTAACGGAAAGAGTCCGGCGCCCTTCAATCGGCGCCGTCTTTGCCGGATAGAGAAAGGTGGCGCCCTCCATGTTCTACCAGCTTTATGAATTAAACCATGCAGCGTTGGCTCCCTTCCGCGCTGCAGCCGATATGATGCGTTTTGCCTATGCCAATCCGTTGAACCCCTTCTCGCAGACACCGCTCGGTCGCACCATTTCGGCTAGCCTCGAAATGTTCGAGCGCACGACGCGCCGTTACGGCAAGCCGGAATTTGGGCTCAACGAGACCGTCATCGACGGCAAGAAGGTTGCGGTTCGCGAGGAAGTGGTCTGGACGCGTTCCTTCTGCAGTCTCCTGCATTTCTCTCGCGATGTGCCGGCCGGCCATAGCGGCGACCCGCGCATCCTCATCGTAGCACCCATGTCCGGCCACTATGCGACGCTACTGCGCGGCACCGTCGAAGCTCTTTTGCCCAGTGCTGATATCTATATTACCGACTGGGTCGATGCCCGAATGGTGCCTATGACGGAAGGTACTTTCGATCTTTCCGATTACATCGATTACGTCATCGAGATGCTGCATTTCCTTGGCCATGACACGCATGTTATCGCCGTCTGTCAGCCCTCGGTGCCGGTCCTCGCAGCTGCTGCGATCATGGAAGAGGCCAAGGATCCGCTCGCTCCGTCGTCGATGACGCTGATGGGTGGCCCGATCGATACCCGTATCAA
This sequence comes from Rhizobium sp. 05N49, assembly GCF_056396805.1. Lineage (NCBI taxonomy): Bacteria > Pseudomonadati > Pseudomonadota > Alphaproteobacteria > Hyphomicrobiales > Rhizobiaceae > Rhizobium > Rhizobium sp. 05N49. Next base: position 450,563 of record NZ_JBFTME010000003.1, read on the forward strand.
TCCGACGGCTGTCAACAAGCTTGCCAAGGAGCGCCCGCTCGAATGGTTTGCCGACAATGTCGTCATGAATGTACCCTGGCCGCAGCCGGGCTTCATGCGCCCCGTCTATCCGGGTTTCCTGCAGCTTTCCGGCTTCATGTCGATGAATCTCGATCGCCACCTGATCGCTCACAAGGAATTCTTCATGCATCTCGTGAAGAACGACGGCGAGCCGGAAAAGCATCGCGATTTCTACGATGAATATCTGGCCGTCATGGATCTGACCGCGGAATTCTACCTCCAAACGGTCGATCAGGTCTTCATGAAACACGCGCTGCCGAAGGGCGAGCTGATGCATCGCGGCAAGCGGGTCGATCCCTCGGCAATCCGTAACGTCGCTCTGCTGACCGTAGAGGGCGAAAACGACGATATCTCCGGTGTAGGCCAGACACACGCAGCCCAGACCATCTGCGTAAACATCCCCGAGCACATGCGCATGCATTACCTGCAGCCGGATGTCGGCCACTATGGCGTTTTCAATGGTTCCCGCTTCCGCCGCGAGATCGCGCCGCGCATCGTCAGCTTCACGCGGCAGCACTCGCGCGCCAAGAAGCCACCGGTCCAGCGCGTCATCAAGGGCGGCAAATCGGCGTGAGTTAGAAAACGCTGATTTAATGCCATCGATTCAAGGCTTTGCTCGATTTAACCTGATATCGTCTTGAAGGCCGGTTCAGCGGTAACCATCTGTTTTTTCAGCACTCGGCATCCTGTCGGGTGCTGAACGCGAGGATACCGCACGATGAACCAGTCAGCATTGCTTCGCCCGGATTGGACTCCGGCTACCGTTGCCTTGATGATCCTCGGCTTCATGGTTTTCTGGCCTCTGGGGCTGGCCATGCTTGCCTACATCATCTTCGGCGAGCGGCTGCGTGGCTTCAAGCGTGACGTCAACCAGGCAACGGATGGCTTCTTTGCAGGCTGCCGCCGTTCGCATGGCCGTCACCGCCCGCATTTCTCGACGGGCAACGTCGCCTTCGACGATTGGCGCAAGGCCGAACTCGATCGCATCGAGGAGGAGCGCCGCAAGCTAGATGAAATGCGTGAGGAATTCGATTCCTACCTGCGCGAGCTTCGCCGCGCCAAGGATCAGGAAGAGTTCGACCGCTTCATGCGCGATCGCAAGAACGGTCGACGCGACGACAATGGACCGGTCGCCGAATACCAGACGCCGTAAGCAGATCACAGAAAATCTACGGCCGGCATCGCTTCTGATGCCGGTTTTTCTTTGCCCGGATTTCTGCCGAATCGTATAGAAAACTCCTATGTTTCCGCTCCCGAAGATCCGCCGTGCGACGAGAAAACCGGCCCCGCCTGAAAAGCGGACGCTGGATGTCGCCGGCCGCCTCATGCCCTTGACGATCAAGCAGCATGATCGGGCGACCCGGATCACCCTTCGTATCGAGCCAGGCGGCCGTGCACTGAAGATGACGGTTCCGAAAGGGCTTGCCGCCCGCGAAGTCAACGCCTTCCTTGATCGGCATCAGGGCTGGCTGCTGACCAAGCTGGCGAAATTCTCGACGGATACGGGCCTGCGCGACGGCGGCGAAATTCTCTTTCGCGGTGTCAGACATCGCATCGAGCACACCGGCAGCCTGCGTGGGCTTACTGAGGCTGTCGTGCTGGACGGCAAACCTGTGCTTCGCGTCAGCGGCATGCCGGAACATATCGGCCGACGCATCGCGACATTCCTCAAGAAGGAGGCGCGCAGCGATCTCGAGAGACTGTCGCGCCTGCATGCCGGCTCCATAAAGGCACCGATCCGCTCGATTTCCATGAAGGATACCCGCAGCCGCTGGGGCTCCTGCTCCTCGGAAGGAAATCTGAGCTTCTCCTGGCGCATCGTCATGGCACCACCTTCGGTGATCGATTATCTCGCCGCCCATGAGGTTGCGCATCTGAAGGAAATGAACCACGGCCCGCACTTCTGGGCGCTCTGCAAGAAGCTTTGCCCGCACATGGAAGAGGCGAAATCCTGGCTGAAGCGTCATGGCAGCCAATTGCACGCGATAGAGTTCGAATAAGCGCTCCCGTTAAATACGGCCGGCATTGCAAATTGGCTCGACTCTTCGCTCGTTTCGTGTCACTTCGCTGCCATGAGACCGGATATCAAGATCTGCGGTTTGAAGACGCCTGAAACTGTCGAGCGCGCATTGAAGCGCGGAGCGACGCATATCGGCTTCAACTTTTTCCAGAAAAGCCCGCGTTACGTCGAGCCGGACATTGCAGGCAAGCTGGCGGAACCTGTGCGCGGCAAGGCTAAGGTCGTTGCCGTCTTGGTCGATCCGAGCAATGATGATCTTGATGAAATCGTTGCACTTCTGCGCCCTGACATGCTCCAGCTCCACGGCAGCGAGAGCCCGGAGCGCGTGCTGACCATCAAGGCGATGTACGGCATCCCTGTTATCAAGGCATTGTCGGTCCGCACCACCGACGACCTGAAGAAGGTCGAAGCCTATATTGGCATAGCTGACCGCTTCCTCTTCGACGCCAAGCCGCCGAAAGGATCTGAACTGCCAGGCGGCAACGGCGTTTCCTTTGATTGGGGTCTGCTCACCTGGCTTGACGGTAATGTCGACTACATGCTGTCAGGCGGGCTCAACAAGGCCAATGTCGGCCAGGCTCTTGCAATGACGAAGGCGCCGGGTGTCGATACCGCCTCCGGTGTCGAGAGTGCACCGGGCGTGAAGAGCCTGGAGATGATCGATGAGTTTTTCGATGCGGTTGATCAGGCATGTATGCCTGAAACGACCACAGGGAGTGTAAATTGAACGAGACGCCTAAACCGAATTCCTTCCGCGCCGGTCCGGACGAAGACGGCCGCTTCGGCATTTACGGGGGCCGCTTCGTGGCCGAAACCCTGATGCCCCTGATCCTGGATCTGCAGGAAGAATGGAACAAGGCGAAGGAAGATCCGGAATTCCAGGCGGAATTGAAGCATCTCGGCACCCATTATATAGGCCGTCCGAGCCCGCTTTATTACGCCGAACGCCTGACCCAGCATCTCGGCGGCGCCAAGATCTATTTCAAGCGCGAAGAGCTGAATCATACCGGCTCGCACAAGATCAACAATTGCATCGGCCAGATCCTGCTTGCCAAGCGCATGGGCAAGACCCGCATTATCGCCGAAACCGGTGCCGGCCAGCATGGCGTGGCTTCCGCCACCGTCGCCGCACGCTTCGGCTTTCCCTGTGTCGTCTATATGGGCGCCACCGACGTTGAGCGTCAGGCACCGAACGTTTTCCGCATGAAGCTGCTGGGTGCCGAGGTAAAGCCCGTCACGGCGGGTAGCGGCACGCTGAAGGATGCGATGAACGAGGCGCTGCGTGACTGGGTCACCAACGTCGATGACACCTATTACCTGATCGGCACGGCCGCCGGCCCGCATCCCTATCCGGAAATGGTCCGCGATTTCCAGGCCGTCATCGGCACGGAAGCTAAGCAGCAGATCCTTGAGGCCGAAGGCCGTCTGCCGGATCTCGTCATTGCTGCCGTCGGCGGCGGCTCGAATGCGATCGGCATCTTTCATCCTTTCCTCGATGATAAGGACGTCAAAATTGTCGGCGTCGAAGCCGGCGGCAAGGGCCTGCAGGGCGACGAGCACTGCGCCTCGATCACGGCCGGCTCGCCGGGCGTACTGCACGGCAACCGTACCTATCTGCTCCAGGACAATGACGGGCAGATCAAGGAAGGACATTCGATCTCGGCTGGCCTCGACTACCCCGGTATCGGCCCAGAACATTCATGGCTGAACGATATCGGCCGTGCCGAATATGTGCCGATCATGGACCATGAAGCGCTTGAAGCCTTCCAGACGCTGACGCGCCTTGAGGGCATCATTCCGGCGCTCGAGCCTTCGCATGCGCTTGCCGAAGTCATCAAGCGCGCGCCCAAGATGGGCAAGGACGAGATCATCCTGATGAACCTCTCCGGCCGCGGCGACAAGGATATCTTCACCGTCGGCAAGATCCTGGGAATGGGGCAGTAAGAAACATGACCGCACGTATGGACAAACGCTTCGCCGACCTGAAGGCGGAAGGTCGCCCGGCGCTCGTAACCTATTTCATGGGCGGCGATCCGGACTACGAAACCTCGCTCGGCATCATGAAGGCGCTGCCGGAAGCCGGCTCCGACGTTATCGAGCTCGGCATGCCCTTTTCCGATCCGATGGCCGATGGTCCCGCGATCCAGCTCGCCGGCCAGCGTGCCCTCAAGGGTGGACAGACGCTGAAGAAGACGCTGCAGCTCGCTGCCGACTTCCGCAAGACCAATGATACGACGCCGATCGTCATGATGGGTTACTACAACCCGATCTACATTTACGGCGTCGAGAAATTTCTCGATGATGCGCTGGCATCCGGTATCGATGGCCTGATCATCGTCGACCTGCCGCCGGAAATGGATGACGAGCTCTGCGTACCGGCTCTGAAGAAGGGCATCAATTTCATCCGTTTGGCTACACCGACGACGGATGAAAAGCGCTTGCCGACCGTTTTGAAGAACACCTCGGGCTTCGTCTACTATGTCTCGATGAACGGCATCACCGGTTCGGCCTTGCCGGATCCGTCGCTGATTTCGGGCGCAGTCGAGCGCATCAAGGACCATACCGATCTCCCCGTCTGCGTCGGTTTCGGCGTCAAAACGGCTGAACACGCAAAGATCATCGGTGCTTCGGCGGACGGCGTCGTCGTTGGTACCGCAATCGTCAATCAGGTGGCCAACAGCCTGACGGCAGACGGGAAGGCGACAGCGGATACGGTTCAGGCCGTTGCGACGCTGGTTCGGGGTCTTTCCACAGGAACGCGTTCGGCGCGCCTTGTTGCTGCCGAATAGTTTCCCCACATTGGCACCAGTCAATCAGGAGTATTCGAGTTGAACTGGATCACTAACTACGTTCGCCCGCGGATCAATTCCATGCTGGGCCGTCGCGAAGTGCCGGAGAACCTCTGGATCAAGTGCCCGGAAACGGGTGAGATGGTCTTTCACAAGGACTTGGAAAGCAACAAGTGGGTCATCCCCGCTTCCGGCTACCACATGAAGATGCCGGCAAAGGCGCGCCTTGCCGACCTGTTCGACAACGRCGAATACGAAGCTTTGCCGCAGCCGAAGGTCGCCCAGGATCCGCTGAAGTTCCGCGATTCCAAGAAATACAGCGATCGTCTGCGTGACAGCCGACTCAAGACCGAGCAGGAAGACACGATCGTTGCTGGTCTCGGCAGCGTCCAGGGCCTGAAGCTCGTCGCCGTCGTCCATGAATTCAACTTCATTGGCGGTTCGCTCGGCATGGCTGCCGGCGAAGCGATCGTCAAAGCCTTCGAACGAGCGATTGCGGAAAAGTGCCCGCTCGTGATGTTCCCGGCTTCGGGCGGCGCGCGCATGCAGGAAGGCATCCTGTCGCTGATGCAGCTTCCGCGTACGACGGTCGCCGTCGATTTGCTGAAGGAAGCCGGCCAGCCCTATATCGTGGTTCTGACCAATCCGACCACCGGCGGCGTGACGGCGTCCTATGCGATGCTCGGCGATATTCATCTGGCCGAGCCAGGTGCGGAAATCGGTTTTGCCGGCAAGCGCGTCATCGAGCAGACGCTGCGTGAAAAGCTTCCCGAAGGTTTTCAGACGTCGGAATATCTTCTGGAACACGGCGTGGTCGACATGGTCGTCAAACGTCACGATATCCCCGAGACGCTGGCGCGCCTGTTGAAGATCCTGACCAAAAAGCCGGCGACAGCAGCAAATGATGCCAATGGTGTGATTGCTCTGGCGGCGAGCGCCTGAGCAGCATTCTCACAGAATAGGGCGGGCCGATGACAGACAGAGGCCAGATCGCGGTGAGTGAGGCGGCGCGGGAGATCGAGAAGCTCATGGGATTGCATCCCAAGGGCTACGATTTGTCATTGGACCGCATCAGACGCCTTCTGGAAGCGCTCGGCAATCCCGAACGCAATCTTCCCCCCGTCATCCATATTGCCGGCACCAACGGCAAGGGCTCGACATCGGCTTTCTGCCGTGCGCTCCTGGAAGCGGCAGGCCACAGCGTCCATGTCCACACCTCTCCACACCTTGTAAACTGGCATGAACGCTACCGCCTTGGTGTTCCAGCTGGACGTGGACAGTTGGTCGATGATGTTGTCTTCGCCGATGCTCTGAGACGCGTGGCGAAAGCCAATGATGGTGAGAAGATCACCGTCTTTGAAATCCTGACTGCAGTCACTTTCATTCTTTTCTCCGAACATCCGGCCGATGCCGCCATTATCGAGGTAGGCCTCGGCGGTCGTTTTGACGCGACGAACGTGATCGAAGACCCTGCCGTTTCAGTCATCATGCCGATTTCGCTGGATCATCAGCCCTATCTCGGCGACCGGGTGGAACTGATCGCTGCGGAAAAGGCCGGCATCATGAAGCGCGGGCATCCCGTCGTCATCGGCCATCAGGAATATGACGCGGCGCTCGACGTGCTGATGTCGACCGCCGAGCGGCTGAACTGCCCGAGTGCCGTCTTCGGTCAGGATTTCATCGCCTATGAGGAATATCGCCGGCTGATCTATCAGGATGAGTTCGGCCTGGCGGATCTGCCTTTGCCGCGCCTTCCCGGTCGCCATCAATATGCCAATGCCGCTGCCGCCATCCGCGCCGTCAAAGCCGCGGGCTTTACCGTCACTGAGCCGATGATGGAAAAGGCGATGGAAACGGTGGAGTGGCCCGGCCGTCTTCAGAAATTGACGGAAGGCAGGCTTTTGAGCCATGCACCGGCACGGTCGGAAATCTGGGTCGACGGCGGCCACAACCCGGGTGCGGGTGAAGTGATCGCCGAAGCCATGGCGAATTGCGAAGAGCGCCAGTCCCGCCCGCTGTTCCTGATATCGGGCATGATCAATACCAAGGATCCAGTCGGCTATTTCAAGGCCTTCGCCGACCTGGCAGAGAAGATCTATTGCGTACCGATCCGCGGCAGCGAAGCGATGATAGATCCGGTGATCCTGGCCCATGCCGCGTATGACGCCGGCCTCGTGGCCGAACCAATGTCATCGGTCATCGATGCCCTGGATGCCATCGCTTCGACCATCGACCCTGAGGCACCTCCACCGCGTATCCTTATTGGCGGCTCACTTTATCTCGTCGGCGACGTACTGGCGGAAAACGGTACACCCCCCAAATGAAAAAGCCCGGCAAATGCCGGGCTTTTCGTGTCGAACTGTCGATATCGTCAGGCTGCGCTGGAAATCCAGTTGGAAAGGGCCGTCTTCGGCTTTGCGCCGATGGAGATGTCGGCAACTTCGCCGCCCTTGAAGATTGCAAGCGTCGGGATCGAGCGAACACCGAACTGAGCGGCCAGTTCCGGGTTTTCATCGATATTGAGCTTGGCGACCTTGACCTTGCCGGCGAGTTCCGTGGCGATTTCCTCGAGGCTCGGAGCAATCATTTTGCACGGACCGCACCATTCAGCCCAGAAATCGACGACGACGGGTTCTGCGGATTCCAGAACTTCCGACTGGAAATTGTTGATATCGACCTTAACGGTAGCCATAGGCTGCTCCTTTACCGGAATTTGCTGTTGAACAAGATGTGAGGGTGCGGTGCCGGAATTTCAATGTCCGATATTTCACTTTGTGTTGAGTCCCGCAAGTGCAGAAGCCAAAGCCTGTTCACTCAGCGTATGGATGGTCGCATTTTCGGTGTAGATCAGCATGCAATCGATCCGCATGGCCGGGTAGAGCGGTTTGAGGATTTCACGGTAGATGGCAAGCTGTGCCTTGTGGGAGAATGGAATCGTCTCTTCGCTCGCTGGCGGCACGCGGTTTGTTTTGTAATCCAGAATGACGACGCTGTCGGACAGGACGGCAAGACGGTCGATACGGCCGGAAACCGCATACTCCCGGCCCTCGAGCGTCAGCGTTCCCATGATCGAGATTTCCGCCTGCGCATGAACGGCGAAGACAGCATGAAGCCGTTGATCTTGTAAAAGTTTCAGAACCGAATCGATCAGGACTTGCCGTTCGGACGCCGGCCAGAATCGCGCTGCGCGCTCTGCATAACGTTTTGCCGCCTCAGCCCGCTCCTCCGCTGGAATATCGGGTAGGGCCTGCAGCATCCGGTGAATGAGGCGCCCTTTTTCAAGGGAACGATCATTGCTTTCAGGATCACTGAAGAGTGGCGAGGTCACCAGCAGGTCATCCGCCTCCTCGTCGATAATGGTTCCGGCACCGGAAGGGCTGAGCGGCCGTGGCAATTGCTTCTGTGGGGGCAGAGGGTGGAAAAGGTTCGGTGGGACCGTCTCAATGGTCACCTGCTTGGGAGCTTGATCCATCCGCTCAAAGCTGCGCTCGACCTGTGGCACACGCCAGCGCATGCCATCCCACTCTCCATCCGGGGCTGAGAAGGTTGTCTTCTGGACATGCGGATGTTCCTCGCTGAGCGCACTGGAAATCATCATATGCCATGTGTCGTTGTTCAGTCGGACACCGCGATAACCGCAGACGATCAACCGATCCGCGGCACGCGTCATCGCCACATAGAGCAGGCGCCGGTATTCCTCTTCGGCAAGAAGCTGAATACGTGCCGCATCGTTCGAGGTCACCGAATTGCCGAGATCGCTGACCGGAATCCAGACCGGTATTGGCGGCTCATCCGGGCCGGCATCGATCAGCCGAAGCTTTGGCAGATGCGTGTGCGTAAATGCCTTGGAGCCGCCGTCCACGAGGAAAACGATCGGTGCCTCAAGGCCCTTGGAGGCATGCACCGTCATGATGCGCACCTCGTTGCGGCCCTTGTCCTGCTCGCGCTTCACTTCCGGCGCTTCTAGCTCCAGCGTCGAGATAAAGGATTGCAGGCCCGGGAGACCGGATGTTTCGTGGTCGAGCGCAAAGGTCAGGAATTCGTCGATGATATCGCTGACTTCAGTGCCGAGGCGCGCCAGGAACTGCCGCCGGCCGCCGTGACTGCCGAGAACGCGCGCATAGAAGTCATGGACCGAAAGGCTTCGGGATTGAGCAAGAAAGAGCTCCAGCCTCGCAGCCGCGGCGCCAAGCCGCTCATGGCCGTCGGCGGCATATTTGCGAAGATGATGCCATACGCTTTCATTATCGCTGCGCAGTGCCGCAACGGCGAAAATATCCTCTTCCGAGAGATTGAAAAGCGGACTTTTCAGGACTGCAGCGAGCGAGAGATCATCTTCCGGCAAAAGTAGAAAACGGCCGAGCGCCATCAGATCCTGTATGGCGATATGGCTGGTCAATATCAGTCGATCCGCGCCGGCGACCGGTATATCACCGCGTCGTTTGAGTTCGCGCGTCAGCGCATTGACGAAAGCATCACGCTTGCGAACGAGAACGAGGATATCGCCGGCTTCTATAAAGCGTTCCTTGCCCTTCTCGACGATGGTTTCGCGGCCGACGAGCGTACCGATCGTATGGGCGATGCGCCGCGCCAGGATCGCTGCCGGTGCGCTTTCGGGGGTGGCGTCGAAGGGAGCGGTCCAATCCTCATCTTTCACGACGACATCGGGCACGACCATGTCCCAGAGGTCGACGGCGCCGGGATGACCTATTCGGCTGGAACGATGTACGACGGGCTCGAGGCCCAGACCGCGCGCATTTTCGGGCGGTGTGAAAATATGGTCGACGGCAAGCAGTACGTCGGAGGTGGAGCGGAAGGAAAGCGGCAGGCGAACGGTCGAAAAATCAAGACCGCTGTTCTGTACCCGCCGCTGAGTCCGCTCCTTCTCCTCGGCAAACCGTTCGGGTCGGGCACCTTGGAACGAATAGATCGACTGCTTCTCGTCGCCGACCGCAAAGAGCGTGCGGACGACGGGTCGTGAACTTTCGCCGGAGAAGAAATCTTCTGCCAGCGACTGGATGACGCTCCATTGAATGGGGCTCGTATCCTGCGCCTCGTCGACGAGGATGTGATCGATACCCTGATCGAGCTTGTAGTGGATCCACGGGCCGACGCCGCTCTTCGTAAGCAGGTCAGCGGTGCGAGTGATCAGGTCTTCGAAGTCGAGATGGCTACGCTGCCTCTTCAGTTCCTCGTAGTCCCGGTTCAGGCGATCGGCAAGCACGAGAGCAGCATGCGTGGCGGCATACATCCGCATCATTTTCAGCCGATCGCGGCAATTGACGACGTGGGCGCGAGCCGACGTTATCGCATCGGCAAGTTGCGGCGCTTCGGCAAGCATTGCCTTGACGAAGAATTGCCCGTCCGTTTTTGGTTCACCCTTTGACGTCAGGAAAACCTTCTCCAGAATCTGCGAACGCGCCGCCACATCCTGTTCGCGGCCGGCGCGACGCAGGCTTTCGGCAACATCATGCGCTTTCGCTCCCCCCTTTGTCGCGGCAAGCGACAGGTAAAGTTCCAGCGTCGCACCCGAGAGCCCCGGCAGCGGCCAATATCGGCCGGCCAGCCCTTCTTCCGTGTCGTCAGGCGAGAGGCCGAGCTTCTTGCGAAGCAAGCGATCAACGCTGCCATGCGACTCGGCCGCGAGCATGAAGCGGCGGATGGCATTTCGGTTGGCAACGATCTCGCCGAGCAGATTTTCAAGTCCGGATTCATCGCCGAGATTGAGCACATAGGCGAAGGCATCGGCGAGCTCTCGATCTTTCTCTGGGGCCGTTGCCGTCAGAAGCGAGCGTCGTGCATCGGCAAGCAGCGTCGCAGCCGCCCGGTCATCGAGAACGGAGAAATGCCCTGCGACGTTTGCTTCCAGCGGGAACTGGTGCAGCAGCGCCTCGCAGAAGGCGTGGATCGTCTGGATCTTGAGCCCGCCCGGTGTTTCGAGTGCCTTGGCAAACAGCCGTCTCGCTTCGGCAAGCTTCAGGGAATCCGGCTCACGACCTTCAATCTGCGCGATGCGTCTGGCCAGCTCCTCATCCGGAAAAATCGCCCATTCCGCCAGCCGCTCGAAAACGCGGTTCGACATTTCGGAGGCGGCGGCTTTGGTATAGGTAAGGCAGAGAATCGCGGAAGGCCGCGCACCCGCCAGCAGCAGCCGGATCACCCGCTGCGTCAGAACATGGGTCTTGCCGGAGCCGGCATTCGCCGACACCCATGCCGAACGGGCGGGATCGGAGGCGATCGCCTGCTGGATCGTCGTCCAGCTGATCCATGTGCCGGGATCATCACCCTCGGGAAGCGCGGTCGGATCAATCATCGCCACCACCTTCAGGATCGGCGGTTGCCCATTCCGCAACGCGGGCGAGATGGTCGTAGTCGCCGCCAAAATCGAATTGTTGGGCGGGAATCAGCCGCGACGTGAAGCCTTTATCACCCGACTGCAGCAGGCTCACGAATTTCACCAGCTGGTCGATCGATTCTTCGGCGAGCTGCATTGCCGATTTTGCCTTGTCGCTGTTGGCTTCCTCATTGTTGACCTTGTCGACCAGAAAGCGCGTGCCCGGCCGGAGACGGACATAGAGAAGGTCATTCGGGACAAGGCTTCCGGCATCGCGAAAGGCCCCGGCTTGAAGTGCGGCCGCCTCAAGCGCAAGCTGCGGATCCAGCAGGGCCCGGGCCTGTGTCGGAGAGGGGTTGTAGCCGGTCTTGTAGTCGATGATATCGGCGCTATTGGGCCCCTTGATATCAATGCGGTCGGCAACGCCGGTAAGCCGAATGTCGATACGCTCGAGTTCGACCCCACCCCTCACTTCCGTCAGCCTCTTCTGCACGTCGGGTTGACGTCCGGCTTCCCAGCTGAGGAAGGCCCGTGCCACTTCCCGGAAGCGCGGCCGCCAGACGGCATCGATGTGCGGCGGCAGGCTTTCCATGTCGAAGAGCTCGGTCAGGATGATCTCCATCGCCGCTGCCGCATCCGGCGTTCCTGCAATGTGGCCTTCGCGAACGAAGCGATCGATGATCTTGTGATAGAGCGTGCCACGCTCCGCCGCGCCTGGATCGCGATTGAAAGGGTCGACGGGATCAAGCCGCAGGACGCGCCGTGCATAGATCGCATAGGGGTCGCGGCGCAGCCGACCAACCTCGCTGAAGGAGTAAGATTTGGGCTGCAGGTCCCGCGGCGGCTTCGGAGAAGGCCGCTGCGCCGGCGCCTGATTGTCGCCGAGGTCGATCTGGTTCGCCCAATGAACGAAGCGCGCTCCGCGTTCGCGCAATTTTTCTTCGAAATCCTCTCCGCCGAGCGCCAGAAGCCGCTGCAGCCAGCGGGAGGCGACCGTCGGCGTCGAACCCTGACGCAGGGCGCGCGAATAGATGAGGTGGCGGGTGCCGTTCGCCATCTCGAAGTCATGCGCCAGTTGGCCGATCCGCCGTTCCGGCGGCTCCAGTCCGATCTCCGTCTTCATCATGCGGGAGACGAAGGGATTGTTGGCGGTCTGCCCCGGCCATGATCCTTCATTGAGGCTGCCGAGGATCAGCGTATCGACATTCTGCAGGCGCGCTTCCAGCGTACCGAAGATAAAGAGGCGAGGGTGGCTGAGGGCGCCGGGCTTGACGGCATGGCCGGCGGAAAGTGCCTGCATGATATCGATCCATTGCGGCCCATCCGCTTCCATCTGGCCGTCGGTATCGATGACTTCGCCAAGCAGGTTTGCCAGGGCATCGCCTGCCTCGCCGGACCAGAGGTTTGCCAGGTTGCCGCGCTCATCGGCTGCGACACGCTCCAACGCGCGACCGGTCCGTTCCGCCCATTGCGATAGCGTAAGGCCCGCCATCAGGCCGCCGCCGTCCCGCCCAGGTGCCGACGCCAGCGTCTCCACGGCACGTTCCACTTGCCGTGCCAGTGTGCGGGCCATGTCTGCCGCCCCGGATGGGAGCGATTTGCGCCAGATAGGCGCGTGCCTGTCGAGCGCCTGTTCGGAAAGCTGGTGGTCAAGCAGTGCTTCGAGCGATCCGATACCCACTTCCGCCACGCCGCCGCGCAGCGCCAGCAATTCCAGCGCTTCCGCGGCCGCAACCAGAACGCCGCGCTCCAGCCCGAAATGGGCAAGTGGATGTTTGAGCAACGAAACGATGGCGACCGGATCGCCTGGTCGCAGCGTCGCTTCCAGGAGCAGCTGCAGCAATGTGCCCTGCGGTGTCGCCGACAGCGGCGTGCCGGCTGAATCGTCTGCGAGAATGCCGAAGCGGGAAAGATCCGCCATGACCCGACGCGCGAGATTGCGATCAGGCGTAATAAGCGCAGCCCGACTTTCGCCGTCTCTGCCCGGTCGTTCCAGCGCAAGCCGCAGAGCGACAGCAATGGCCGTCGCCTCCTCGCGTTCGTTGGCGGCTTCGATCATCGATACGTCCGCGAACGCCGCCGCAACGGTTCCTTCCGGCAGGTTCTTCTTCCAATCGCCCCAGCCGCTCGTCGCGTCCGATGGCGTCAATGCGCGCGAGAGTACTTCCGCACGAGAGCGCAGATCGGCTTCCGCCTCCTCGATCGGTTGGACATCCTCGCGGGTGAGCTTCAGTCGCTTCAAAAGAACCGAAAGACCATACTGCGGATGTGTACGGCTTGCCGGATTGGCGCGTTGACCCGGCAGGAGATCAGGGGCGACCAGACGCCAGTGTTCCTCCGGCATGGAAAGGTCGAGGCCGGGCAACACGATCACGCCTTCCGGAAGGTGTGCTACGGCGCCGATGAGATCGGCCGTGGCGGGAAGTGAACCCGTCGAACCGGCAATGATGATCGGACCGGCGGGTTTCATCGTCGAGAGACGGCCGGCCTCGGCGCGCAGGATAGCGTTGCGGTGACGGGCCGGCGAAGAGCGGCCGAGCTCGATCAGGCGTTCGGGCCAGAAGGCGCTGGCAATCTGCAGAAATTCCGCCGTCAATTGCCACCAGGCCGCATAGTCGCCTGTATCGAGCCTGCCGAGCTCCGACCATGCCAGATCCTCGGTCTCGATCGAATCGATCAGCTCTGCCAGATTGCGGGCAAGCCAGATGGCGTCTGCCGGGCTTGCCGGCGCGACAAGAGGCGATTCCGAATGGATATGCCGGACGATTTCCGGCAGCTTGTTGCGCCAGGCAAGGATCAGTCGCGCCAGTTCCAGCAAGCGCGCGGTATTGGAGAGCGGCTGCGCAAGATCGATCGTCGCCGGCAGCGCCTCGTCGAAGTAACCGCTGTCGTCGTCCGTTTCGCCGAGCGGCCGGATGACCGGCAGGATCGCCGAACGGCCGCCAAGCAGATCGACGAATTCCGAGCGCAGCACGCGCACGGCGCGCCGGGTCGGCAGGTAGATCGTCACCTTGGCAAGCGACAACGGATCGGATGGATCATGCCGGAAGAGCGGTGTCAGGCGTCCATCACAGAGCGAACTTGCCAGCGTCTTCAGAAAGGGAAGACCAGAAGGAATTGTCAGAATGCGTGGCCTGTGCCGTTCCGTCATGCCTCACGCAAACGTCCGGAACCGCCGGATCGTCTCCTCCGCATCGTCAATTGCATCAGGCGTGCCGACCGTCAGCCAATGGCCTTCCATCATCATGCCGAAAAGCCGGCCGCGAGCGATCGCCTTGTCGAAATAGATATTCAGGTTGAAAGCATCTTGGGGCGCATCGTCAAGCAGCGTGGGGCTCATGACGATAGCGCCGGCATAGACGACCGGATTTGAGGGATCGTCGCGATATCGTGTCAGTCTGCCGTCAGAAGCCAGGCTGAAATCGTTCTTGCCGTTATGGCCGGTCGTGTCTTCAATGCGCACGCAGAGCAGCGCCATGTCCATATGTTCGGCATCGAAGAATCCGGCTAAACGCCGCAGATTGCTCGGTCGGTCTGCTGGTTCGCCGATCCAGAAAAGGTCGGCGTTCATGACGAATACCGGCTCTCGATCCAGCAGTTTCAGGCCCTTTGCCAGGCCTCCACCGGAGTTCATCAGCGCATCGCGTTCATCGGAAACGAGAATATCCAGCCCGCGATAGTTTTGAAGGTGCGCTTCCATCTGATCGGCAAAATGATGGACATTGATCGCAGCCTGTTCGACCCCGGCCTCGACAAGCGAATCCAGCGTATAGTCGATCATCGGCTTTCCACCGATCTTCACCAGAGGCTTCGGAATCGTGTCGGTAATCGGGCGCATGCGGGTTCCGAGGCCCGCGGCCAGTACCATGGCTTGTCTGACGGTCATGCTTGTCCGGATTTATGATTCGACTGGCAGTATTCCAGCCCTTGTGCACCATTCGCGCAAGGGGGCAAGTGCCTCGTGTTCCAGCGCCGCCTTGAGATAGGAAAGCGTGCGCGGCATATGCTGGAGATAGCCGGGCTTACCATCGCGCTGCAATAGCCGCACCCAGAGACCGGCGAGCTTGCAGTTGCGCTGCGCCGACATGATGGCCCATGCCTTCATGAAGCCGGTTTCGTCGAAACCGCCATGCGCGCGCCGCAAGGAAAGATAGTCGTCCATCAACTGTCGGCAGAGATCCGGTTCGATCGTGACGCGGGCATCTTGAACGATGGAGGCGAGGTCATAGGCCGTCGGCCCGATCATCGCATCCTGGAAGTCGATAATGCCGATCTTGCGGATGCCGCTCTCATGCTCGCGCCAGATGATATTGGGCGAATGGAAGTCGCGCAGCAGCAGGTTTTTTTCGGCCGATTTCAGCTCGTCGATCAGATTGTCCCAGATTGCCAGATACTCGTCCCGCTCGGTATCCGTCGGTCCCGTGCCGCGCCTCCAGGCCATATGCCAGTCGAGCACAAGCCGCACCTCCATCTTCATGGCGACGCGGTCGAAATCCGGAATGTGATGCGTGTGCGTAGCCGAAACCGGGATATCCTGCGGGATTTTCATCGAGTGGAGATGGGCAAGGCAGGCGACGCTTTCGCGGTAGCGCTCGAGGATCGGCCGGCCTTCGTCATCGAGGACACCGTCCGTGCCCAGATCCTCGATCAGCAGGATGCCTTGCTCGTAGTCGACCTTTTCGATTTCCGGGGTCGCGAAACCGCGCTCGCGCAACGTCTCGCCGATGGCAACGAAAGGATAGGCGTCCTGCGCAAGATGCGCGACCTTGGGATAGGACCTGCCTTCATAGATTGGGGGGCCTTCCGGAGGGGGCCGCCAATCCATGAGGATTTTCCGTGAGCCGTCGCTGAGGCGGAAATATTCATAGGCGCGAAGTGAAGCATCGCCGGTCAGGAACCGCCGTTCCGCATCGCCGTAGCCGGCGTCAATGAGGAAGCGGCGGATCGCGAGCACACGGTGGATTCGGGCCAGAGCCTTCTCCGGTGCCGTGATTGTCGCACGACGGCCGGCACCTTCATGCTCCAGCCGCAACGAGATGCGCGATGCCGGCAGCTCGCCTTCTGCCATTTCGGGCCATTCGACGATGCAGATGCCGTGCTCAAGCGCCTCGTCGAAACCGAGCTCTGTCAGTTCCGAGGCATCGCCAAGCCGATAAAGATCGAAATGCGAAACGGGAATGCGCAGATCGTAAGATTGCACCAGCGTGAAAGTCGGGCTCGGAACTTCAAGCCCGCCATCATCGGCCATGGCGCGTAGAAAAGCTCGCGCCAGCGAGGATTTTCCGGCGCCCAGATCGCCGGATAGTGCCAGGCAATCGCCGGCTTTCAGCGCCAGCGCCAGATCATTGCCAAGACGAAGGGTTGCCGCATCGTCTTCCAGAAAAAGCGAGATGATGTCGCCTTGCGTCATTCGGCGGCGACGGAATGGGGCAGGTTGATGGAAGGGATGCGGCAGGTCACCGTCGTTCCCTTGCCGGGTTCGCTGTCGATGCTGACCTCGCCATTGTGCAGGCTGACGAAGCTGTCGACGATCGAAAGGCCAAGCCCGGCACCACCGCGCTTCCCGCTCTTCGCGCCGGTTGCGAAGCGGTCGAAGACGGTCGCGATCATATCGGGCGAAATGCCGGGGCCGCGATCCCGGACGGAGAAGACGAAATCCGTACCCTCGCGACGGCATTCGAGTGCGATCGATGCGCCCTCCGGCGAGAAATTGGCGGCATTGGCCAGAAGTTTCAGCAGGATCTGCTTCAGCCGCTGCGGATCGGCAACGATCGACCCCAGATAGGCTGGAGCGGTGATCTCCAGCGAGACGCCGCTTTCCTGCAGTCGGTCGGCGATCTGCATGGAGACGTCGTCGAGAAGATCGGCGAGATCGATTTCAGCATAGTTCAGCCGCATGATCCCGGCATCGACGGTCGCAAGATCGAGGATGTCGTTGACGAGCGTCAGCAGCACCGAGGATGAGGTGGCGATATGGTCGATGTATTCGGCCTGCCGCTCGTTCAGCGGGCCGACGCCCGGCGTGCGCAAGAGATCGGTGAAGCCGATGATGTTCGTCAGCGGCGAGCGCAGCTCATAGGAGACGTGCTGCACGAAATCGTTCTTCAGCTCGTCCGCCTTACGCAGCGCCTCGTTCTTTTCCGTCAACGCGCGCTCGGCGCGAACGCTGTCCGTCATGTTGACGAAGGTCAGCATGGTCTGTGCGTTCGGCAGCGGGATCACTGCGAAGTCGAGAACGAGACCGGACAGCAATTCGAGCGTTCCCTGGCTGGAGCGGCGCTCGTCGTCGAAGCTGGTAATCAGCTCCGCAAAGGTCTTCCAGCCATCGGGCTGGTCATAGGACGGGGCACAAGCCTCGCCGATGCCGCGGATATGGGTGCCGGGCTTGGCTTCAGTCTCTGTGATGCCCCAGAGCGCCCGGAAGGCCGGGTTGGAGAGGCGGATACGGCCGTCTGGCCCAAAGACCGCAACGCCTTCCGAAAGGTGGTCGATCGTCTCGCCCTGTACCTTCACCAGCGTATTGTAGCGCGTTTCGAGATCGACCTGCTCGGTCAGGTTCTCGAAGACCCACGTCGCGCCTCCCTGTGGGTGCGCGGTCGCAAAGACGCGCAGCGTCTGCCCGTTCGGCAGGTGCCAGAGGTCGGATTGCGTATCGAGCGAACGATAAACGGAGAGTGCCGTTTCCTTCCACGATTTCCAGTTCAGTTGGTCCGGCAGTTTCTTGGCTGCGCGAAGGCGTTCTAGAAGCTCGCTATTGTCAGGCTTGCTCTCGAGGAACGCGATGTCGAGCTCCCAGAGCGCGACGAAGGCCTGGTTGTAGAATTGCAGCCGGCGGTCACCGTCGAAAATGGCGACCGGTGTCGCCAGATGATCGAGCGTTTCCGCATGGCTTTTGAGCGTCCGTTCCAGTTCGGCGCGAACCGCTTCGACATCGGAGACATCGACGGCAATGCCGGCGGAGCCGCTGGGGACCTTTACGTCGACTACGTCGAAGAACGTGCGATTGCCGCGAACGACTGTCGAAATCGTATCGTGGAAAGGCGATTCCGGCGTTGCCGTGGCGCGGATACGCTCACGGGCGACAGTCGTCAGGATTTCGCGGCCTTCATTGACAGCCTGCTGGGGCGATTGTGCCTCGACGGCATCGCCATAGGCATGGTTCACCCAGGTCAGGCGGCCGCCGGTATCACGCTGCCAGGCCGGCATATCGATTGCATCGAGCATGGTCTGGAAGGCGGAGATCGACGTCATCAGCCGATCGCGTTCAATCTTCAGTTCTGCGAGCTCGGCGCGCAGATTGTTGAGCGCCACGAAGCGCACGAAGGCGCGGCCGCCGGAAACCCGGCCTTGAGCTTCGATTACCTCGTCCCTGATGGTCTCGATCACAATGTCGAAACTCTCGGCCTGCTCACGGAGTCGACCGACCGACCGCTCCAGCTCGGCAGCCGATCGCGCCTTCAGCCAGAGGCCGAAGGCAAGGAATTCATTATCCTGTGGGGCGCCGGTCTCCGGTGGAAGCTGACCGAGGAGCTCCGGCCGGGCGACACCGTCCCAGATCACGATGCGCCGGTTCTTGTCGGCAATCAGTGCCTGATATTGGGAGATACGCTGCTGTGCATCCGAAAGCGCCGAGCGAATCTCCCGGCTTTCATTTTCGAGATTGCCGCGTTGTCGCACCAGCCACAGCGTGGAAAGCAATGCAGCCGAAATGACACCAATGACGACAGAAAGTCCGACAACCTGCGAAGACGTGAAAAGATGTGCAGAGGCGCCGATACCCGGCTGCGCCTGCGCCAGAGCCGGCCAAGCCGGTATGATGACTGCAGTGCTTGCAGCGCACAGCTTTGCAATACGTGCCAAGGACCAATACTTTTGCCTTGCGGTCACAGTGACCGTGGCAAACCCATATTTTTGGCCTGCCTGAAGCGGACGGTCAGCAGCATATGCGCGACCTTCCGCCTGGCTGTGCAGGCTGTGTTTCATTTCCGACATCGGCGGTATGTCTCCGTCCTTTAATGTGCCGCATCACGACAAGACATCCCATTTTCGCGGAAAACGGAGAGCTCCGAAGCCACGAATCAAGTCTTAAAACAATACTTCGTTAGGGAATCGTCGGAAAGAGCGCGCCCAAAAAATAAGCCCCGGCATTTGTCAATGCCGAGGCCACCACATCTTGTGGATATCGAAGATGAAATCAGTATCTGTAGTGGTCAGCCTTGAACGGGCCCTGTGGCTTCACGCCGATATAGGCAGCCTGCTCTTCGCTGAGCTGGGTAAGCTTCACGCCGAGCTTGTCGAGATGAAGACGGGCAACCTTTTCGTCGAGGTGCTTCGGCAGGATGTAGACCTTGCTTTCGTACTGGCGGGGCTTGGTGAAGAGCTCGATCTGCGCCAGTGTCTGGTTGGTGAACGAGGCCGACATGACGAAGGACGGATGACCCGTTGCGTTGCCGAGGTTCAAGAGGCGGCCTTCGGAGAGAAGGATGATGCGGTTGCCCTTCGGGAACTCGATCAGGTCGACCTGCGGCTTGACGTTAGTCCACTTCAGGTTACGCAGTGCTGCAACTTCGATCTCGTTGTCGAAGTGGCCGATGTTGCCGACGATCGCCATATCCTTCATCTGACGCATGTGGTCGATGCGGATAACGTCCTTGTTGCCTGTCGTGGTGATGAAGATGTCGGCCGAGGAAACGACGTCCTCGAGCAGAACGACTTCATAGCCGTCCATGGCAGCCTGCAGGGCGCAGATCGGATCGGCTTCGGTGACCTTGACGCGGGCGCCGGCGCCGGAAAGCGAAGCGGCAGAACCCTTGCCCACGTCGCCGTAACCGCAGACGACGGCAACCTTGCCGGCCATCATGACGTCGGTGCCGCGACGAATGCCGTCGACCAGCGATTCCTTGCAGCCATACTTGTTGTCGAACTTCGACTTGGTGACGGAGTCGTTGACGTTGATCGCCGGGAAGGGCAGCAGGCCCTTCTGGCTGAGCTGGTAGAGGCGGTTGACGCCCGTCGTGGTCTCTTCGGTCACGCCCTTGATGGCGTCGCGCTGCTTGGTGAACCAGCCGGGCGAAGCGGCAAGGCGCTTCTTGATCTGGGCGAAGAGGATTTCCTCTTCTTCGGAATGCGGGTTGGAAAGAACGTCCTCACCGGCTTCGGCACGAGCGCCGAGCAGGATGTACATGGTGGCATCGCCACCATCATCGAGGATCATGTTGGAGAAGCCGCCATCGGCCCACTGGAAGATCTTGTCGGTGTAAACCCAATAATCCTCAAGAGACTCGCCCTTGATGGCAAAAACCGGAACGCCGGAAGCGGCGATCGCTGCAGCGGCATGGTCCTGCGTCGAGAAGATGTTGCACGAAGCCCAGCGAACTTCGGCGCCGAGCGCGACCAGCGTCTCGATGAGAACGGCGGTCTGGATCGTCATGTGCAGCGAGCCGGTGATACGCGCGCCCTTCAGCGGCTTGGATTCACCGAATTCGGCGCGGCAGGACATGAGGCCGGGCATTTCGGTTTCGGCGATGGTGATTTCCTTGCGGCCGAAATCTGCAAGGCCGATATCGGCGACAACGTAATCTTTCTCAGTGCTCATTGGGCTCTCCAGGCTGAAACGTCTCAAAAACATCGCAAGGACGCGACGATGACCGCAACGGATCGAACGCGTGCGAAATGCACGTCATGCCCGCCGTTTATCAGGCTTCAGCCGGGAAGGCAACGGGGATATAAAGAAGTCTTTATATCTTTATATGGCGCTGAAGATCAGATCTCTTCGCCGAACTTGTTTTGGATAAGCTGATCGAGGGCCTCAAGCGCTTCGACAGCCTGATTGCCCGTCGCCGAGACGAGGACGCTTGAGCCGGGACTTGCCGCGAGCATCATGAGGCCCATGATGGAGGTGCCGCCAACCGTCATGCCGTCTTTCGAAACGGTGATCGTTGCATCGAAGGCATCGACCGTCTGGACGAATTTTGCCGAAGCACGCGCATGCAAACCGCGTTTGTTGATGATGAGGAGTTCCCGGGAGAGCGGTGTCATGGGGGCTTTTTACTTTCCGCTCAGGACCCGGCTTGCAACGTTGATATATTTGCGGCCTGCCTCGGAAGCCTCCGCAAGCGCCTTTTCCATGTTGTTCTCACCGCGCACGCCGGCGAGCTTGATCAGCATCGGCAGGTTGACGCCGGCAATAACTTCGGTGTGGCCGCTGCTCATGACAGAGATTGCAAGATTGGAAGGGGTACCGCCGAACATGTCGGTCAGAATGACGACGCCATGGCCGTCGTCTGCGCCGGAAACAGCTTCGAGAATGTCCTGTCGTCTTTGGTCCATATCGTCTTCCGGTCCGATGCAGACCGTTTCGATGAATTTCTGAGGACCGACGACGTGCTCTACAGCATGACGAAACTCTTCAGCCAGCTTGCCATGAGTGACAAGCACAAGTCCGATCATGATATTACTGCTCCCATGGCATACGCAAACCGTGGCCCCAATATCGCAACGCAGCAATTACGTCCACCGGTGGGGGCACATCTTGGCGATCAAAAGCCGAAGTGCAAGATAAAAATACAAACATGGAGGTCGTATCGGGCGCTCCGGAAGGCCTCAACTTCCGATTTTCGGCGCTTTTGCCATCAACACGGCAAGAGGCAAGGGAAGATTGGGCAGCAATCGCAATACGGGCAACTCGAAACCCTCGGCAAGAACGACGGTTTCTCCGTCCGCAGGCAGCCGGTTTTCTCCTGTTGCGCTGGCCGGCAGGATCGCAAAATGCATCTCTGCCTGGTCAATATGGTCGTGCTTGACGATCCCGGTGCCGCGCAACTCGATGAGGCCGGCAATAGCGGGCGGACAGGCGGCAGTGATTGCCCCGCCCTGTTTCGAAAGAAATACCTGATCATCGGCCACGAGAACAGAAGAAACACCCTGCCGTCGCGCCTCCGCCATGCAGGTAAAAGCCGTCATCGACTTGCCCCAGCCGGAGGGGCCGGTGAAAAGAAGGCCGGTCCTTCCGATGACGATTGCTGTGGCGTGGATGTTGATCATGTCGCGGAATCGGCGGGAAGCGCAAGGATGAAGCGCGCGCCAAGCAATTTTCCGTCCTCGTCATCGACGATGTTTTCGGCTCGCAACGAACCGCCATGCGCCTCGGCGATCTGCCGGCTGATGGAAAGCCCAAGGCCGGAATTCTGGCCGAAGCCTTCGGATTCAGGCCTGTCTGTATAAAACCGTTCGAAGATGCGGTCGATATTCTCTGCCTGGATGCCGGGACCATTGTCTTCGATATAAACGACGCAACGGGAGCGGGTACGGACAAGGCGCACGGTGATCTTGCCGTTCTGCTCCGGAACGAAGGAGCGGGCATTTTCGATCAGGTTGGTGATGATCTGGCCGATGCGCAGGTCATGCCCTTTAACGACAAAGCGAGTCTTGACGTTCGGCTTGCGATCGACGGCATACTCGATCTCGACCTTCTTCTTGGTGCTGCGAATCTGGCGCGACACGTCGATGAGATCGCGCAGAAATACCTCGAGATCGACCGAGCCGGCATCGACGCGCGCAAGCTCGGCATCGAGACGGGATGCGTCGGAAATATCGCTGATCAGGCGATCGAGGCGGCGGACGTCGTGCTGGATGACATCCATCAGCCGCTTCTTGGAATCGTCGGATTTGGCGAGCGGCAGTGTTTCGACAGCGCTTCGCAGCGAGGTCAGCGGATTCTTGAGCTCATGGCTGACATCGGCCGCAAAACTCTCGATCGCATCGATGCGGTCGTAGAGGGCCGTCGTCATCTCGCGCAGAGCGATGGAAAGGTTGCCGATTTCATCCTGACGTACGGAAAAGTCAGGAATCTCCTCGCGTTCCTTGGCGCCGCGGCGCACCCGGATCGCGGCCGCCGAAAGCCGGCGCAGCGGATTGGCGATGGTCGAAGAGAGTACGAGCGACAAGAGGACGTTCACGAGCGTTGCGACACCGAAGACGCGCATGATGGCAAGGCGTTCCGCATGCACGATATTGTCGATATCGCCGGCCTGCGTCGACAGCAGCAGCACGCCGAGTACGGCCCGGAAACGCTGGATCGGTACCGCAACCGAAACGATGAGCTCGCCCTTTTCCGTCGTGCGGACAACTGCGCCGCGCACGCCCGTCAGCGCATTCATCACTTCGGGATAGATGGAACCGTCACCACCTGGCGCTTCCTTGTAAACAGGAAGATTGCCCGGTTGCAGTGCCTTGTTGAAGAGGGCCGTGAACCATTCGCCCCAGGTCTGTTTTTCCTCTTCCACCGGCGGCAGATCGAAACGCAGAACCTGGCCACGGGAATAGAGGTGACGGGAATCGAGCAGCAGATTGGCGTCGGCATCGAAGATGCGAGCCCGGGTGCGGGTCGGCGAGATCAGCCGGCGCAGAACGGGCGCCACCTTTTCCGGGTCGATCGGAAATTCGAGATCCTCGTCGTTTGGCACCGGTGTAATGCTCTGGCCGGCCTGCAGTTCGAGCAGCTTCTGCGGATCGATGGTGATCGAGTTCGTGTCGACCGAGGCCGATGCCGACACGGCACCGGCGATAATTTCGCCCTGCGTGAGCAGGCTCTCGACGCGCGCGTCGATCAGGCCTTCGCGGAACTGGTTGAGATAGAGAATACCGCCGACAAGGACGAGCAGAGCCGCGAGGTTGAAAAAGACGATACGGCGCGTCAGGCTGGAAAAGACGGCATTGCCGAAGATACGGCGGATCAGGGTGAAGGGATGCGACCAACGCCGACCCCTGACGCGTCGGGTGCTTACGCCCTCCGCATCATCCAGATCCCTTTCCTGCACCAACTGTGCCAATCACGGCCCTTTCGGAGGGCGGGGCCAGTTGGACCGGCCCGCCGCCCTCATTCATCTCTTCCCGCGCTTTAAAGCGTCAGGCTGCTTCGCGGAAGCGGTAACCCACACCGTAAAGCGTTTCAATCATATCAAAGTCAGTGTCGACCATCTTGAACTTCTTGCGCAGCCGCTTGATGTGGCTGTCGATGGTGCGGTCATCAACATACACCTGTTCGTCATAGGCGGCATCCATCAGGGCGTCGCGGCTTTTCACCACACCCGGACGCTGGGCCAGCGAATGCAGGATCAGGAACTCGGTGACGGTGAGGGTGACTGCCTCGCCCTTCCAGGTGCAGGTGTGGCGTTCCTGGTCCATGACCAGCTGGCCGCGTTCGAGCGAACGGGCCTGCTGAACCGCGCCCGCCTTCGGCGTGCCGACGGTGGCGACGCCGCCAGCTGCGGCTGCCTCACGGCTCGACGCGCGGCGCAGAACGGCGCGAACACGCTCGACCAGCAGACGCTGCGAAAAAGGCTTGGTAATGAAATCGTCGGCGCCCATCTTCAGGCCGAAGAGCTCATCGATCTCCTCATCCTTGGAGGTGAGGAAGATAACGGGCATGTCCGATTTCTGGCGAAGGCGGCGCAGCAGCTCCATGCCGTCCATTCGTGGCATCTTGATATCGAAGATTGCTAGCTGCGGCGGGCGAGCGAGCAGACCATCCAGCGCTGAAGCGCCATCCGTATAGGTCTCGACCTTATATCCTTCAGCTTCCAGTGCAATCGACACGGAAGTGAGGATGTTGCGGTCGTCGTCAACGAGCGCGATTGTCGGCATGGTGTTGGTCTCCGTCATCAGTGCGCAATCTCCCGGATTGGTCGTCCCCAGGCGGTCTTCGTGACCGGGTGCGCTTATGGAGGATAAAGGTGGAACAAATTGTGGCAAAGATAAAGGGGTAGATTGCCAGCCACTGCAAGCCACAATCGACAGTAGTGCGACAAGTTGTTTCAACAGGAGGTCTTCAAACGATTTAAAAAGAATTATTGGAATTTAAATCGATTAATTATTTGATATCATTATCTTTTCTAAGATTATCCCTATTGCCATTTAAAATTTCTCCTTTTACTTTCGCGATAATTTAACGGCCAAGGCGCCTCAGCGAAGGAAAAAGCTATGGAGACGTTCGGAGTTCATAACCAGGCAATCGAGCTGGCGACGATCGGTTTCAGCAACGTACGCAGCGTACGTTACAACCTGTCCGCAGCTCTTCTCTATGAGGAGGCGATTCGCCGGGGAGAAGCCGAACTGACAGCACAAGGCGCCCTTCGTGCCACGACTGGGCAGCACACGGGCCGCTCGCCGCGCGACAAGTTCGTCGTTCGCGATGGCAATACCGACGGGCAGATCTGGTGGGATAACAACAAGCCGATGTCGCCGGAGCATTTCGCGCTGTTGCACAAGGATATGCTGGCCCATGCTGCCGGCAAGGACCTCTTCGTGCAGGATCTCGTCGGCGGCGCCGACGCGGGCCAAGCACTGCCGACCCGCGTTGTGACCGAATTCGCGTGGCACTCGCTTTTTATCCGCAACCTGCTGATCCGTCCGAAGGCTGATGCACTCGCAGGCTTTGCGCCGAAGCTGACGATCATCGACCTGCCAAGCTTCAAGGCCGATCCGGAGCGTTACGGTTGCCGCACCGAAACGGTGATCGCCTGTGATCTGACCAACGGCATCGTGCTGATCGCCGGTACCTCCTATGCCGGCGAAATGAAGAAATCCGTCTTCACCGTGCTGAACTACCTGCTGCCGGAAAAGGGCGTCATGCCGATGCACTGCTCGGCCAATGTCGGCCCGGCAGGCGATGCTGCCGTCTTCTTCGGTCTCTCGGGCACCGGCAAGACGACGCTTTCGGCTGACCCGGCACGCACCCTGATCGGCGATGACGAACACGGCTGGAGCGAAAACGGCATCTTCAATTTCGAAGGCGGCTGCTACGCCAAGACCATTCGCCTCTCGGCAGAGGCCGAACCGGAAATCTATGCCACGACACAGCGTTTTGGCACTGTCCTTGAAAACGTCGTTCTCAACGAAAACCGCGAGCCGGATTTCGACGATGCGTCGCTGACGGAAAACACGCGCTGCGCCTACCCGATGGATTTCATTCCGAACGCATCCGAAACGGGCCTTGCGCCTCATCCAAAGACGATCATCATGCTGACGGCCGATGCCTTCGGTGTCATGCCGCCGATCGCCAAGCTGACGCCTGAGCAGGCCATGTACCACTTCCTCTCCGGTTACACTGCCAAGGTGGCAGGCACCGAAAAGGGTGTCACCGAGCCGGAAGCAACGTTCTCGACCTGCTTCGGCGCACCCTTCATGCCACGTCATCCGGCTGAATACGGCAATCTGCTGAAGGAGCTGATCGGCCGCCACGGCGTTGAATGCTGGCTGGTCAACACCGGCTGGACTGGTGGCGCGTATGGCATCGGCAAGCGCATGCCCATCAAGGCAACCCGTGCGTTGCTGACGGCCGCCCTTTCGGGCGAGCTTGCCAAGGTCGAGCTTCGCGCCGATCCGAATTTCGGCTTTGCCGTTCCGGTCGCAGTTGAAGGCGTGGATACCGGCATCCTCGATCCGCGCTCGACCTGGGCCGATAAACAGGCCTATGACGCGCAGGCTGAAAAGCTGGTCTCCATGTTTATCGCCAACTTCGCCAAGTTCGAAAGCCATGTCGACGGCGGCGTGCGCGATGCAGCGCCCGGCATCAAGGTCGCAGCCGAGTAACTCGGTACCGGAACCAGTCGATTCACGTGAAACCCGGTCGCTCCTGTGCCGGGTTTCACCGCTTTCAATTCGCAGTGATTATGCGCTAGAAGGCGGTATGGCCAGCGACGCGCTCTACATCAACGACAGGATCACCATCGCCGGATGGGAGCTGACGGAACAGTTCGTTCTGGCGGGCGGTCCTGGCGGGCAGAACGTCAACAAGGTGTCGACCGCTGTCCAGCTCTTCTTCAATATCCCGAATTCGCCTTCACTCAACGAACGGGTCAAGGCCAATGCGACCAAGCTTGCCGGCAGGCGCATGTCGAAGGACGGCGTATTGATGATCGAGGCAAGTCGGTTCCGCAGCCAGGACCGCAACCGCGAGGATGCGCGCGAGCGGCTGAAGGAGCTGGTCCTGGAGGCCGCCAAGCCGCCACCGCCGCCACGCAAGAAGACAAAACCGACCAAGGGCTCGATCGAACGACGGCTGAAGGAAAAATCCGGCCGGTCTGAAGTCAAGAAGATGCGTGGCCGCCTGGGCGGCGGGGAGTGACATGCCGGAACTTCTGAGCGGCATTCGCCATCTTCCGGAATATCTGGATCGTGCCCGCCAGGAGGCACTGGTCGGCATCATCAGGACCATCGTCGCAGAAGCGCCGCTCTACGTTCCGATCATGCCCGTTACCGGCAAGCCGATGTCGGTGCGGATGACCAATTGCGGTTCGCTCGGCTGGGTCACGGACAAGGAGCGAGGCTATCGCTATCAACCGATGCATCCGGCGACCGGTAGGCCGTGGCCGCCCATACCTTCTGAATTGCTTGATATCTGGAATGACGTTTCGGGTTGCGACAAGCCGCCCGAAGCTTGCCTCGTCAATTTCTATTCCGACGAGGCGCGCATGGGCCTGCATCAGGACAAGGATGAGAACGATCTGAAGGCGCCGGTCGTGTCGATTTCCCTCGGCAACGCCTGCCTCTTCCGTGTCGGTGGGGTGAACCGCAACGACAAGACCATGTCCTTCAAGCTGTCGAGCGGCGATCTCGTCATTCTCGGCGGGGAGGGGCGGCTCTGCTTCCACGGCGTCGACCGCATCTATCCGGCAACATCCACGCTTCTGAAGAACGGCGGACGCATCAACCTGACGCTCCGTCGGGTCAATCCTTGACCCGTGAAGACCCCTAGAGCTTGCGCAGTGCCACCTGCTCGATCAGGTGATCCTTGCCCTTGCGCAGAATAAGATCGGCGCGTGGCCGCGTCGGCAGAATATTCTGGCGAAGGTTCTTGAGATTGATATTCGCCCAGAGGTCTTCTGCAATCGCCACGGCTTCTTCCTCGCTGATCGATGCATAACGGTGGAAGTAGGAATTCGGATCCCGGAAGGCCGTTTCCCTGAGGCGCATGAAACGCGTGACGTACCAATTGTGGATCTGTGTTTCCTCGGCGTCGATATAGATCGAGAAGTCGAAGAAGTCGGACACCATCGGCACGATCTTGCCGTCCGCCGGCAGGTCACGTGATTGCAGGACGTTGATGCCCTCGAAGATCAGAATATCGGGCCGGTCAACGATCTTGTACTCGTCCGGCAGCACGTCATAGACGAGGTGCGAATAGGAGGGTGCCCTCACATCCGGGAGGCCGGCCTTGATCGCCGACAGGAAACGCAGGATTGCGCCGGTGTCGTAACTCTCCGGAAAACCCTTGCGCTGCATCAGGTTCTCGCGCTTCAGCACGGCGTTCGGATAGAGAAAGCCGTCCGTCGTGACGAGATCGACCTTGGGGCTGGAAGGCCAGCGGCCGAGCAGTTCCTTCAGGATACGAGCTGTCGTGGACTTGCCGACCGCCACGGATCCGGCGATGCCGATCACGAATGGCGTCTTCGTCACGTCAGAAAGGCTGAGGAACCGATTGCGCTGTTCGAACAGCAGTTGTGAAGATTCCACATGCGCCGAAAGCAGACGCGATAGTGACAGATAGATACGCCTGACTTCGTCGAGGTCGATCGGGTCGCCCATGGAGCGAAGCCGCTTGACTTCGTCTCCCGTCAGCGTCAGCGGCGTGTCCGCACGAAAATGCGCCCATTGGTCCGAGCTGAAGAAATGGTAGGGAGAATAAGAAGCGGTCTGGAAATCATCCACCTTTTCCGCCACTCCGATAATCTGTGTCGCGATACTCATGAATTCTGCCGGCTGGCCTTTTCCTTGAGGCCGGATTGCGCGGTCCGTCGCGCAAGTTCGGTCATGACATTCTCTAACGGTATTTTAGCAATCTTCAATACGACCATTAGATGATAGAGAACGTCGGCTGCTTCATAGGTGAGGTTATCGCGATCGTTGGTGATGGCCGCCATCACAGCTTCGATCGCTTCCTCGCCGAGTTTCTTGGCTGCTTTCTGCTGTCCGCCCGCTATCAGCTTGGCGGTCCAGGATTCATCCGGAGAGGCCTTCGCCCGCTCTTCGACGATCCGCTCGAGGTCGGAAAGGGAAAATCCGCTCATGATACTGCTTTCAAACTCAGTCGAGGCGCATCGCGATGCCGCGCTCTGACATATAGTGTTTTGCTTCGCCGACGGAATAGGTGCCGAAATGGAAGATTGACGCGGCGAGCACCGCATTGGCATGACCTTCCTTCACACCGGCCACGAGATCGTCGAGATCACCCACACCGCCAGACGCGATGACGGGCACACGGACGGAATCGGCAATCGCCCGGGTCAGCTCCAGATCGTAGCCGATCTTCGTGCCATCGCGGTCCATCGAGGTGACGAGCAACTCGCCGGCGCCGCGGGCAACCATCTTCTGCGCGAATTCCACTGCGTCGATGCCGGTCGCGTTGCGGCCGCCATGCGTATAGATTTCCCAGGCACTGAGATTGTCGCCGCCGACCTGCTGCGTCAGGCGCCGTTTGGCATCGATCGACACGACGATGCACTGGTCGCCAAACTTGTCGGCTGCCTCGGCCACGAAATCCGGATTGTTGACCGCCGCCGAATTGATCGAGACCTTGTCGGCACCGCAAAGCAGCAGCTTGCGGATATCGGCAATGGTGCGAACGCCGCCGCCGACTGTGAGCGGCATGAAGCATTGCTCGGCCGTGCGCGCCACGACATCGAAGATCGTCTCGCGATTGTCCGAAGAGGCGGTGATGTCGAGGAAGCACAGCTCGTCGGCACCGGCTGCATCATAGGCCTTGGCCGCTTCGACCGGATCGCCGGCATCGACCAGATTTAGGAAGTTCACGCCCTTGACGACACGGCCGTCCTTGACGTCGAGGCAGGGGATCACGCGGGCCTTCAGGCTCATTATGCACTCTCCTTGGCCCGGGCGGCCTTGATGAGATCGAGCGCCTCCTTGGGATCTATCCGGCCGTCGTAGAGGGCGCGGCCGGAAATGGCGCCTTCGAGCTTGCCGGCATCCGGCTGCAGCATGCGCTTGATGTCATCGATCGACGCAAGGCCACCTGATGCGATGACCGGAATAGAAACGGCGTCCGCCAGCTCCAGCGTCGATGTCCAGTTGATGCCTGTCAGGATGCCGTCACGATCGATGTCGGTATAGATGATTGCGGCAACGCCGGCGCCCTCGAATTTCTTCGCCAGTTCGATGATGCCGAGTTCGGATGCTTCGGCCCAGCCTTCGACGGCCACCTTGCCGCCCTTCGCGTCGATGCCGACGGCAACACGTCCCGAAAATGTCTTGCAGGCTTCGATCACGAGTGCCGGATCACGCACGGCAACCGTGCCGAGGATGACACGGCGCAGTCCGCGCGACAACCAGTTCTCGATATGCTCGAGCGTACGGATGCCGCCGCCGAGCTGAACGGGATTTTTCGTGGCCTTCAGGATCGCTTCAACCGCGTCGCCATTGGCCGAATGTCCCGCGAAGGCGCCGTCGAGATCGACCACATGCAGCCATTCGAAACCCTGCTCTTCGAAGGATTTCGCCTGGGCAGCCGGATCGGTATTGTAGACCGTTGCCTGTTGCATGTCGCCGAGCTTCAGGCGAACGCATTGTCCGCCCTTAAGGTCGATCGCGGGAAAAAGGATCATTCGTCTCAGGTCCGTAGCGTCGTGGGCACCATCAGTGCATTCCACGCATCTACGATATCCGAACGAAAAAAGACAGCGGCAATGGTGAGAGCAGCAAAAAGCACCAGCAGCAGCAACGTAACAGTGAAGCCGACCCGCACCTGGCGCCAGAAACCGGTGCGTTTCTTCACCGACTTCTCGATATCGCGCACCTGACGCAACGCCTCGCTATTGGTGGCAACGAGCTGGATTTGCGGCTCCATGGCTTCGACATAGATTTCGGCATAGCTCGACAGGATCTGCGAGGCGCGGTCGCGCAAGGTGTTGCGCAGATCGGCGGAGAGGTAGTTGCTCGTTACCGCCGCGATTTCCGCGTCGTTTGGTGAGCGGCCCGCATTGCGCTTGCGATGGCTGACGATAAAGTCCCGCTTCTGGCGCTCATAAAGTGCATAAGCAAGCAGGCCGATCAGATCGTCTTCGCCTTCAATGTAGAATTCCAGCACCGCTTCAGCGAGATCGCCGGCGCTTACCTCGCCCGATCGCAGTCTTGGGTTCTCTTTTCCCGGAAAGGTCTCCTGCATCAGCCGCCGAGCCTCTCTTTGAGCGCCTTTGATGCGTTCACGAGTGCTTTGCGATGCAGGGTCTCATCGACTTGGCGGATGATCACCCCGCCAGGCAGCCGGATATCGACGAACGGCGGCTGGCCCTCTCTGGCCGGCCGCAGCCTGTAGAATATCTTGCCTGATTTCCGCGAAGCCGGCATTGAGCACGCTCCTGTATCCACCCCTTCACTTACAGGGGAAATAAGGCGCGCGTATTAAAAGACAGCCCTTATGGCGCCCAGCGCAGGAAATTCGCGATCAGCGCCAGTCCGAGCTTCTGGCTCTTTTCCGGATGGAACTGCGAACCCGCCATATTGTCCCGGCCGACGAAGGCCGTCATTGGCCCACCGTAATCGGTCGTCGCAATCACATCGCCGGCATTCTCGGCTGCCAGATGGTAGGAGTGCACGAAATAGGCGTGCAGGCCATCAGGCCCCGTCGGAATGCCGTCGAAAAGCGGATGCTCATATTTCAGATTGAGCGTGTTCCAGCCGATCTGCGGGATTTTCAACTCGGGATCGGCAGGCGTCATCTCGACGACGTCACCCGGAATCCAGCCGAAACCCTGCGTCACCGTCTTTTCGAGCCCGCGCGAAGACATGAGCTGCATGCCGACGCAAATCCCGAGGAAAGGCCGCGCCTTCTTCTCGACAGCCTCAAGCAAAGCTTCCGTCATGCCAGGCACGGCATCGAGCCCGCGGCGGCAATCGGCATAGGCGCCGACACCGGGAAGCACGATCCGATCGGCGGCGGCAACGATCTCGGCCTTGTCGGTCAGATTAATCTCGGCCTCGATGCCGGCTTCGCGGGCGGCGCGTTCGAAAGCCTTGGTGGCCGAGCGCAGATTGCCAGAGCCGTAGTCGATAATCGCGACGCGCATTATTTGCGCCCTCCGTCAAAGCCGAAGAGACCGAGCGAAGTGGAATGACCCGGCCGCATCTGCGGACTGGAAGCCTGGTTCCATTCGGGCACCTTCAGATCGGCGCCGGTCTCGATGTTGGAAAAATAGATCTCTTCCGCAAGATCGATCGAGGAAGCGCTGATTGCGACCTCCTCGCGCCAGCCGCGGGAGGCAAGGCCGCGGATACGGAAATTCTGTCCCTCGAACCCGACGAGCAGGTTCACGCCGAAGGCGAGAGCCATTCCCGCCGGCCCGAAGCCTGGTTCTTCCGCCAGCACGCCGCCGATCGCCTGCAGCGCGAACGCAATGATTGCGTGAAGCCAGAGGCGATGCGCAAGCAGCCAGATCCAGGGAAAGAGAAAGGCAAGCCACGAGAAACCGTCACGGATCGTGCGCGTATCCTCGCGCTGACCATCAGGCGGAACAAGAAAAACGTAGCTGGATGCCATCTGACGCTCCCTGATGGGGCTCAGGCGAGCGTGCCCTTTGTCGAGGGAACGCGGCCTGCCTGCCGTGGATCGATCTCTGTCGCAGTGCGCAGAACGCGTGCGACGGCCTTGAAGCATGTCTCTGCAATATGGTGGTTGTTGGCACCATAGTGATTGAGAATATGCAGCGTGATCCCGGCATTCTGGGCAAGCGCCTGGAAGAATTCGCGCACCAGTTCGGTATCGAAAGTGCCGATCTTCGGCGCGCTGAAGGAAACGTTCCAGACGAGGAAGGGGCGGCCGGAAAGATCGACGGCAGCCTTCGTCATCGTCTCGTCCATGGCGAGATCGATCGAGGCATAGCGGGTGATGCCGCGGCGGTCGCCGAGCGCCTTGGCGATCGCCTGGCCGATGGCGATGCCGGTATCCTCGACCGTGTGATGGTCGTCGATATGCAGATCGCCCTTGGACTCGATTTCCATATCGATCAGCGAATGTCGCGAAAGCTGATCCAGCATATGGTCGAAGAAGCCGACACCGGTCGAAATCGTCGACTTGCCGGTGCCGTCGAGATTGACGGAAACGGAAATGGACGTCTCGTTGGTCTTACGGGAAACACTGCCCGTGCGGCTTGCTGCGGTCTCGGCCATATGGCTTTCTCCTTGAAATCAAGGTGGTTCCTTATCAGGCGGATTGCGAAATATCCAGAAGCGTGGGGGCAGAAAAGGAAGGCCATTTGCAATCGTCGCAGGCCCTCTTACATAGGGTTCAACAGGGCCGGCGTTCGGCCCGCTGGAACCGCCCGCGTGCCGGGCAACAGGTGTTAGATGACGACAATTATTACAGTTCGAAAAGGCGGCAAGGTCGTGGTGGCCGGCGACGGTCAGGTCAGCCTCGGCCAGACCGTCATGAAGGGCAATGCCCGCAAGGTCCGCCGTATCGGCAAGGGCGAAGTGATCGCCGGCTTCGCTGGTGCGACCGCCGATGCCTTCACCCTTCTGGAAAGGCTTGAAAAGAAGCTGGAACAATATCCGGGTCAGCTGATGCGCGCCGCCGTTGAGCTCGCCAAGGACTGGCGCACCGACCGCTACCTGCGCAATCTCGAAGCCATGATGCTGGTTGCCGACAAATCGGTGACGCTCGCCATTACCGGCAATGGCGATGTGCTGGAGCCCGAACATGGCGTTGCCGCTATCGGTTCGGGCGGCAATTTCGCGCTTGCCGCGGCTCTCGCACTTACCGACACAGACAAGTCCGCCGAAGACATTGCCCGTCGTGCGCTCGATATCGCCGCCGACATCTGCGTGTACACGAACCACAATGTCATCGTGGAAACGCTGGACGCGGAATGACGGAATATGTCTTCCGTTCCGTCACGGTGGCTGATCTGCCCCTTCTGGCCAAATGGCTAGGGAAGCCGCATGTCCGCCGCTGGTGGAGCGAGCCGGAAGAGGCACTGGCCTCGATCGAAGAGCATCTGCATGATCTGGCGGTCGAGCCCTATATTGTGACGCTCGACGGCAGGGATTTTGCCTTCATTCAGGTGGCTGATCTCGATGATGAAGACGATGCTGCACTGGACGGTCAGCCCGATGGTACCTGCGGCATCGATCAGTTTATCGGGGTCGAAGCGCTTCTTGGAAAGGGTCACGGTCCGGCCTTCATGGCGCAGTTTTGCCAGTCGCTTTTCGATAGGGGCAAGAACCGCGTGCTGGTCGATCCGCATCCGGACAACGCTTTCGCAATCAGAGCCTATACCAAGGCAGGCTTTCAAAGACTTGGCGAAACTACTACGAATTACGGCCGGGCGCTTCTGATGGCCCTGGACCGCCAGGAGAATGATAGACAATGACCACTTTTTCTCCCCGCGAGATCGTTTCCGAGCTCGACCGCTACATCATCGGCCAGCATGAGGCCAAACGCGCTGTCGCGATTGCGCTCCGCAACCGCTGGCGCCGTCACCAGCTCGATCCGAGCTTGCGTGACGAAGTCATGCCGAAGAACATCCTGATGATCGGTCCGACCGGCGTCGGCAAGACGGAAATCTCCCGTCGCCTCGCCAAGCTCGCCGGTGCACCTTTCATTAAGGTCGAAGCCACGAAATTCACCGAAGTCGGTTATGTCGGCCGCGACGTCGAGCAGATCATCCGCGATCTCGTCGAGGTCGGCATCGGCCTGATCCGCGAAAAGAAGCGTACGGAGGTTCAGGCAAAAGCCCATATGAGCGCCGAAGAGCGCGTTCTCGATGCGCTGGTCGGTGCGACGGCCTCGCCCGCGACGCGTGAAAGCTTCCGCAAGAAGCTGCGCAATGGCGAACTCGACGACAAGGAAATCGATATCGAAGTAGCCGATACCGGCTCCGGAATGGGCGGCTTCGATATTCCCGGCATGCCGGGCGCCAATATCGGCGTACTGAACCTGTCGGAAATGTTCGGCAAGGCGATGGGCGGCCGCACCAAGAAGGTGCGCACGACGGTGAAGGCCTCCTACACCGACCTGGTCCGCGACGAGTCCGACAAGCTGATCGACAATGAGGTCATTCAGCGCGAAGCCGTGCGCTCGGTTGAAAATGACGGCATCGTCTTCCTCGACGAAATCGACAAGATCGCGGCTCGCGATGGCGGCGCCGGCGCCGGCGTTTCCCGCGAGGGCGTGCAGCGCGACCTGCTGCCGCTCGTCGAAGGCACCACGGTCTCGACCAAATACGGCCCGGTAAAGACGGATCACATCCTCTTCATCGCCTCGGGCGCCTTCCATGTTTCCAAGCCGTCGGATCTGCTGCCCGAATTGCAGGGCCGCTTGCCGATCCGCGTCGAGCTTCGTCCGCTGAACAAGGAAGACTTCCGCCGCATCCTGACGGAAACCGAGGCCAGCCTCATTCGCCAGTATAAGGCGCTGATGGAAACCGAAAGCCTGACGCTCGATTTCACCGATGACGCGATCGATGCGCTCGCCGATGTCGCCGTCCATCTGAACTCCTCCGTCGAAAATATCGGCGCGCGCCGCTTGCAGACGGTCATGGAGCGGGTGCTGGACGACATCTCCTACAATGCACCGGATCGCGCCGGCACGGATGTGAAGATCGATGCCGCTTACGTGCGCGAGCATGTCGGCGATCTCGCGCAGAATACCGACCTGTCACGCTTCATCCTGTGATCGGGAAACATCGTTTCCTGTCTTTGCGCAGGTAACGCAGAAACTTTGACGATCTGAACTCTCGACAGCGGGCCTTTTACTTTTTAGTGAAAGGCCCGCTTTGTTTTTTGTACGGCTTTATTCGGACAAGATTCTGGTCCAGTCAGCCGCGACACGAAGACGACAGGGAAAGACGGGAAAGCAGATCGTGCGACGCCTTTTGACAAGCCTTGTGATTGCCATCACCATTGCGGGCTCGGTTCCTGCGCTTGCGGCGCAGGCTGTCCCGCCAGGCAACCGTCATGCCGAGCAGCCGGATATTCCAGGCGCTTCGGTCCGTCGCACCAAGGGCACCAAGACGACGTTCGATATCAAATATGAGAAGGTGTACGACCTCCTGTCGACCGACCATGAACTCATGGGCAAGATCAAGAAGGTTTCGAATGCCTATGGTATCAACCCCATTCATGTGATCGGCGCGATCGTCGGCGAACATACTTATAATGTCGATGCCTATGACCGCTTGCAGTCCTACTATGTGAAGGCCGCGTCCTATGCCGGTCAGAGCTTCCGTTTTGCCTATGATGGCGAGAGTGTCGATGATTTCGTCGACCGGCCGCAATTTGCCGCCTGCAACGGCAAGAGCGATTCCTACACGCTCTGGAGTTGCCGCGAGGACGTTTGGGAAAGCGATTTCCGCGGCAAGACCGTGGGTGGCAAGAGCTTCCCCAACAATCGCTTCAGCGCTGTCTTCTTTCAGCCCTTCTATGCCGGTCAGACCTTCGGCCTCGGCCAGGTCAACCCACTGACCGCGTTGATGCTGTCCGATCTCGTATCCCGTGTTTCCGGCTATCCCAAGCTTAACGAGAAGAATGCCGGCTCCGTCTACAAGGCGATCATGGACCCAGACATCTCGCTCGCCTTCGTCGCGGCCTCGATCCGCCGGTCGATCGACGACTACAAGGAGATTGCCGGCATGGATATCTCCGGCAATCCGGGGGTGACAGCCACACTTTATAATGTCGGCAATTCGCGCCAGCGCGCCGCAGCGCTCGCCGCCAAGAATCGCGCTTCCGGCACGACAGTCTGGCCGGAAGAGAATTATTACGGCTGGCTGATCAACGACAAACTGGACCAGCTCAAGGGCCTGCTCTAACTTCAGGCCTGCCGGGAAGACGATATCTCCCGGGAAAGGCTATGCTGATGGACATGCGTCCGGACCCCTTCGTACCGCCGGCACCGCTGCCGCGCACCGTGCCGCCGTCGCGGCTCGAAATCATCAGGACGATCTTCCGCAACCCGCTCGAACTTTGGGGCGAGCCCTCGTATACGCTACCCTGGATCTACACCAATTTCTTCGGGCAGCGAACGCTGATCGCCAACGATCCCGGGCTGATCAAGCATGTGCTGGTCGACAATGCCAATAATTACCGCATGTCCGACGTCCGCCAGCTTGTGCTGCGCCCGATCCTGCGCGACGGACTTCTAACCGCCGAAGGTTCGGTTTGGAAACGCTCGCGCAAGGCTGTCGCCCCTGTTTTCACGCCCCGCCATGCCAAGGGCTTTGCCAGCCAGATGCTGCGCCAGTCGGAAGAATACGTCCGCAAATATGCCGATGTCGACGAAGACGGCACGATTTTCGATATCAGCACCGACATGACGGAGCTGACTTTCGCCATTCTCGCAGACACGTTGTTTTCCGGTGAGATCGTCACATCGAGCGGCCACTTCGCCGATGATGTCAATGAGCTGCTGCATCGCATGGGCCGCGTCGATCCGATGGATCTGCTGCGGGCGCCGTCCTGGGTTCCACGTGTGACACGTATCGGCGGCCAGAAGGTGCTGGAGAAATTCCGGGCGATCGTGCGCAACACCATGGATATGCGGCTTGCCAAGATGAAGGCAGATCGCAGCACCGCGCCGAACGATTTCCTGACCCTGCTGCTGGAGCAGGCCGGTCCTGATGGTCTCACAAAGGAGGAGATCGAGGACAATATCCTGACCTTTATCGGTGCGGGCCACGAGACCACAGCCCGCGCGCTCGCCTGGACGCTCTATTGCGTATCGAATAGCCCGCATATCCGCGAGGCGATGGAAGAAGAGATCGACAGGATCCTCGCTTCAGGCGCAGACCCGGTCGAATGGCCGGATCTGATGCCGCAGACCCGCGCCGCCTTCGAAGAGGCACTCCGCCTTTATCCGCCGGCCCCGTCGATCAATCGCGCGGCCATTGCAGATGATTCCTGGACCAGCCCCAAGGGTGAGCGGGTCGAGATCGAGGCTGGTGTTACTGTGCTCGTCATGCCCTGGACATTACATCGCCATGAGCTCCATTGGGACCGACCCCGCGCCTACATGCCGGAACGCTTCCTTCCCGAAAACCGCGCCTCCGTCGGCCGCTTCCAGTTCCTGCCCTTCGGTGCCGGTCCGCGCGTCTGCATCGGCGCGACATTCGCGCTTCAGGAAGCGGTGATCGCATTGGCTGTGCTGATGCATCGCTATCGCTTCGATTCGACCGATCAGACGAATCCCTGGCCGGTGCAGAAACTGACGACGCAGCCGCAAAACGGCCTTCCGATGCGCGTGACCCGCCGGACTGTTTCCAAGCCTGCATAAATCTTTCGAATTGTTGCTGAATTGACTGTGAATGAAAGCCGGGCAAAGTGGCAGCATGAAAAAGCTGCCACTGCAAGGGAGACACCGCATGAGCCGCATTGAAAAGAATGGTCTCTTCATCGAAGCCGTCCTTCATGATTTCCTCGTGAAGGAAGCGTTGCCGGGCCTCGCAATCGATGCGGACAAGTTTTTCGCCGATTTCTCGGCGATTGTGCATGATCTGGCTCCGAAGAATCGCGCACTGCTTTTGAAGCGCGATCAGCTGCAGGCAAAGATTGACGATTGGTATCGCCAGAACGGCGCACCGACGGATATGGACGCCTATCAGTCCTACCTGAAGGAGATCGGCTATCTCCTGCCCGAAGGGCCGGATTTTCAGGTTTCGACTGCCCATGTCGATGCCGAGATCGCCTCCATTGCCGGCCCCCAGCTCGTCGTTCCCGTCATGAATGCCCGTTACGCCCTGAATGCCGCCAACGCCCGCTGGGGATCGCTCTATGACGCGCTCTATGGCACCGACGCTATCCCGGAAACGGACGGCGCCGAAAAGGGCAAAGGATACAATCCCAGGCGTGGCGAGAAGGTTATAACCTGGGCACGTGATTTTCTCGATTCCGCGGTTCCGCTTGAAGGCAACTCCTGGAAGAATGCCGGCTCTTTCGCCGTGGAGAACGGAGCTCTCGTTATTGCCGCCACCAATGGCATGGCTCTCGCGCTCAAGAATGCCGAGCATTTTGCCGGCTATCGCGGCGACGCGAACGCGCCGACCCATATTCTTTTCAAGAATAACGGCATTCACATCGAAATCGTGCTCGATGCGTCGACCCCGATCGGCAAGACCGATCCGGCCCACATTTCCGATGTCTGGCTTGAATCGGCGATAACCACGATCATGGATTGCGAAGATTCCGTTGCTGC
The DNA here is from genome assembly GCF_056396805.1 of Rhizobium sp. 05N49. NCBI lineage: Bacteria > Pseudomonadati > Pseudomonadota > Alphaproteobacteria > Hyphomicrobiales > Rhizobiaceae > Rhizobium > Rhizobium sp. 05N49. The sequence continues at coordinate 489,964 of NZ_JBFTME010000003.1, forward strand.
TGTTGATGCCGAGGACAAGGTCACCGTCTACCGCAACTGGCTGGGCCTCATGAAGGGTGACCTGCAGGAGGAAGTGACGAAGGGCAGCTCCACTTTCACCCGCAGGCTCAATCCTGATATCGCTTATACAGCGCCCGGCGGCGCGACCTTCGAGCTGCATCGCCGCTCGCTGATGCTGGTGCGCAATGTCGGCCACCTCATGACCAACCCGGCAATCGTCGATCGGGATGGCAACGAGGTGCCGGAAGGCATCATGGATGCCATGATCACCGGCTTGATTGCGCTTTACGATGTCGGCTCCTCCGGACGCCGCAAGAATTCGCGCGCCGGCTCAATGTATGTCGTCAAGCCGAAGATGCACGGCCCAGAAGAGGTCGCCTTCGCCGTTGAGATCTTCTCGCGCGTTGAAGATGCCCTCGGCATGGCGCGCAACACCATCAAGATGGGCATCATGGACGAGGAGCGCCGTACCACGGTCAATCTCAAGGAATGCATCCGCGCTGCCCGCGAACGCGTCGTCTTCATCAACACGGGTTTCCTCGATCGCACCGGCGACGAGATCCACACTTCTATGGGAGCCGGTCCGATGATCCGCAAGGGCGACATGAAGCAGGCTGCCTGGATCGGCGCCTACGAAAACTGGAACGTCGATATCGGCCTCGAATGCGGCCTCTCCGGCCACGCACAGATCGGCAAGGGCATGTGGGCCATGCCTGATCTGATGGCCGCGATGCTGGAGCAGAAGATTGCCCATCCGAAGGCGGGGGCGAACACCGCCTGGGTACCATCGCCAACGGCCGCCACTCTGCATGCCACGCATTATCACCAGATCAATGTCTCCAAGGTGCAGGAAAGCCTGAAGGATCGCACCCGCGCCAAGCTCTCCGATATTCTCTCGGTGCCGGTCGTTGTGCGGCCGAACTGGACGCCGGAAGAAATCCAGCGTGAACTCGACAACAACGCTCAGGGCATTCTGGGTTATGTCGTGCGTTGGGTCGACCAGGGCATCGGTTGCTCCAAGGTGCCTGACATCAACAATGTCGGCCTCATGGAAGACCGTGCGACGCTGCGGATTTCCGCCCAGCACATGGCGAACTGGCTGCACCACAAGATCGTCACCAGGGAGCAGATCGTCGAAACCATGAAGCGCATGGCCGCCGTCGTCGATCAGCAGAATGCCGGCGATTCGGCCTACATTCAGATGGCCGGACATTTCGATGATTCGATCGCCTTCCAGGCGGCACTCGATCTGGTCCTGAAGGGCAGGGAGCAGCCGAATGGCTACACCGAGCCTGTCCTGCATCGCCGCCGCATCGAGCTCAAGGCGAAACAGACCGCCTGAGCCTGAGCATGCTGAATACAAAAAGGCCGCCGAACCCAAGGTCCGGCGGCCTTTTTTATACCGAATTCGGCTTTTAGCTTACTGTATAACGATGACCTTGGAGGTGGTCTTGCCTGGACGGACGCGGCTGTAGAGGTCGATCACGTCCTGGTTCATCAGGCGGATGCAGCCCGACGAAGCGGCAGTACCGATCGAGGCCCATTCCGGAGTGCCGTGCAGACGGAAGAGCGTGTCCTTGCCCTCTTCATTGAAGAGGTACATGGCGCGTGCGCCGAGCGGATTGGTGAGGCCTGGACCCATGCCGTCTTCGACATACTTGGCGATTTCAGGACGACGGACGGCCATTTCCTTCGGCGGGTGCCAGTTCGGCCATTCCTGCTTCCAGGCGACATAGGCCGTGCCGGACCAAGCGAAGCCCTGTTTGCCGACGCCAATGCCGTAGCGAACAGCCTTGCCGTTGGGCAGGATGTAGTAGAGGTGACGCTCGCGCGTGTTGACGATGATCGTGCCGGGACGTTCGTCGCTCTGGTAGCTGACGATCTGGCGACGGAATTCCGGCTTGACGCGATCAATCGGGATTGCCGGCAGGGAGTATCCGGCATCCGACGTTACGCCATAGGCGTCATTGAAGATTTGTGCCGTCTGAACGGTCGGACCCGCGCCCGTGTCGGTGGATGCGGTTTCGGACGTCGTGGAGCAGCCGGCCAGTGCCAGGGTCGCCAGCAGGCCAAATACAGGGAATGCATTGCGGATGCGCATGGATGACTCGTGAAGGTTTTGGGCAATTGGAGGATAGTCTTTCGACCATCGTTATTTATGGTTTATTTTCGATTAACTTTGCCTTTGCAAGGCTACTGCGGTGCGACAAAATCCATCTGAGCCGCAAATTAAAAGCGCATGGCTTTTTTGCAACAACGGCCAACCCCACTTGATGGTTATCCATGACGATTTTGAGCGTTTACAATAACAATCCGTTAATCGATGGCCGGCAATCGGACAGGGCAATGATGGTGCGCCGTGGCATGCAGATTTTGCTTCACGACATGCGCCACGCCGTGCTGCCGGAGCTGCCGCTGGCGAGCGGTCGCCGGGCCGATCTGATCACGATCTCTGAAAAAGGAGAGGTCTGGATCGTCGAGATCAAGACGTCGATCGAAGACTTCAAGGTCGATCGCAAATGGCCGGATTACCGCCTGCATTGCGATAGGCTATTCTTTGCAACACATAAGGATGTGCCCCAGGATATCTTCCCGGAAGAGTGCGGCCTTTTTCTTTCAGATGGTTACGGGGCGCATATGCTGCGCGAAGCACCTGAACATCGCCTGCCGCCAGCGACCCGCAAGGCCGTGACCCTCAACTTCTCGCGCGCCGCCGCTCAGCGGCTGATGATGGCCGAATGGGCGAACGGCAAGCCCTTCAACGTCGACGACGTCTGATTATTTCGGTGCGCGTTTGGCGAGGATGCGCTGCAGTGTGCGGCGATGCATGTTGAGCCGGCGTGCCGTCTCGGACACGTTGCGTTCACACATTTCATAGACACGCTGGATGTGTTCCCAGCGGACGCGATCGGCCGACATGGGATTTTCCGGCAGTTCCGCCTTCTCTCCCGGCCGCTGCGTCAACGCGGCAAACACATCATCGGCATCAGCGGGTTTTGCAAGGTAATCCACAGCCCCGAGCTTCACCGCAGTCACGGCAGTGGCGATATTTCCGTAGCCCGTCAGCACGATGATTCGCGTATCGTCACGCCGCTGGCGGATAGCTTCGATGACATCGAGACCGTTGCCATCGCCGAGCCTCAGGTCGACCACCGCATATTTCGGCGGCCGGCCTTTGGACTTGGCCACACCTTCTGCCACCGATTCGGCCGTTTCCACATGAAAGCCGCGCGCCTCCATGGCCCGCGCCAGGCGACGTAGAAAGGGGCCGTCGTCATCGACGATCAGCAGGCTCGGGTCGGGCCCGATATGCTCCTCGTTGGAGCCGGCGGAAATCTCATGATTCTGATCTGTCATCGCTACGGTCCCGACGGTTGAATGTCCAAAAATGCGTCAACCGCTCATATCCTGTTTATGCCCACAAAGTCATTTTGTCGAATTTGCGTCCATCAATACGCGCGGCCATTCGATTCGAATGCGCGCACCGGCGTTTTCCGGTTCGCGGTTTTCGAAAATCAAGGATGCACCGGAGCGCTCCAGCAGCGTTTTGGCGATGAAAAGCCCCAGTCCAAGGCCTCCAGCCGTATCTTCCTTCTGCCGTTTGGTGACGTAGGGTTCGCCGATCCGCGTCAGAATGTCGGGTGCGTAACCGTTGCCGTCGTCCTCGATGACAATGAGCACCTTTTCGTGATCGTGTTCGACCGTGACCGTCACCTTCTCCCGCGCATAGTCGACGGCGTTCTCGACGAGGTTGCCAAGCCCGTACATGATGCCGGCATTGCGGTCGGTAACAGGCTCGCCCCTGCGCGGGCTCTTCTCCACCAACTCCAGCTTGATACCGAATTCTCGATGCGGCGCCACGATCTCCTCCATCATCGAGGAGAGCGGTAGCCGCCGCAGATGCGCATCGCCCTCGGCAGAGAGCGTCGTCAGCCGGCGAAGGATATCGCGGCAGCGCTCGCTCTGGCTGCGCAGGAGCTGCACATCCTCGCGGAACCGGTCGTCATTCTTGAGCTCGCGCTCCATTTCCTTGGCAACGACACTGATCGTGGCAAGCGGGGTGCCGAGCTCATGGGCTGCGGCGGCGGCAAGCCCGTCGAGCTGCGAAAGATGCTTCTCCCGCTGCAGCACAAGCTCCGTTGCTGCCAGCGCGTCGGCAAGCTGGCTCGCTTCCATCGACACCCGGTAGGCATAGAAGGCGGCAAAGGCCATCGTCGAGGCGATCGAGCACCAGACACCGAACTGCATGACATTGTGGACATTGATTTCCATCCCGTCGAACCACGGAAGCGGGAAGGGCGAAAAGGCAAGCACGGTAATGCAGACCATCGCAAAGCCGATCAATGCCGTGCTGTAGCGGATCGGCTGTGAGGCGAAGGAAATGATGACGGGTACGCAGACCAGTGCTGCAAAGGGATTGGCCAGGCCGCCGGTAATGAAGAGCAGCGCGCAGAGCTGCAGAAGATCGAAACCCAAAAGCGCGAAAGCGGCAGGCGGCTCAAGCCGGTGGGTCGGCGGATAGCGGATCATCAGATAGAAATTCACCCAGGCGAGTGCGGCAATCAGCGAGCAGCTGGCAACCAGCGGCAGGGGGAATTTTAAGAGGAAGGCGACGATGACGACCGTTACCGCCTGGCCGGTAACTGCCAGCCATCGCAATCGCACCAAAGTCTGCAACCGCAGCCGGCGGCTGCTCAGCCTGTCTTCCTGTGTCTGGATCTCGGTCTTCTCGATCACGCCATACTCCTACAGCCCACACTCTCACAGCATCGACGCCGGCGCTCCAAGGACGGCAGATTATGTACCACGGGGCTTTGCCCTTGTCGTTGGCGCCGCTTCGTCAGGCCTCTCCGGCCAGGGATGTCTCGGATAGCGCCCCCGCATGTCAGCACGCACATCCCTCCATGAGCCCGCCCAAAAGCCGGGCAGGTCGCGGGTCGTCTGGATCGGCCTATGGGCCGGAGAAGTAAGCTCCAGAAGAAGGGGCAATCGTCCCCCAGCGACCGCCGGATGCTGCTTGAGACCGAAGAGTTCCTGAACCCGGATCGTCAGCGTTGGTTCTTCGCCGTCGTACTGGATCGGATGACGCTGCCCCGTTGGTGCCTCGAAATGCGTTGGAGCAAGCCGTGCGAGATCGCGCTGCAGATCGTGCGGCACGAGCGCCATCAGCCCGTTGGAGAGCCCGGAGACGGAAATATCCGAAAGCCCTCGCGCGTCCGTTTGGAAAGGGATGAACCAGTCTTCCATTCGGTCAAGTAGTGCTTCATCGCTGATATCGGGCCACGGTTCACCGATCGTCCGATACAGGAAGCCGATTCGCTCCCGAAGTTGCAGGGCCTCCTTGGAAAAGGGAAGCTGATCGAGCCCTAGTTCCTGCAATCCCTGCGCAAGCGCCCGCACCACCGCCTCGCCTGAGGGGCGCGGAAGCGGCGCTTCCTCGAAGATGATCGCTCCGAGCCTTGTGGCCCGGCGTGCCCGCACCTGCCGGCTCTGCCTGTCGAAAAAGGTCTGGTCGTCCGTCCGGATTTCGCCCGGCAGTTCATCCTCGATGTCGGCACGGGAGATGTCCGCTGCCGCCAGAATTCTCCCCTGCGCGGCCCGGCCCGTCAGATCGGCAATGACCAGCATCTGGCTGCCGGCCAGCCGCTCGGTCTCCGCCAGCTCCGCGCCGCGGCCATTCGCCATGACATATCGCCCGCGCGCGCCGCGCTGAAGTGCGACCCGATCCGGGAAAGCGTGCAGCAGAAGCCTTCCTGCGAGCGCAGGTTCAGCACTTGAAACCTTGTTGAAGCCTTCCGAGAGCCTTTCCGCGAGCCGTCTCGAAGCCTCTGCCCTTTCGCCTTTTTCGCCTTTGAACCGTCGCAGGCGCTCTTCCAGATCGATGCTGGTGCCGCCGAGCCCTTGCTCGGTCAAAAGCACGGAGATCAGCGCCGCATCCTTGGCATGACCTGATTCACCAGCCGAGACCACCATGGCAGCCAGCCGCGGTGGCAGCGCGAGGTCGCGCATCACCTTTCCGCGCGCCGTCAATGCGCCGTCCTTGTCCAGCGCCCCGAGCTGCACCAGCAGCGCGCGGGCTTCCCTGATCGTCGTCTCCGGTGGCTGATCGACAAAGGCCAGCGATTTTGTGTCCTGGACGCCCCAAGAGGCAAGATCGAGTACGAGACCGGAAAGATCACTCGAAAGGATCTGTGGTGGGGTGAAGGCCGGGAGCGCCGCCGTCTGGCCTTGGTGCCACAAGCGGATGGCGATGCCTGGCTCCGTTCTTCCGGCGCGGCCGGCGCGCTGATCGGCCGAAGCGCGCGACACGCGCACGGTTTCCAGCCGCGTGATGCCCGTCGATGCCTCGAAGACGGGCAGCCGCTGCAACCCGCTGTCGATCACGATCCGTACCCCGTCTATGGTAATTGAGGTTTCGGCAATCGAGGTCGCAAGCACGATTTTGCGCGTACCCGGTGCCGCAGGGCGGATCGCCGCATCCTGCTCCTTCTGGCTGAGATTGCCGTAGAGCGGTGTAATCAGCGTCCCGGTGCCGAACCGCCCCTCGAGTCGCTCTGCCGTCCGGGTAATCTCCGCCTGACCGGGAAGGAAAGCGAGGATCGATCCGGTTTCGCTCGCGTGAAAACCCGCGATCGCCCGCACCATTGCGTCTTCAATTCGCTCGCCGCCCGGTCGGTCCTGATAGCGGATATCAATCGGAAAGCTTCGCCCCATGCTTTCGATGATAGGCGGATGTTCAAGCAACGCAGCCACCCGCTCGACATCAAGCGTTGCCGACATCACAAGGATTCGAAGATCGTCGCGAAGCGCCGATTGAACGTCAAGCGCCAGCGCAAGACCGAAATCGGCATCCAGCGACCGCTCGTGAAATTCGTCAAAGATGACGGTGGAGACGCCTGAAAGTTCGGGATCATCGAGGATCATGCGAGCGAAGACTCCCTCGGTGACAACCTCGATCCGCGTCCTCGCCGATATCCTGTTGTCCAGGCGCATGCGGTAGCCGACCGTTTCGCCCACCTGCTCCCCGAGCAGAGACGCCATCCGGCTTGCCGCGGCGCGTGCCGCCAGCCGGCGGGGTTCCAGCAGGATGATCTTCCCGTCAGCGCGCCAGGCCTGGCCAAGCAGATGAAGCGGTACGAGCGTCGTCTTCCCGGCGCCCGGAGGAGCCGAAAGTACGGCGCGCTTCTCCTTGCCAAGCGCCGCGCTGATATCGGGCAGCACGTGCGAAACCGGAAGCTCCGGCAAAGAAGGCATGGTCTTCACTTTCCGCCCGTCACCATTTCATAGGCAAGGATGGCGGCGGCCAGATCCTCGAGCGCTGCACCAACGGATTTGAAGAGCGTGATTTCCTCATCGTCCTTCCGTCTACCGCAGGTGCCAGCGATCAGTTCTGCGAGCTCGCCGCGTATATCGTCTGCTTTTAATACCCCGCTCTTCAGCGGTTGCGCGATGTCGCCACCTTCGCTGAGCGCGCCGGCTCTCGTATCGACATATACGGCGGAGCGACGCACGGCATCATCGTCGCTCTCGCGCATGCTGGGTTTGAAAGCGCCGACAAGGTCGAGATGGGCACCGGGCTTAAGCCACTCGCCACGAATAAGCGGCTCGCTGGAGAGCGTCGCACAGGAAATGATATCGGCCGTTTTCGCCGCCGCTCCAAGATCGCTCACAGCTTCGGCCTGCAGCCCAAGTGCTCGCGCCTCCTCGGCTACCTTCTCCGCCGCTTCGTTATTGCGTCCCCAGACATGGTAGCGCCGGATCGGTCTGGCTATCCCATGTGCCTGCATGAGGTTGAGTGAAAGTCGGCCGGTACCGCAGACCAGCATTTCCTCGGCGTCCGACCGGGAAAGATAGCGCGATGCCAGGGCCGAGGTCGCTGCGGTCCGGCGTGCCGTGAGCTCTCCCCCCTCGATGACCGCCAGCATCTGGCCGGTTGCTGCAGAGGAGAGCAGATAGCTTCCGAAAATCGCCGGAAGGCTTCTTCGAACATTGCCGGGAAAGACGGAAACAGTCTTGATGCCCATATACTGCCCGGGGAGCCAGGCCGGCATCAACAGAAGAGTGGCATTCTCTTCCCCGGGGACCTCCATATCGTGGTGATGGCGAACGGGCATGACGCAGGTGCTTCGAAACATTGCCTCGATGGCGTCGATAAGCTCCGCCCAGGGCAGTGCGGATCGCGTCTGTTCTTCATCGAGGACAAGCATTCTGAAACTCCGTATCGGCTTGGATATGACTGTTTCAGACTACCGATTGGGGCGGTCGAGGCAAGCGGTTGGAATTCAGGGCCATGCTTCCCATATAATGAGGGCACCCAATCGAGACTGCTTGACCGTATCGAGCGAAAACCGATCCGAAACCGGGCGATTTTGACCGGCAAATTGGCCCGTGTGATCGAGCGCTCAAAAACAGCAAGCAAAATCAACCTGTTACAAAAATGTCAAAAAAGTTGGATTGGTGGTGTTGACTGTTTCGAGGGYGTGGGATTATAAGCCCACTCACTGACGAGGGCGGCGGCGCTGCTGGCGACGAAGTCTCTCGTTCTAAAGAAATCAAGCGGATTGGCTGATGCTGGTTTGTTGCTC